>JAIFLK010000009.1 GCA_020049115.1 Chloroflexota bacterium | reverse complement strand
ACATGCGCGCCGCCTTACGAATGTCCTCCGCAGCCACACCTGTAATTGTTTCCGCCCATTCAGGCGTTTTATGCTCTAAACTTTCAATATATGCCGAAAAGCCCTCCGTTCGTTGGGCAATAAATTCTTTGTTATAAAGTTCTTCCTTCACAATCACATGCGCCATGGCATTAAACAACGCGGGGTCAGTGCCAGGCTGTTGCCGTAGCCACAGCGTCGCAAATTGACACATTTCCGTTTGGCGCGGGTCAGCCACAATCAACTTCGCCCCTTTTGCAATCGCCTGCTTCATAAAAGTCGCCATCACAGGGTGATTATCCGCCGTATTCGACCCCGTAATAATGAAACATTCCAAATCTTTCATCTCGGCAATGGTATTACTCATGGCACTCGACCCCACCGCCAATTGTAACGCCGCGACACTCCCCGCATGGCACAAACGGGTACAATGGTCAACATTATTCGTGCCAATCACGGCGCGGATATATTTTTGCAATAAATAGTTATCTTCATTGGTGGCCTTCGCGCAGACATTATTAGTAATACAATCCGCCCCATATTGCCAGCGCAACGCCAGCAAACGCGTCACCACTAAATCTAATGCCTCATCCCAAGTAGCCTCACGCCACTCGGCGCGGTCAGTGGCTGCCGTCCGCTGCCCCGCCACCTGCGCCACCCGCCGAATCAACGGCACCGTCAAACGGTCAGCATGGTGGACATAATCAGTACCAAAACGCCCCTTGACACACAAACGCCCAAAGTTAGGCGCGGCATCAAAAGGGGCATCTATCCGAAAAATACGGTCGGCTTTGATATTTAGTAATATTTGACAACCCACCCCGCAATAAGGGCAAGTTGAGCGCACCACGTTGTCTGCTTGCATCATGAAGTTTCCTACCATGTAGTCATCTGATAACTTTTAGTTATCAGATGACCAAAAAATCAAACCGCTAATGAAGTCATTGAATCATGGCTCTCAGGTAATATAGGCTTCTTATTCACCCAAACCTCATGGAGTAATTGCTGAAACTTTTCTAATGATTCTACCCCAAAGGTCTGTCGGCCCCCAAAGGTCTGTCGGCGCACTGCCTTTAGCACCTCCAGGTCATCTATCTGATTAATCAAGGTTACGATATTCAAAGGGATTTCTCCAAATCGAAACTCCAGGTTCTCCATAACGGTCTCTTTCGCAATCAAGATTCGTTGCTGAAGTTCCTGCTGAATCTTTTGCTGAACTTCTTCCTGAACCTTTTGATAGAGTTCTTGCTGAAGTTGTTTCTGCATTACCATCAACTTTTGTTCATATTCATGTTCAACTTTTAAGCGCGCCCGTGCTTCACCGCGAGCCTCAGCGCGACGTTCAAATGAAGTAACATACGCCATTTTTTGTGCCTCCTCATACTCAAAAACAGTATCATCTAACTTTTGCTCTAACATGGGTGGCGCGACGTTCAAATGAAGTAACATACGCCATTTTTTGTGCCTCCTCATACTCAAAAACAGTATCATCTAACTTTTGCTCTAACATGGGTGGTAATGCCAATAACCAATCAATATAACGCAACAATGATAAAATTTTCTCACGGGTATAATTCCGTTCATATAACATGCGGATTAACCGCCACTTCGCCTCATAGCGTTCATTAGGCTTATTTTTGGTGGCCTTGGTGTATAAATGAGCCAACACCACCACCGCAAAAGGGTTGTCATGTTGTTCCAACTCACTGATATTATAATCAATCAATTTGACCGTCGGAAATTTGAACTTGACTTCACAGCCCCACAAGTCACGCTCATAACGATTAGGTCGCCATTTGGTACTTTCATCACCAAAAATAACCAATGTTACAATTTGACGGTCATAGCGGTCAAAGAGACGGTAATTATAGCGATACATTCGTTTAGCAAATTCTTTTTCATGCTGACTCTGAATATCCAAATGAATCAACACCCACGCGGTATCGCCCGATTTACGATAAACCTCAATCAGTTTATCCACCCGTTGCTCCGTAACCAAAGCCTGACGGACAATTTTCTCCAACTCCTTATCCAAAAACTGATAGCCGCGCGACCAATCAATATCCGCCTGAATATCCGCAAAGAAAAAGGCTAAACATTCAGGGAAATATTCCTCAATGGCCTCTTTCCAGGGCGAGTCATACTGGTCTTCATGGGTTACCTTTTTACGCCCCATCGCCTATTCATCCATTTGCACAATAACGGCTGTAATATTATCCTTACCACCCGCCTCATTAGCCGCGTTAATCATCACCTGACAAGCCATAGCCGCCTCAGGATGACTCAAACTCAGCTTAAGCAAATCTTCATCCTCCACCATGCCACTTAAACCGTCAGAACAAAGTAATAAACGGTCACCAGGCTGCAAGGGGCAATGGTAAACATCAATTTGGATTTTATCCTTATCACCCATGGTGCTATAAATGACATTTTTTTGCGGATGATGACGGGCTTCATCTTCCGTAATTTGACCTAACTCCACCAAACGTTCCACTAACGAATGGTCACGGGTCAACTTTTTAATCGTGGAATTAAGCAAATAAGCCCGACTATCCCCCACATTAACAATTGTAGCTTTATTATTCGCCACCAACGCGGCCACCAACGTCGCGCCCATCCTATCCGCCCGACCTTGATTACCCTGTTGAGCAATCACCATTTCATTGGCATGAGCCGCAACTTGATTTAACCAAGTCTCAAATTCCGTCAAGGTTTGAGGTGGCTGCGTCATAAATTGTGTTTTAATGGCCTCCACCGTTACTCGGCTGGCAATTTCGCCGCCTTCATGCCCGCCCATGCCATCGGATAGGATATAAACGCCACAGGGTTGCTCAGTCGGCAACAAAAGCTCGGCTTTATCCCAGTAATCTTCATTTAATTCACGTTTCAAACCAACATCACTTAACCCCACGGCCTGCCAATTCATGTGGGGCAACCGCAAAGAGGCGGTTTCTTGGGCTGTTTCAACTCTTTCTTGGGCTGTTATCATTTTCTTTATGTTTATTGAATTGGGTGATGTTTTAGCTAATTCAGAATCACGCATATTGTTTGGGGACATTTGAGTAATCTCCATGGCTACTTGAGAGGAAGGAACTTCTAAGAGTGGAGCAAACACTTCAGGAGTTTGCTGAGAGGACACGGTTTTGAGAGTCACCTCTGCCTGCGCCGATTTGATAGGAACGGTCGTTTTACGACTTGAAAAAAACAGAAAAATTGCTGCAACCACAATTAAAACAACAACTGCTATCACCGCTGAAACAATTTCCATTAGACCAAAGCCCAAGAATAGTACAAGCAAAGAATTATAATAATTCATAACATCATCTCCATTGTGATATATTGCAACTTCAGTAATTAAAAAATTGCCCCCAAAGGCTTATTCCTCTAAGTTTAGCACAGCCTTAAACGCTTTGCAACAATCACTAGCCAACTATAAACCCTGTCTGCTTTACAGAAAATTTAATTGGGCTTATACTTATGTCAACTACTTTAAAATCTGGGGATATTATCAACCCCACTATTAATTTGATTTGGAGGTCTATCGTTATGGACTTGGTTCACTTAGCAGAGAACAAACGATATTTAACAATTGCATCAGGCGACCCCATGTTTATGCTAGGGGTCAATTATCATGGCTATTTTGACCGCGCCTGGAAGATGTGGGGTTCAGATTGGTTCGAGGCCGAACTGATTGAACGGGATTTACGCAAAGCCAAGCAGAGTGGTTTTAACACCATTCGGTTGATGATAGATGAAACCCTCGCCCAAGAAATTAGTCGTAATAATTTCAAAAAATTAGACAAAGTTCTATCACTGGCTCAAGCGCAAAAATTATGGGTTATGCCCACCCTGAACAGCAGCCATGCCCTAGAATTGGCACAAGTGGCCGAGTTTGCCGCTAAACTTACCACGCATTACAAAGATAACCCCACCATTCTCGGCTATGACTTGGAAAACGCGCCCACTTTTTATCACTTGGCAGCCGCGCAATATCCCACAGGCTACACCGCCACCGTACAAACCACCCAATTGATTGACCATTACGGCCCGCGAGTCAGCCGTGAGCAAGTGGCCGATTTGCAACAAAAAGGTCATCTGCCCAGTCATCTGACGGCAGATTTGGCCTTTTATTATGCCAACGCCTTACATCTTTTTCGTGAATATGAAATTGCCCTCAAAGCCTTTGAAGCGCAAGGACGCGGCACGGCCTTTGACTTTCTCTTATCTAATGAAGCAGCCATGTGGCATCCCCTCATTGGCGTGTTAGAAAGCACCCTCGAAACGTGGCTAAAAGCCCGCCTAGACCCCATTCGGGCGGGCGGCTGTCAACATCTCGCCACCGTCAGTTGGAATCAACTCCATTTGGCCTTGCTGCCTAGCAACAATGCGTTAGATTTTCAAAGCTATCAACATTACACCCCTCTTTCGCTCAATGGCTTTAATACCATCGTCAGCCACCTGCAAAGTCTGCGCCGCGCCCACCCTGACCATGCCATTTTGCTCTCGGAATTTGGCTGGAGCAATCAACCCTCCGCCCATGATGTGACGGATTATGAACAAACTGCCCTCTATGAAGCGGCCATGTTCTCCTTCCTGCGCGCCCATAATTTCAGTGGCGGCTACAAATGGGCCTTGAATGATTGGCAAGAAGCTGCCGACTCCACCGCCGCCCATTTCGGAGTCTTTCGCATGGGTGATGAACCCAAACCCATTAGCAATCTCGTGCAACATTTTGCCACAAATTGGCCGCCCCTCAGCGAGCAACAACCCCACTTTTTCGCGGCGGGACATGAAAGCCGTAACGGGTTGGCCTATCGCTTTGACCTGCCGCAACAAGTGACCGTCGGCGGCCATGTGTATCAAGATAACGCCATGAGTTGGCAAGCCCATGGCCCTGCCGCTCATTGCTTTATTCAACGAGATTTGCAACAAATCGTAATTGAAGCACATGGCGCGGGGCGGCTCACCTTTGACCCCTGGCGACTTGTTCCCGCCTGGAATCAAGCACACCCAACCGAGGTTTATCGTGTCTACAGCCCCACCTCACGCACCCGCCACCAGGAACACGCCCCTGGCGAAACCGTCGTGTTAGAGGTACGCCCTGGCGCGCAATATCTCATCAAAATGGGACTCCTCCCCACACCCGCCGAGGTTGACGGCGCGCCCCATATTGAACCCAAACTAGGCGAACATGTGGTCGTCTTGGTAGATTCTGATAGTTATCTTAATGCAGCCCAAAATTACATCCGCCGCTTTGCCCCTGACATCTCCTTTGCCCCCGCCGAAGTCGCGGGACGCTGGGCTTATGTTACGGTCATTGCCCCACCTGACCAAATTTCCGATGAAGTATTAGAAGAAATACGCGCCGTCGGCACGAGCATTGTAGAACGGGTTATCAGCGAAAGCCCTGAAAGTACCGAAACCATGCTTAATGAACTCGCCCAGCGCGGCCAACGCTTTTTGGAAATACCCGTTTTAGCTCTTTCCAGTAACGGACACAACGGACATTACGTGGTGCAACCTGGCGACTCGTTGGCGAAAATTGCCCAAATTGTTTATGGCAATCCGCAACTGTGGCAATTGCTCCTCGAAGCCAACCAAGACCAACTCCCCGACCCCAGTCGCATGCCCGTCGGTCTAGCATTACGTTTACCTAAAGTATGAACGCGAAGGGCGCGAAGAAGGAACGCGAAGAAAATGAAAAAGGCGCGAAAAGCGCGAAATAGCTTAATTCGCGCTTTTCGCGTTTAATTCGCGTCTTTCGCGTTCCCATTTCGCGCCCTTCGCGTTCTTTTTTCGCGTTCCATGATAAACCCTAACCGTCTTAAGCAAACCTTACAGCACAATCAAACTGCCATCGGCACAATGGTGGCGGAAATTCGTCAGCCCGTTATTATGCAATTGTTAGCCAACGCGGGCTTTAATTTCGTCATCATTGATAATGAACATGGTGGCTTCACCATTGAAACTATCGCCGACCTGAGCCGCGCCGCCATGTATGTTGGCCTCACGCCCATTGTGCGCGTGCCAGATATAACCTATTCTTACATTGCCCAAACCCTAGATGTCGGCGCGCAGGGGTTAATGATTCCCCGCGTCACCGAGGCCGAGCAAGTCCGCCAAGTGGTGCAGATGATGAAATTCCCGCCCATTGGTAGTCGTGGCAATGCCCTCAGTCGTGGCTATACGAATTTCAAGTCGGGCAACGTCATCGCGGCCATGAGCAGTGCGAACCAAGAAACCATGCTGATTGTGCAAATTGAGACCCGCGAGGCCATTGAAAATATCCAAGAAATCGCCGCCGTCCCCCAGGTAGACGCGCTACTCATTGGCCCGAATGATTTATCCATTGCCCTCGGCACGCCTGGTGAACTGAATAGTGCCATCATGCAACAGGCCATGCACACAGTTATTCAAAGTTGCCAACAACATCACCTTTGCCCCGCGCTGCACATGAATGATGTTAATCTAGCCGCGTATTGGGCCAAACAGGGCATGCGCCTCCTTAGTTCTGGCGCGGAGATTGGTTTGCTGGTCAAGGCAGGCTTAGAATTGACCACCCAATTGCGAACCGCCTGGGATTAAGTTTGGCGCAAGACCATGACTCGGAGTCCAAATCTTTAAATTTGGCGGTCAAATCTAAAGATTTGGACTCCAGAAACAATAAACATTATACCGATTTAATGATTTTGTAGGGGCAGGGCTTGTCCCTGCCCACAATGGGGGCAAGCACAAGGCATTGCCCCCTACAAAATGTCAACGATTTTTTAATCGGTATAAACTCTAATATAAAGAGGCCATCAGGTCAAAATGACCTGGTGGCCTCTTTATATTAATAAGATTAAGCCTTTATAAGGTTTTGAACCTTATAAAGGCTAGCGTTAGGCTACTCTAACCTAATCGCGCCAATTCAGCGTAATATGCTTAATAGTTTCAATGAGGACGACTTCGGCAAAGCTATCTTTCGGGATGTAATCCACTGCCCCTAAATCTAACCCCTGTAACACATCATCGGCGCGGTCACGGGTGGTCAGCATAAGAACAGGTTTATCCATTAAAACAGGGTTGGCTTTCAATTGCTTACACACCTCAAAGCCATTAATCCCCGGCAATTCCACATCTAACAAAAATAAATCAAATGGCTCTAATTCAGCAATCGCCAACCCACTTTCACCTGTATCTGCCCAAAAAACGTCACACCCCGCGTCCTCTAACAACGTTTTGAAGCGTGTCGCTTGGCTGGTTGAATCTTCCACCATTAAAATTTTAAGTCTACTTCCATTTTGGTTGATTGGCATACGATTTACCTCTTTCTGAGTGGTAGCAATTAATTTTAATTTAGTCATCAGATAACTGATAATTATCTGATGACTAGACTAAAAATTATTTTTATCTATTGTAATAATTCAATAATTAAACCCACTTAATCAAAGTCACACCTGTTTTTCCATTTTCATGAACATCTAACAAACATTCATCCATTAAACGCGCCATGCCCATTAAAGTACGCTGAAACTTCATTTGTTCACTTAACATGACTCCAGGCCGTTCAGGATCATCAGGGGCTAAGTGCGCCACGACATCAATACAACAGCTCACTTGGATGCCATAAGGCTTACTTTGCGATACATCAGAAATAGCAATTTCACCGACTTGGCTAGGGGTTTCATAAATTAAGCGAGATAATTCAGAGGTCGCCAAAGAAATGCGGGCCTGGTCTACCGTGCCAAAGCCCATTTTTTTAGCCACTTGACGGGCTTCCATGCGAGCAATCACGACATCAGATTCACTGTCAATAAATACTGTTGTTAAATTATTCATAATATCATGACCCAACCAGACGCGCACAGTGGTGTTTTGGAGTGCAAACCTAAAGGTTTGCCACACCACAGACGAACAAACCTAAAGGTTTGCACTCCTTTTTGCAAGAGAGTCCTTTATACACCACACAATTGCTTAATGGCCTGCGCCACCGCATCACCAGGCAAAACTTGCTCCGCCGCGCCTAGCTCTATCGCTACGGCAGGCATCCCAAAAACAACACTTGTGGCTTGGTCTTGGGCAATGGTTCTCGCCCCGCTTTGGTGCATAGCTAATAAACCGTCCGCCCCATCACGCCCCATGCCCGTTAAGATGACCCCAATGGCTTTACGCCCATACACCTCCGCCACCGATTTGAACAGATAATCGGCTGCGGGACGTACCCCATGCATCGGTAGCTCTTGATTAACAGCCACCATACCTAACGGCGTAATGGTCATGTGGTGGTCATCAGGCGCGATTAAAACTTGGCCCATTGTAGGTCTATCATTAACCTGAGCAATTTTGACTTGTAAAGCAGTTTTTTGGTTCAGCCATTCCGCCAACCCCAGGCCAAAACCAGGCGTAATATGCTGCACAATTAAAATAGGCAAAGGGAAATTAGCGGGCAATTCAGCGAGAATTTTAGCTAATAGCCCTGGCCCCCCCGTTGAGGCGGCGATAGCCACCACCTGTAATTTTACTTGTGATGGGGCAAGGCGGGCTGTTGGAACTTGAGGCGGTGATAGAGTTGGTGTTCCCGTTGACCACCGCCGTATCACCTTCACCTCCGCCATGAGCCGTATTTGTGACACGACCCAATCTAAGACATCGGCAGGAGCAAAAAGCGTTGGTTTATCAATGATAGATAACGCTCCCACTTGTAACGCTTCAAAGGTTAAATCCCGTTGGCTTTTATCAATACTGGCACTAATCATCACAATGGGGCAAGGATTTTGGTTCATAATGAAGCGGGTCGCTTCAAAACCGTCCATGTGCGGCATGTGGATGTCCATTGTAATAACATCAGGTTTCAAACTAGCAGCCATTTCCACGGCTTCTCGGCCATCTCTAGCCATGCCCACCACTCTCATGTCAGCTGAACTTTGTAAAATTGAGGCCAATAATTCTCTAAACGCGGGGGAATCATCAACGATTAAAACTCGGATAGTTTTTTGCATATTTGTTAGCGTTCAGCTGGTCAGTCTGTCAGCATTCAGCTTGTCAGCTAAAAGCGGAATGTTACTAGTTAAACGCTGATTGCTGACTAGCTGACAGACTGAACGCTCTATATCAACTGTTGAATTGTATCTAGTAATCCTGTTTGGTCAAAATGACTTTTCACAATGTAAGCATCCGCCCCCACTTCAATCCCGCGCGCTTTATCCGCTGGCGAATCCAGCGAAGTGACTAAAATGATGGGAATATGGTTATAACGCGGGTTTTGTTTTACCCGTTGCGTTAATTCAAAGCCATCTAAATGGGGCATATTAACATCTGTTACGATTAAGTGAGGCAAATTATCAGCCAATAACCGCGACATGGCCTCTTCGCCATTGGTCGCTAATTTAACCAGATAACCCGCCGATTCGAGAATATTTTTCTCTAAGGTGCGCGTGGTAATCGAATCATCAACCACCAAAATAAGTTTACTCTGTACACCCTGAGGTGTTGACCTGGCCGCATTAACCGCCAATCGGTCCCGTATTTTGACATGAGTTGCCAACTTAATCAAATCGGCAGCATGTAACACCAACACCACTTTGCCTGACCCCAACACCGTCGCCCCAGCAATCCCACTCACTTTGGTTAATTGTCGGCCTAAGCTCTTCATGACAATTTCTTGCTCACCCATCAAACTATCCACCACCAGCCCTAGCCGTTTTTCTGCCAGATTCACAATAACAACTAATAACTTATCATGGGCATGCGCCATCGTTGGCAATTCCAACAAATCAACGAGCCAGACTAAAGCCACGGCTTGCCCTTGATAGGTGATAACCTCTTGCCCTTCCACTTGCCCAATCTCTTCACGCGTCACCTCTAACATGCGCTCCACATTGGTGAAGGGCAAAGCATACATCTCCTCGGCCACTTGCACCAACAAGCCGCGCGAACTGGCTAAGGTTAAGGGTAAGGTTAGCGTAATGGTTGTCCCCTGGGTAAGGATGAAATCTACATTAATTGTTCCTTGTAGCTCGGCCACATTCTGCCGTACCACATCCATGCCCACCCCCCGCCCTGAAATATCTGTAATAATCGGGCTGGTAGTCAGACCAGAATTAAAAATTAACATGGCCGTCTCATGCGGCGTGAGTCGCTCCGACTCACTCATGGTAATTAAACCCTGGCGACTGGCCGCAGCCCGAATAGCCGCCAAATCAAGCCCGCGCCCATTATCTTTCACTTGAATAACGACATTTTGCCCCTGCTGGCTGGCCGCTAAAATAATTTCCCCTTCAATCGGCTTACCGAATTGCTGCCGTTCTTTCGGCGATTCTAAGCCATGGTCAACGGCATTACGTAATAAATGGAGAATCGGGTCTTTAATCTGCTCTAGCACCCGTTTATCAAGTTCCGTCTCCCCGCCTACAATTGTCAAGCGAATGAGCTTCCCATGTTGCCGCGCCAAATCACGCACCATCCGTTCAAAAGTGGTCGTAATCGTCGCCAACGGCATCATCCGCATCTGTTTAATTTTTTCTTGTAATTCCTCAATCACCAAGGAAAGCCGCATGGTATCATTGGAAAATTGACGGTATAACAAATTTGTTTGACCACTTAATTGACGCACCTGCTCTTGAGATTGATTCATAAAATTAAGCATCGCCAGCATGTCTTTACCTAAATCATTTTGGCGCGTAATGTGCGTGTAAGCTCCACGAAAAGTATGCCAATTTTTTTGCCACTGCGTCGCCACCCCTTGCAAATCACGCACCTCGGTTAATCGCTGCTCAATCCGAATTTTAGTGGCTAACAACTCGCTAAACTCCGCCATGAGCAAATCCATTTTATTCACCGAGACCCGAATTGTTTCATCAACCACATGATTAGTCATAGGTTGCACTAATGGCTTTTCCTCCATTATTGACGGGGCGGGGGGGGGTGGTTCAGGAGGAATTTCAGTCGGGGCGATTTGCGGGACAAATGTCGCCGTAGCAGCGACATCCTTCGCGGTGGCTTCTTCCAGCGCGGCCAAAACCATCAACACTTTCGCCGACGGTGTCGTTTTACCGCTTTCCGCCTGTTGTAAAACCAATTCCACTGCATCCAACGACTGATACATTAAATCAAAAATTTCGGGCGAGAGTGTTCGCTGCCCATCTCTAGCCTGTAACAAAATACTTTCCAGGGCATGGCCAATACTTTCCGCTGTTGTCATGCCAACGGCGCGCGCCGCCCCCTTTAAACTATGAGCTTCCCGAAAAATCTCCTTCAGCCACTCTTTTTGTTCGGCTTCCGACGGGTTTTTCTCTAACGCCAATAACCCTTGATTAATCTTTTGAATATGTTCTCGCTGTTCTATCTGAAAATTAGCGATAAGTTGTTGCCTGATTTCCGCACTAAGACCCATACATCACCTCTCATGTCACTCGGTTGATAAAATAAAAATTAGCTATAATGACTTTTGTGGTTGCCCATTACGGCACAGGCATCACCGTTGGCGTAATCGTTAAGGTTGCTAACTGAGCGCGGTTCAAATAAAGATAACAGCCAACCATAAACATCAGTAAAATCAGCCCCACCATCACCGCCAAACGAGGTGATACCTGCATAAATGACCTCATAGAAATCGGTTCAGCCGCTTTAACCGTCACCGTCGCGGCGGGGCGCGCCCGTTTTGGCTGAGGAACTTTTGCCTCAACTACCGCTTTCGGCGGCGCAGCCTTAGCCCCATCTAACCCATGCAAACTACTCACCGTGACCCAACGCTCTTGCCCCTGGTCATTAACCTTAATTCGATTTTTTATCTCTAAGACCGTCACCGTAGAACTTTTATGACCCTGTTTATAGGCCACTTGTTGCCCCACCGTTAAGTCAGATGGCTTTACTTTTGACATAAAAAACCTTACCCTTTATTTCTTCAAGCCATTCAAAATTTGGCGACTAACCTGCAACAAATAAACGGCTGATTTGCCGCCCGTTTCAGGCACAGGCTTATCCGTCGGCCATTTCTCTAACAAACGGATAGTGACTTCAAAGGTACGCTTGGCTAACTCTATTTGCCCATTTTTTTGATACACCATCGCTAAATTAAAGAAAGGCAACGGAGCTTTATGGTCAAGATAAGTGGCCGTTTTTAGATTGGTAATAGCTAAATCCAATTTATTTTCATTTTGATAAATGAGAGCCAAAATCAAATAAGCCTCAGTGGATAACTTATTCAAACTAATGGCCTGCTCACAGGCTTGCTTGGCCTCTTTCCAACGCCCCAAATCGGCATAAGCGCGCCCTAGCATGGCATAAGCGGGCGCAAATTTGGGTTCAGTCGCCAACTTAATTTGTAATTGTTGCACGGCCTGGTCAGATTGCCCCGTCTCTATCAAGGTGCGCGCCAGTTCGTAGGTATCCACTTGCACCGACACAGGTTTAGGAGGTGACGGCGGCGGAGAGGCAAACTGAGTGGCAGGTTCAAAAGTGAATTTAGTTGGCTCAAGCGTAGTTAAGTAGGCGGGTTTACTATTCGTTGGGGCGGAACCATGCCAAATTTCAGGCCAAAAAGTGGGTTGCCCCGTCTTTTGATATAGCACCGTATTAGGAAAATTTCGGGCTTGAAAAGCGCGATAGGTGGATAACGAAGATTCGGCATGTCCCACCATGAGCCAATTATTGAGCGCGAGGGCTTCATAAAAACGGTGGATAATTTGTTGGGTGATTTCTTGGGTAAAATAAATAGTAACATTACGACAGACAATCAAATCCATATTGGCCGTATTATTGTAATAATTGGGATACGTTGCCTCAGTGAGATTCAAATAGTTAAATGTTACCATGCGGCAAATGGCATCATTGAGTTGATAAAAACGACCATTAGCTTCGGTGGTAAAATATTTGGCGCGGAATAATTTAGCCCGATTCTCCCGAAATGACCAATCAGAATAACGCGCCTCCGCCGCCCGCTTAAGAATGTCATGGTTAATATCCGTTCCCAAAATGAGAATCCGCCAACGTTCAAGGTCAGGAATTAACTCTTTTAACAAAATTGCCAAAGAGTAAGGCTCTTCCCCACTCGCGCAACCCGCACTCCATAACCGCAGTTGCGGCGGCGTATTAGAGCCAATGGCCGCTGCCTCTGCCCGCTTACGCTCAATTAAGCTAGGCAAAATATGGGTATAGAGGGCATCAAATTGCGCCTCATCACGGAAAAAATAAGTTTCGCCAATGGTTAATAAGTTAATCAACCGCCCTAGTTCATGTTGGCCTAATGGACTAAGGGTATCAGAAATTAAATTGTAATATTGACCGAGGTCATAGTTGGGTTTAGATGAAACCAAAGATGACTCGACTAAGGCTTTCGAGAGGCCAATCGCTAAATCAGCCCGTTTATGTTCAGGAAAATGCAACCCACTGCGCGCGAGAATCAACTCCCGAAAACGAATATAATCACTATCATTAAGCGTTAAGTTTTGAATGTTAGCCATAAAAAGATACCACTGTAAATAATTCGGGGGGACGGAGTCCAAAGCCTACGGCTTTGAGCAGTGGGACAAAGCCTACGGCTTTGGACTCCATTACCGTCACCTGAAAATTTACAGGTGGAAAATTTACGCGGCACTAAGCTCAAGCGTCTCTAAAGTGTGGTATTCATCAGGGTGGAGCAACGTAGAAATGTCTAAGAGAATCACCATCCGATGACCCACATGGGCAATACCATAAATGGTCGCGGTTTGGCTTTTACTTTTAAGTAATTGCATTTCGGTTAAGAGTTTGGTGGTATCATGCTTAATACTATCAGGAGAGATATAAATAACTTGTTCTACCTCATCAACAATCAACCCTAACATTTTAGTAGCCACCGCTTGCCCCGACATCGAGTCAGCCAGACTCACTAAGATTATCGGCGTATGCAGGCCGTAAGGTTTCTTCGTGAATCCCAAGCGTAAAGACATATCTATCAATGGCACCGCTTGGCCTTGATAGTTGATTAAGCCCGCAATGAACTGGGCCACTTGATTCACTTGGGTAATTGTCACCATTTCAATAATACGTAATACTTGATTGACAAAGACTCCATAAGCCTGTTCCCCGACCTTAAAGACGAGCAAGGGTAAAGTTGCTTCTTGAGATAAAACCGTCGTTTGCTTACTGTTGTTTAACATGGGTGATTAGCCTCACTAGAGTTATCCCAAATGAGTCGTGGGTTTTGCAAAGTCGCAATGTTTGCTGTGTATAGACAAAGCAAGCGTTGCGACTCCGAGGATAGTAAAAATTAACGGGACAATTCAATGGTAAATTATCTAATAGACATTCAGGGCTTGTCCCTGCCCGCAATGGGGGCAAGCACAAGGCATTGCCCCTACAAAATGCCAACAATTTTTTAATCGGTATAAACTCTAATGTAAGTATACCTGATTTTACCATTTTAGGACAGTTTACAAAAGGAAGAATTTAAATTAGCAAATCAACTTTAATCAGTTTACAATAAACCTTAGAGTGATTTTTCATCCTTACACACCATGGAGAAATGAAATATGCTGATTGTGGATGCCCATGAAGATATTGCTTGGAATATGCTGGCTTTTGGTCGTGATTACCTAGAAAGTAGTTTAGTGATACGGCAACGAGAGGCCAATAACCCCACCCGAGGGGGACATGCTATGCTCGGCTGGTCAGATTGGCTACAGGGGCGCGTAGGCGTGGTTTTTGCGACCCTGTACGCGAGTAAACTAGGCGGCATGTCCAGTTCTAAGTATGGCTATCGCGATATAGCCGAAGCCCATAAATTATACAAGCAACAATTGTCAACATATCATGGGTTAGTCGCCACTCACCCTGATAAATTTCGCCTGATTACTAACCAAACTCATTTAGCTGATGTTTTAAGGGGTTGGCAGACGGTTTTAAGGGGTTGGCAGACGGATAGCCCGCAAGTAGGGCTAGTTATATTAATGGAAGGGGCTGAAGGCATCCAACATCCCCAAGAATTACAGTGGTGGTATGACCAGGGTGTCCGCATTATTGGGCCAGCGTGGAGTCAAACCCGTTATGCGGGCGGAACGGGCGCGCCAGGCCCCTTAACTCAATTGGGTTATGAACTGTTAGAGGCCATGGCTGACCTTAACATGGTGCTTGATTTAAGCCACATGACCGATGAAGGAGTGACTGCCGCGCTAGAAATTTACCCTGGCCCGATAATTGCCTCACATAGCAATGCCCGCACCTTGTTACCTTTGAGCAACTCCCCTGAACGCCATCTGAGTGACTCCACCGTTTTGCGGCTGACAAAACGTGGAGGCGTTATCGGCGTGGTGCTGGCAAATCCCTTTTTAGATGACACCGTGACCTGGACAGATACCGCCCGCCCTGTTACCCTCGCGCAGGTGGTGTCTCAGATTGATTATTATTGCCAATTAATCGGCGACACCGCCCACATCGGTATTGGCAGTGATTTTGATGGCGGTTTTGGCGCAGAACTGGCCCCGCAAGGCATGGAAAGTGTGGCTGATTTGGTGAAAATTGGCGCGGCCCTGGCCGATTATGGCTATGGTGATGATGACATTGAGGCCATTATGGGCGATAATTGGCTCAATTTATTACGACATACATTGCCCTCTCCCAAAGGGCGAGTACACTTGGGCGGTAAATAACTAAGCAGTTCAAAACCCACACCTACAAGGTCTTGAAGACCTTGCAGGTGAAATTCACGTTACACCGACCTGCAAGGTCTTCAAGACCTTGTAGGTCTAAACTACGCACTTATTTACGCCTAGCTGTACCCAGTGGGAGAGGGCAGGGGTGAGGGTTAAATCCGCACCACCATAATGGTCACATCATCATGCGGCTCGGTCTCGCCCACAAACTCGGCCATGGCCTCAATCAAATGTTCTAGCATATCTTCGGCACTACTTTGCGGCCCCGCCTGAACCGCCGCCTCTAGCCGTTCAAAACCGAACATTTCCCCCGCCTCATTATTGGCTTCCACAATGCCATCACTCGTTAAAATAATCATATCGCCTGGGTCAACGGTTAAAGAAATTTCCTTATAGCCTGTTTGCGCGCCCAATCCCACGCCCAAAGGCATCCCCCCGACTTCAACCCATTCACTCGTACCATCTACCCGCTTAACCAATGGCGTAACACACCCCGCGTTCGCAGTACGTAAAATGCCCGCTTGATTACCAGAAGGTGGGGTAATTTCTAAATAAACCATGGCACAATTTTGATGACTCCGATAGGTATAATCGGCCAAAGTTCTATCCATTCGCCGCAAAAAATCATTTGGGCCTAACGCATCCGTAACAATAGAGCGAAACGAGGCCAAACTAATCGCCATGAGCAAGGCCGCAGGCACACCCTTGCCCGACACATCACCCACCATAACGACATATTTGGAACGAGATTGAAATAAACTGGGTCGCTGTCCCGTCAAATGGTTAAAGGCATGATAATCATACAAATCACCACCCATTTCTCGTGCGGGGCTGTTATAACAAATTAACTCCAAATCAGGCCAATCAGGTTCAGGTGCAGGCAACAAACTTTCCTGAATTTCCTGAGCAATCCCCAATTCACGTTGAATCGATAACAGTAACAGCCGTTCCCGTTCCATTTGCCGACGCTCTGTTACATCCCGAATGACTCCCTGATACTCCATAATCTCGCCCTGGCTATCACGGCGCACATTCGCCGTAATTAAACAATCCATGTGCGTGCCATCTTGCCGTTTTAACTTCACCTCAAAATCTTTAATTGCGCCCTGCGTCTCCAACCCGTAACGATAATGGCTATAATCCGTCTGATTAACATACAAATCTACCGCCTGAATACGGCTTAAATCCCCGCGCTGATAGCCCAATAAATCAAGTCCAGCCGAATTCATATCCAAAATTTGCCCAGAGGGAGTCATAATAAAAATCGTGTCACGCGAATCCTCAAACAAAGTGCGATAAGTCTCCTCACTTTTTCGTAATGATTCCTCAATACGGTGACGCTCCGTAATTTCCGCTTTTAAGCTCTCATTGGCCGCCAATAATTCAACGGTGCGTGCTTGGACTCGCCGTTCCAATTCATTATTATTCTGTTGCAATTCAACCTGTAAACGGCGAAAATGGAGATGGGTTTTAACCCGTGCCAAAACCTCCTGCATTTGAAATGGTTTAGTAATATAATCCGCCCCACCCGCCTCAAACGCCCGTAATTTATCATTCATATCACTTCTAGCACTAATAAAAATGATAGGTGTTTCGCGGCCCACGTCAATTTCCTTAATCTGCTTACATAATTGAAAGCCATCAATATCAGGCATCATCACATCAAGCAGAATCACATCAGGCTGCACCTCCGCCACCTGTTTTAAGGCTTCCACCCCACCACTAGCCGTATATACCTCGTAATTTTGTCGCGATAACATCAGGGATAATATCTTGATATTAGCCAGGGTATCATCAACCACCAAAACTTTACCCTCAGAGCCAATTATTTCAGTCATACATGTTTAGGAATAAAGATTAATTAACTGTCCCAAAACTTTAGAGTCAGACAAGAATGTCTGACCTACCAAACGGTAGTCTGACCTACCAAACGGTAGTCTGACCTACCAAACGGTAGTCTGACCTACCGAACGGTAGAACAGACATTCTTGTCTGTTCTGGCAGTTTGAAATGAGCAAGTTATTTAATCTTGATGCCTTACCTCAGCGAAAAACTTGGGTCACATTTTACCACAAAAGCCTCTTGTAAGACAGTAAGCCTAACCTAACCCACCCCTCCTCATTATAAATTTAGAATTTCAGGTTAGAATTTTGGCAATCTTCATCTTTTCATCATTCGCTGCCCCCTTTTTTGTCATTAAAGTTAGAACGCATAAAATACGCCTTTGATATAATTTTGACCTCAAGGATACCTTCATTGGAATTAACACCCATTTTTAGCTGGTGGCTGGTCATGCTCATCTTCGGCTTGCTTGGCTGGCCCCTCGCCTTCAATCTCCTCCGCCACCTGCCTGACCGAGGCTTTGCCTTCGCCCGCCCCATCGGGCTACTCTTCACAGGTTACATTTTATGGCTAGGAGGCAGCTTTCACCTGCTGCAAAATAACCTCAGCGGCATTTTTATGGCGATGGCCGCCGTTTTAGGCTTGGGCATTTTCTGGCAACGTCGCCGCCCCGCCATGTTCACCTGGGCCAAACGCGAATGGCGATATATGCTTGCCATAGAATTGCTGTTTCATGTCGCCTTCCTCGGTTGGGTCGCCTTCAAAAGTTACAATCCCAATATCGAAACCTCTGGTGGCGAAAAATGGATGGAAATTACTTTCATTAACGGCGTATTACGCTCTACCAACTTCCCACCCCAAGACCCCTGGCTCTCAGGCTTCGGCATTAGCTATTATTACTTCGGCTACGTCCTCATGGCCATGGTCACGCAACTCACAGGCATCGTCTCCACCACCGCCTTCAACCTCTACATTCCCACCCTCTTCGCCCTGACCCTGACCGCCGCCTGTGGCGTAGTCGCCAATTTAGTTGGCCTACATCAACGCCAATTTGACCCGAAAACCCCTTTAACTTACGCAAAATTAACCACTACTATGATAACTACGGGCCTCGTGGCCGCGCTCTTTGTCGGCTGTATGGGCAACCTCGTGGGCGTGTTTGAAGTCGTCCATAAACGCGGCCTCATCATGTCGCCCGAATTTTGGAGTTGGCTAGACATCCGCGACCTTAAAATCGCCCCCACTAGCCCCAGCGATAATTGGATTCCTGACCGCTTCATGTGGTGGTGGCGCGGCTCACGCGTCCTCACCGATTACAATTTAGCGGGTCAAGAGCAAGAAGTCATTGACGAATTTCCCATGTTTAGCTTCCTCCTCGGCGATGTCCACCCGCATGTTCTCGCCTTGCCCTTCGTCCTCCTCGTCACCACCCTCGCCCTCAACCTGCTCGCCAACCCCATCCCCCTCAGCCCCGCCCCCCCTGCTGAGGAACAGTCCACAATTGACAAAATAAGCCATTTCCTCCAAAATAGTTGGCTTGAATTACGCCACGCCGTTGGTGGAAGACTCGCTTTATTACTTTATGCTATCGCCATCGGCAGTCTCGGTTTCCTTAACACTTGGGATTTACCCATCTATTTAGGCATTATCAGCCTCAGCTTCATGGTTTGGCTAACCCATTATTACGATACATGGGAAGAGGCCATCTGGCGCGGCTTCATCGGCACGCTCATGCTGACCGTCATCAGCATTGCGCTATATTTACCTTTTTACGCCACCTTTCAATCACAAGCAGGCGGCATTTTACCCAACCTATGGAATCCCACCCGCCTGCCCCATTTTTTCACCTTTTTTGGCGTATTTCTCACCGCCATTATCGGCCTATTAACCGCCCTTTCCGCCCAAAATTCAGGCTGGGCGAAACCCTTACGCTGGACATTACCTTTCACTTTATTAGGGCCAATTGCCCTATTAGTCGCGGTGGTTGGGATGGTCATGTTGAGCGAGCGCGGTAGCCAATATATTCAAGGGATTCTCAATGACCCGCAAGTTCAACAACTCATTGGCGGCGCAAATTTTAACGCCCTCGTCACTACCGCATTCTGGCGGCGCGTCACCACCCCCTGGACATTCCTCCTCTTAGGCGGAATGTTAGGCTGGGTCATGGCCTTGCTCATTGGCCTCGCCACCTCCTCTCCCTCCAACATTGATGGAACGAAGAAAAGTCTCGCCGAAAAGTTCGTCTTAATTTTGCTTATCATGGGACTCGCCCTACCCTTAAGCGTGGAGTTTATCTTTCTCCGTGACAATTTTGGCTATCGCATGAACACCATCTTCAAGTTTTATTTTCAAGCCTGGGTACTCATGGCCTTGAGTTCCGCCTTTGCCATTTATTACCTGGCGCACTATCGACGCAACATTTTCGTAACAATGTGGCAACTAACGATGGCCGTTTTAGTAGCGGGCGCGCTGATTTATCCCACACTGGCAGTGGCCGACAAAGCCAATTATTTCCAAAATACGCCCACCTTAGACGGCATGAACTGGATAGCCCAACAAAACCCCAATGATTACACCGCGATTCAATGGCTACGCGACCATGCCCCCGCCAACGCGGTGGTTTTAGAAGCCCCTGGCGCAGGTTACGTTTCCTATCAATATGTCGGACGCGTCTCCGCCTTAACGGGCATTCCCACCCTCCTCGGTTGGGGCGGCCACCAAAACCAATGGCGCGGCAATTATGATGAACCCGCCCGCCGTGAGCCTGAGATTGAACGGCTATTTAGCACCACCGACCCGCAACAAGCCCTAGCCTTGTTGGACAAATATCGCGTAAGTTATGTTTATGTAGGTGGTTTAGAGCATGAACGGTATAAACCTGCGGGGTTGGATAAATTTCAATATATTATGGATATTGCCTTTCAAGAGGGCAATGTAACCATTTATCAAAGACGGTAAAACGGAGTTTAGTCATCCGATGACTGTTAGTCATCGGATGACTACTAACACTAAAGCCACATTTATGCTTATTGATAATGTCATGTCATCTCCCGAATCACCCCTCAACGCAGATGTGGACAACCCCACCATTCTCCCCTGGCTAACGATAGAAATCGTTTTATACAGCCTCATTTTCACCCTGGCCATCGCGCTCAGGCTATGGATTTTAGACTATTACCCGCTTGCCAACGGCGAAGCGGCCCAAAGTTTAGTCGCCTTTCAGCTTTATCATGGCGAAATTCCCACCATCACCAACTATAGCCCTTTGTTAGCCAGCCTCAATTTATTCACCTTCTTTTTATTTGAGGATACCGACAGTACCGCCCGTTTAGCCAACGTTTTTCTAGGCAGCCTCCTCGTTCTGCTGCCCTGGTTACTCCGCCGCCAGCTAGGCGAGAAAAGTTGCCTCGTAGCCAGCCTACTCTTTGCCTTTTCACCCACCTACCTCTTCCTCTCCCGCAGCGTCAACGGCGAATTAGGCGTAGCTGTTGGCTCGCTCATGGTCGTCATCGCCCTACTCAATTGGGCCGCCGATAGGCAAATCAAGTGGCAATGGCTACTCGCCATCGGCGCAGTAACCCTCCTCACCGCCAGCCCCAGCAGCTACTCCGTCCTGCTCATTTTCGGCCTACTCGCCTTGATTGCCTGGCAACTGCTCTTCAAATCCTTAGATAACACCCTAGAATGGGCCGCAATGTTAGCCAACTTAGAGTCTTATAATGAAGACGAACTCTTGATGGATGATGACCTAATTCCAACAGAAACTCCCCCCACTGCCCTGGCCGATTGGCAACCCACCGCCTTACTTTTTGGATTATTTCTCACCATTATCGCTACCGCCGCCACCCTTAACCTCAGCGGCTTCGGCGTTTTAACCAATTTTCCCCTCCTGTGGGTCAATCATTTCCGCCCTGATGAAACCATGCCCAGTGGTTTTAATGCTCTAATACTTTTGGCCTTTTATGAACCTCTCATCCTCACTTTTGGCTTTATCGGCCTCATTTTCGCCATGGTGCGTAATAATCTATTCGGCCTCGCCATCGGCGGCTGGTTTGTTGGCTTACTCTTAATAGATGTCATTATGCGAAACCGCCCCGAAGGTAACGTAATTCTGCCCCTCATGCCCTTAACCTTACTCGCCGCCTCAGCCTTAGGCTGGCTATGGGACAGTTTAAGTTATGAAGGCAACTGGCGTGACGAAGGCATTTTATGGGCAGTCGGCTTAATAGTGTCCGCCTTTGGTTACATCGGCCTCACCGATTGGGTCATTCATGCCTGTAGCCCCGAAGACACCGCCTGCCAATATTTATGGCTAAAACCTGTCGCGGCCATTGTATTGCTCCTCACAGTAGCCCTACTGTTCAGCCTCATCAGTAACGCCATGACCGTATGGCGTGGCTTGGCTCTCATTGTCGCCACCTTAACCATATTACTGAGTATCAATGCTGCCACCCGCCTCAACTACGGCCCACTCATGGATTTAGGCTATCAACCCCTCACCAACGCGCCCCCCGCCAGCGAAATCGTTGATTTAATGAACACGATTACTCAGCAATCGGTGGAAACCAATAAAGGGTATAATTTGATAGATATTCTAGTGGTTGGCTCAATCAACCCCGCCTTAAGTTGGCAATTACGCCACTTTCCTAACGTAAGCAGCCTCTCCACCCTAGCCGAAAACCCCACCGCCACCGCCATCATCACCGCCGCCACCCCCGATGAAACCAAACTGGGCGATAATTATTTAGGGCAAAGTTTTGAACTAGACGCGCTCTGGTCGCCCCAGGAATTGAGCAGTCGTGATTTAATTTCATGGTTACTCTACCGCCGCGCCAAAGACCGCCCCCAAAGCAATAAAATCGTATTATGGTTAAAAAGCAATTAGGAATTAAGAATTAGGAATTAAAAACCAACTCCTAATTTTTAATTCCTAATTCCTAATTCCCACCGAGGTTTATACATTGACTATCCAAACTGAAATCCCCATTTCCCGCCGTCATGGTCACGGTCTGCCTAAAACCAACGAGGTTGAGTCCAGCCCCTTACGACTAAATACGGCCTTCTTCGCCTTAACTAATCTCAATGCCGAAGTGGTGTTATATTTCGCCATTTTCGCCCTCGCCATCTTCAGCCGCATCTACCTCCTCGGCGAACGTGTGATGAGCCATGATGAAAGTCTCCACACCCTATACTCCTGGAATCTCTACGCGGGCAAAGGCTACATCCATGACCCCCTCATGCACGGGCCAACGCTTTTTCACTTCACCGCCTTCATGTATTTCCTTTTTGGCGATAATGACTTTACCGCCCGACTCTCCCCCGCCATAGCAGGCATTATTTTAGTCATGTTACCATTTATGTTCCGCCCCTGGTTAGGGCGCGTCGGCGCAATCGCCACCTCCATGTTAATCCTCATTTCGCCAGGGATTATGTATTACAGCCGTTATATTCGGCATGATACTTTTATCGAACTCTTTGGCGCGATGATGGTGCTATCGGTTTTTAGCTACATGCGAACCCGTCACGTAAGATGGCTTTATATTGGCCTCGCCAGTGCCGCCCTCATTCTCGCCACCGCCGAAATGTCCTACATTTATGGCTTTATATTTTTTAACTTCCTAGTCTTCACCTGGTTATGGGAAAGCCTTCGCAAAAGCCAACGGCAAATTTTAGAAATAGGGCTAATTACGGTCATTTTAATTTTAGGCAGCCTCGCCACCTTTCTCATCAGCCAAGCCGTCCCTGGCGACGAAGCCGCCCCCATGACCAGTGTTGCTTTTTTAACCTTCCACCTAGATGCTATCATTGCCACCTTCATCATGATGATCGCCAATTTGTCTATCAAATTTACCACCGACACCAAAAATCGTCCCCTCAGCCAAGCTATTGGTAATTTTTACGAACACCGTTTTGACTTAGGCAAAGCCTTTTTACTCTATCTCATCATTACCGCCATTTTCGACACCACCGTATTTTCCAACATTCGCGGACTATACACAGGTTCATGGGGCGAAATTGATTACTGGCTGAAACAACATGGCGTTCAACGTGGCGGACAACCCTGGTTTTACTATTTACTACTCATGCCGCTGTACGAATTTTTACCCTTATTTGTCGGCGTTATCGGCTCACTCGTCTACCTCTTTTCCCGTCAGCCCATCCCCACCCACATCAACCATGAGGAGGAACTTCCCACTGGCTTATATCCCTCTGACGGCGGCATGTTTTTCGGCATGGTCGCTTATTGGGCGATTGGCACCTTCACCGTTTTTAGCTGGGCGGGCGAAAAAATGCCCTGGCTCACCGTCCATTTAACCTTACCCCTCGCCTTCCTTGCGGGGCATATCATCCAAACCGCCCTCGGCCGCTTCGATTGGCTCACCGCCTATCAAAAAGGCAGTGTCAAATTAGGGGCCGCCATTCTGCTCATCACCCCCGCCCTCGTCGCCCTCCTCACCTCCACCCCCTTCCAAAGTCAATCCATTCAATCAGTAGAACAAACCAGCAAATTTCTAGCGGCGTTAGTGGTTTTGGTCTGCCTCCTGTGGGTTATCGTGCAAGCCTTTCGCGACATGGGGCTAAAAATTGGCCTGCAAACCACCTTTGCCACCATCCTCATCATCCTCACCCTTTTCACCATTCGCACCGCCTGGATGTTCAATTTTATTAACTATGATTACGTCAGCGAACCCCTAGTTTACGCCCATGCCGCGCCCGATGTTAAAATTGCCCTCACCCAAATCGAGGAAATTTCCCGCCGCACCGTCGGCGATAAAATGATAAAAGTTGCCTACGACAGCGACTCCACCTGGCCGCTAGAGTGGTATCTACGCGAATATCCTAACCGTTCCTTCTATGGCGAAAACCCTAACCGCACCGCCTTAGATGCCCCCATTGTCATTGTCGGCTCAGTCAATGAAAGCAAAGTCAAGCCCTATTTGGGCGAAAAATATACCCGTTTTGATTATCGCCTAGTCTGGTGGCCGCTGGAAGATTACAAAACTATCACCTTAGACAGCCTCCGCCAAAGTTATTTTAGCGGCTCAGATGCCGAACCCGACCCCGCCATACGCGCCGAAACCGTCAGCAAAAACCGCGCCAGCCTCGCCAAAATTATCTTCTACCGTTCTTACGATAATTACAAATTAAACGAATGGCCTTTTGTCCACCGTTTTGCGTTATATGTTCGTAACGATGTCCTCAATGAAGTCTGGGATTATCATAGCGGCCCCTTACAACTCACCCAAGCCGCAGGCGGAGTTACCGACCCTTACGAGGGTAAACGAACCGAAACGCAAGCCCTGCAAAGTTGGGGCAGTGGCGGCATGGCTGATGGGCAATTTAATAAACCTCGTAATCTAGCCATAGCCCCTGACGGCAACATTTATGTCGCGGACAGTGGCAACCATCGGATTGAGGTCTTTGATAAAAATGGCACGTTCCTTTTCAAATGGGGCAATGAGAGCCTTGACCCTAGTAAAGCCCCTGAGCCGAGTGCCGAGCCAGGCAAATTTAATGAACCCTGGGGCATCGCCGTCGGGCCAAGTGGCAAAGTGTATGTCACCGACACCTGGAATCACCGCATCCAAATTTTCACCGCCAAAGGCGAATTTATCCGCCAAGTCGGAACATTTGTTAATGCCCAAAGTGACCCCAACCTAGAGCCACAAAATTTCTGGGGGCCGCGCGGCTTGGCCGTCGATAAAGACGGCAACTTCTACGTCACCGATACGGGCAATAAACGGGTGCAAAAATTCACCGCCGACGGCGAATTTGTCAAATCATGGGGCGGCGGCGGCCTCACCGCAGGCAATTTTGATGAACCAGTCGGTATCTCCCTCGACAGCCTCGGCAATATTTATGTCGCCGACACATGGAATCATCGGGTGCAAAAATTTGATACCAACCTCGCCCCCGTTGCCGAATGGGAAGTGAAGGGCTGGGAAAGCGAAAGTATTTTTAATAAACCATCCCTAGTTATTGACAAAAAAGACCAGGTGATTATTAGCGACCCTGAAAATTATCGCCTCGTGGTCTATACGAATACGGGTCAAATTGTCACCACCTGGGGACAATTTGGGCAGGATTTATCCTCCTTTGGCCTGCCCAACGGGTTAGCCATAGACAGTGAGGGTAATTTATTGGTGGCCGATGCGGATAATAACCGTATCATGAAATTCAAGATACCTGGGCAGTGATAAATAGAAAGGCTCACGTAAATACCAAAACTACTGGATTGTTCACTTAATTTTTAGTATATCCGAACAGACAGGAATGTCTGTTCTACCATTGGTAGGTCAGACATTCCTGTCATCCGAACAGACAGGAATGTCTGTTCTACCATTGGTAGGTCAGACATTCCTGTCTGACCATATACCAAAAACTAAATGAACAGTGTACTACCCCCCTTAATCCCCCCGACATCGGGGGGAGATTTTACGCCCTCTCCTAAATAGGAGAGGGCTGGGGTGAGGTTTTGGTGTAAATCCTAAACGGAGGAAGCCCATGAGCGTAATTTGGTATAAAGTTTGGTCTGATTTATGGGATAACAAAATCCGTACAGCTTTGGCAATTTTGAGCATTACGGCGGGCGTGTTTGCCATTGGCGCAACCTTTGGCATGTCTGACCAATTGCTTAAGGGCATGGATGCCGCCCACCAAGCCAGTAAACCCGCCCATTTTACCATGTATTTCAACCAATATGTGGACGAAAATTTAATCAATGACCTTAAGAAAATTAATGGCATTGAGGAGATTGAACTCGGCAGCCAAATCAACATTCAATATAAAATCAAGCCCGAAGATAAATGGGACACCGCCTGGCTCATCATGCGGCAGGATTACGCCGCCCAAAACTATGCCTTATTAACCTTAAAAGAGGGCGATTGGCCGCAACGTAATCTGATTGGCGTGGAGCGATTATCTAGCCAACATTTTCAATTAGGGTTAGGTGAAAGCGTTTATTTTAAGGTGGGCGACCGTCCCCGTTTGCGTAAAATCAATGGCAAATTGCGCCATAATTTTGTGCCACCACCAGAATTTGGTGGCCCAGCCGTTTTCTTTACCGATGACAACGGCATGGAGATGTTTGACATTCCTAAAGGGACATATAACGAAATTATTGTGGTGGTCACGCCCTATAGTGAGGCTCTAGCACGCCAAGTTGCTTCTAAAATTAAAGACCGCCTCTCCAAAGAAAAAATTGGCGTAGCCGTTACCATTTATTCCGACCCCAAAAAACATTGGGGACGCTCTATCATGGAAGGGGTTAATTTGGTATTACAAATTATGGCGATTGTTTCGCTCGCCGCCAGTTCGGTCTTAGTGCTGAACACCATGATTGCGTTGGTCACACAACAAACCCATCAAATTGGCATCCTTAAGGCCATTGGCGGCACGCAAGGTAAAATTATGCAAGTTTATTTGGCGGGAGTATTGGTTTATGGCCTGTTATCCCTATTGATAGCTTTGCCTTTAGGCTCATTATTGGCTTTCGGAGTAACACGCTATCTGCTTAATATTTTCAATATTGATTACGAAGAATTTCGTTTTTCTACTCAAGCAATAGGCTTACAACTCATTGCCGCTATTTTAGCTCCTCTCCTCACCGCGTTATGGCCGATTTTGAAGGGTACAAGTATTACGGTACGTCAGGCAATTTCCAGTTATGGCTTAGGGAGTGGCAATTTTGGGCGCAGTCGGGTTGACCGTTTCATTGAACAAGTTGGCTTATGGCTATTGCCCGCCTCATATAGTATGGCCTTAAGCAACATGTTCCGCCGTAAGGAACGTTTATTATTGACCCAAACCGTCTTAATTTTGGCGGGAACAATGTTTTTAGCGGTGATGAGCCTTTCCTCCTCGCTGAATACAACCATGGATAATATTTTTGCTAAGCGACATTTTGACCTAATGATGATTTTTGAAGAGGAACAACGCATTGACAAAGTATTAAAACTGACTCAAACTAATCCTAATGTGATAAAAGCTGAAATGATGTTTTCACATGGGGCTTCCCTGTTAAAAAGTGGGCAACGGTTGAAAGACGCAGGCTTAGGGACGCAATTATTTGGTGTGCCTAATGGCAGTGATATGTTTAGGCCACCGCTGATGGTGGCGGGGCGATGGCTCAAGCCTGACGATAATATGGCACTCATCATTAGACAAGATTTGGCTGAGGATAATGACATCCAATTAGGTGACACCATTACCTTAGATTTAGGTGAATTGGGGGATGATAAATGGCAAGTTGTGGGCTTTTATAAAGATATATTTAGTGGAGTGGGTGATAGTGTTTCTGTTTATGCCAATTTGCAAGATGCCTTTAAGGCAAGTAAGAAATATAATCATGGCTCTTTTCTCTACATCAAAACCAAATCACATGAGATGGATTCCGTAGAAGCCATCGCGACAGAATTAAAAACCATTTTTACGACGGCCAAAATGGATATATCGGATATGTTAAGTGAACCCAAAAACAGAGCCAATGCTGACCAACAATTTATCATTATTATCTTCATGTTTCTAGTGCTTTCTATCATTATCGCCACCGTTGGCGGCATTGGTTTAATGGGGTCACTCTCCATCAGCGTGGTCGAGCGCACCCGCGAAATTGGGGTCATGCGAGCTATTGGGGCCACCACACCCACCATTTTGGGCATGTTTGTTATGGAAGGAGTGCTGCAAGGGCTATTCAGTTGGCTAATAGTCGTGCCAATTTCATTCCTATTAGGGCAACCCATGGCTAACGCGCTAGGCTTTATCCTATTTAAAACCTCGTTAGATTATCAATATAACTATGGCGCGGTGGGCATGTGGCTGGCGATTATTTTAATAGTTTCCATTTTGGCCTCCATCGTGCCAGCACGCAACGCGGTGACCGTCAGTGTACGAGATAGTTTGGCCTATTCGTAAGGTAATAGTTAACAGGCGTGCAACAGCTAAGGAATAAGGATTAATTAACTATCCCTAAATTTTATGGTCAGACAAGAATGTCTGACCTACCCAACGGTAGAACAGACATTCTTGTCTGTTCAAGCAAATTGAGATAAGCAAGTTATTTAATCCTGATTCCTAAAGCCGTTACACGCCTGTTTATTTAACGACTCACATGGACAAATACCTGCAAACCAATAATATTACTTTGCATTACATAGAGCATGACGGCACTGAACCACCCCTTGTGATGATGCCTGGCCTCAGCATGAATGCCCATTATTTTGACGGTCTGGTAGCGGCGGGCTTAAATCAACTGCGCCGCGTCTTGGCCTTAGACCTACGCGGGCGCGGCCTCAGTGATAAACCTGAAACGGGTTATAGCTTTGCTGACCATGCGGCTGACGTGATAGGTTTGTTAGACAAGTTGGGTTTAGAGCAAGTGATTCTAGGTGGACACTCCTTTGGTGGTTTGCTCACCTTTTACCTGGCCGCTAAATATCCTGAGCGCATTACAAAAGCGATTGTCATTGATGCCGCTGCCCAACTTCATCCCCGCGTCGGTGAATTGATAAAGCCCTCCGTAGACCGTTTGGGCAAGCCCATGCCCTCCATGGAAAGTTATTTGCAAGTCATGCGAGACGCGCCCCACATCAAAACAGCTTGGCTACCCGAAATGGAAGATTTTTTCCGTTATGATGTCGAAACCTTAGCCGATGGTAGCGTCATGCCCCGCACCAGCCTTTCTGCCATCATGCAAGTTTTTCAAGCCATTATGACCGAAAAACCCACCGATTACATCAGCCAAATTCAGCAGCCGTTACTATTGCTTAATGCCACCGAACCTTACGGCCCGCCCGATTATCCCCCGTTACTCCCCCGCGAAAACGCCCTCGCCACTGTTGCCATGTTGCCTCATGGCCGTTATGTAAGCATTGGTGGCAATCACCTGACCATGGGTTTTGGTGACAATGCCGCGCAAATTGTGCAAGCCATTCGTGAGTTTATAACCATAGCTTAAAACGGAGTCCGCGAAATAACGCGAAGAATAAGGTATGGGACGCGGATTTGCACAGATAGACGCGGATTTTTTAAAAACCTAAAAGGACTTACGCCAAAAGGCAAAATCCCCCCCTCAGTCCCCCCCCAAAGGGAGGGAAGTTTTACTCCCTCGCCCTGTGGGAGAGGGTCGGGGTGAGGGTTCTGCGTAACTCCTAACTAAAAGAAAAATCCGCGTCTATCTGCGTCCTAATCCCTTATCCCGAACTCAGGTTTTGAGGTTGTTCTGCCACGAGAATCAACGTGGGCAACTGCAAAATTAAGTCTCGCAAACTCGCCTCTTTCATGCGCTCCGCCGCATTTGGTACGCTAACCCATTTACGCTTACGAAAACTCTCCAGCCATTTATCAAATATTTCATCCACGCGCAACAAAAACACCTCCACTTGGCAAATTCCCGTCCATTTTTTATAGGTATATGTCCCCACCATCATGGGGTGAACTAGCCCCTTAATGCCCGCCTCCTCCCAAGCCTCCTGCGCCGCCGATTCCGCTGAAGTGAGGTGTGGCTCAATAATCCCTTTCGGGACAACCCACCGCTTACTTTTGGTGCTACTAATTATTAAAACTTGTAATCTATCCTCTTTAATACGGTAAGGAATCACCGCTGATTGATGATAAGTATGACTAAGGAGTGCTTTTTTCTTCATGTGACTTCGCTAAATAAACCTCTTTAGAAATTAATATGACTAGACCTCACAAGTTTTAAAAACCTGTGAGGTCTAAAAATAATATTTTAGATTCCAACCGTTGGCGGCTTTTTTGACGCACTTCGGCCGCTTCCCCCAACGTAATTAAGCCCTGCGGTTGCCAATCCACAGGCAAAGCCAACGTTTGGCGCACTAATTCTGGCACAAACAACGGCGCACACAACCAACAGGCCGCTAACCCACTCGCCTCGGCCATCAACAACAAATTTTGCGCGGCCATGGCGGTGCTTTGCGCGGCCATCACCCACTCATGCTGATTGCGGCGCGGGTCGGAATAAACGTCCATGTCGGCCATGCTTAAACAAACCGTAATCAACACGGGGGCGCGGGTTAAGCGGTCATAACTGCGCGCCACATCACGGGCAATGTCAGCAGGGTCATCACCGTCAGCAGTGCGGTCAGCCTGCAAGCGCGCCCCCATCGCCTCCGCCAATTTCACCTTGTCCGCCAATTTCGTCAGCACCGCAAACCGCCACGGCTGGCGGTTATGCGCCGAGGGACTCCATGTAGCCGCCTCTAGCAATCGTTTAATCACCGCCTCTGAAATAGGAGTTTCTTTATAACGGCGAATGGAACGGCGATTTTTGATAAGGTTAAACAGAACTTGGGCGGACTCAGTCATAAGTTACAAAGCCTTTATAAGGTTCTGAACCTTATAAAGGCTCAAATCCCCAAACTATAAATTAGCAAAACTTTAGCTCCTCAGCTAAAATTGGCTGATAAGCTGACCTGCTGACCGACTGACTCACTAAAAAGGATACTCTCATGTTAATCAATCGTATTGCCTTGAAAAATTTCAAATGTTTTCGTGAAGTAGACATTAAACTCGCCCCATTAACCTTGCTGACGGGCGCAAACAGTAGCGGCAAAAGTTCACTGATTTATGGCATATTATTGCCATTTCAGTCACAAGGATTTCCGTTCTATTTATCACCCAATGGGAAATATGTTAATTTGGGTGATTTTGAGGAAATGGCATTTAAGCATGATAAAAAAAGCGAGATAGGTATTGAAATACATGTAAACTTATACAGACAAGAAAATGTTATTAGTACCAGTTGGGTTATTCCTACAAGCCATATTGTTTCAAAACTCAATCATTCAATATTAGAAAACAATATTCTAACCTATGAGGCTAAATATTATGATGGTCATATCATAAGTTTATACGATGAAAAGCTACCAGAAAACACAAAAGAATATCTTTATAATGTGGCAACTAACAATGTAGAAAATATCGAAGCAGCTATTATAAACATTACAAAAAACATACCTAGAATAGTAATACTAAATCTAGAAGGTCAATTTGCGGATTTATACCTTAATCCCGAAATGAACTTCATTGGGCCATTCCGACATCCTCCCGAAAGAACCTACTATCGCAAGACCCATGTGAGTGGTTACATTGGCATAAATGGAGAAGATTACATAGACCAAATTATTGAATGGGAAAGTCAAAAATCCAACAAATTTCACCAACTCAAAAAAATTCTCAAAGAGTTAGGGCTAGTCAATACTATCAAATCACGACAGCTACGGGGTGGGCGATTTGAATTAAGTGTTAAAACTAACTCTAAAAGTGTATGGGCATCTTTAACCGATGTAGGCTTTGGAATTAGTCAGTTTTTACCCATTGTTGTGGCTGATTTACAACTTACAGATGACTCATTATTACTATTAGCCCAACCTGAAATCCATTTACACCCTAGTATCCAAGCCTCATTGGGCGATTATTTCATTAAACAAATTAAAACTACTGAGAAACAATATGTGGTGGAAACGCACAGTGAATATTTGTTGCATCGGATTCGCTTACGGATTGTGCAGGGTGAGATTGAACCCAATGATATGGCGATTTATTACTTTGAGCCTTCACCTGACGGCACGATAACCCACCAACTTGAGTTTACCAAAGATGGGCAAATTTTGAACGCCCCACCAGGCTTCTTCGACACTTACATGCTTGACACCATGGACATTGCCCTCAATGCGTAAAGATATTTTCATTGATAATAACATCACTAAAAATTTTGTCAATCCATTGGATACCGAGTATAAACGGCTGATTGCCTGGCTCATGCGCTTTAATCCAACTGAAACCCATCGAAATGCGTATTTGGTGGTTTCTAACAAATTGATTGCGGAATATCAACGCACCGCAGGTACGGCTCATTCTGCCATCAACATTACGGTTATTATCAATCAAATGACCCGCGAGGGGCGGCTGATTAAAGTTAGTAATGAGGAAATTAAGGCATTTAAACGTGAACACTTTAAGGCCAAAGTGGTCAAAAATTTAACTTGTAATCAAGAAGACCGCGACCACATTCCCGTTGTATTACTTTCTGAGCGTAAATATGTATTAAGCCTTGATATGAATTTTGTGAAAGATTTACTCAATTTCCCTGGCTTTACAGTACGAGCAGAGCGCAGGCCACAAGATTTACCATATCAGTAGAACTGGTTTAAACCTGTTCTACTGGACTGTTCATTTAGTTTTTAGTACATGGTCAGACAAGAATGTCCGACCTACCTACCAACGGTAGAACAGACATTCTTGTCTGTTCGGATATGCTAGAAATTAAATAAACAATCCACTACTCTAACGAAACACATCTGTCTCTCTAGGGCGCATCACTTCGGCGGCGGTGGCTTGCTCATCAAACTCAAAGGGTAGGCCACGCACTAAGACGATGGGGCAAGCCTCCGCTGCCTGCCCCATGAGCATGGAGGCCGCCGCCGCGATTTGGTCAGTAAAGCCGACCTCCGTATGCTGTAACAATTCGCCAAATAAATCTGGCGTGCCGCGCAAATTTTGCACGGGGGCGAGGCCACTCAAGCCAATGACCACGCCCACTGTGCCTTTGCGCCAAGCCCGACCATGACTATCAATGATTAAAATGGGCGGATTAGCCCCCGTTAGCTGTTGTAATTTTTGGCGCATGGCCTTAGCCGATGCGTCAGGGTTATCAGGTAAACGTAATAACAGGTTAGGGTCATGACCGACATTGGAATGGTCAAGCCCACCATTAGCACTGATAAAGCCTAGCCGATGCTCAACAATCAGTAAATCGCGGCGCGCCCGAATAATGGCGACACTATCTTGTAATATCGCCTCGACATGGGCCGCAGATTTACCTGTAACGTTTGCTAATTCATAGGCTTTCACGGAGGGTGTTAGCTCGGCTAAATTGACAAAACAGCCCTCCGCTTTAGAGACAATTTTTTGCGAAATAACCAAAATATCTTTGCTGAATAAAGTTAAATTGAGTTCAGCTAACGCATGAACTAACAATTGGCTTAAGTCATCGCCAGGCGAAATCAGCGGCAGCCCTGTAATGGGAATGAGTTGAACGGATTGAGGCATAGTGAATAAAGAGATTAGGCAAATAAACTGCTTTTGCCACGAATTACACAAATTATACGAATTGATTTGTTTTAATTTGCATAATTCGTGTAATTCGCGGCAAAAATTTTAGCTTAAATCCCCGTAATTTTAATCCCCGCACCTTTCACTTTATGGCGGATATTGATACCAATGAGCAACGAGGTTAGCCCCTCCACCACCACCGCATTTTGCAATGGCCCCGCGTCAATCCCGCGCATGCCCGCCGCTTCGGCTAGGGCAATGGCTTCGGCTTTGGCCGCTTTATCATCGCCACAAACCAAAACGTCACACTCAATATGGTCATGCCCCTCCGCTAAATGGGTCGCGCTAACATTTTGGAAAGCGGAGACGACCCGCACGCCACGACCCGCACGCCCTCACCCAAAATGGCCTGCGCCTCTTGCCCCGCCGAGCCACCTGCGGGAACATTGACCGTTGACACTTTGGGCGGCTTAAGCGGAACTGTCACATCTATTAATATTTTGCCTTGCAGTAAATCTTTCAAGCCCGTTAAGGTTGCCCCTTGCGCGCTATAAGGCACGGTCAAAATGCAAATCTCCGCCGCCTGCGCCGCGTCTTCATTTGCCATGCCTTCTAGCAAATTAGCTCCTAATTGTTCATTCAATTCATTGGCTACGCGCACCGCTTTATCGGCTTGACGTGAGCCAAGAATCACTTTATATTGTCCCGACTTAGCCCATAACCGCGCCAAGCCTGGCCCTTCATTCCCTGTACCACCAATTACAGCAATTGTTTTCATCATGTTGTTTTTCTCAATTAGAATTAGGAATTAGGAATTAGGAATTAGGAATTAGGAATTAGGAATTAGGAATTAAATTCTAGTTCTTAACTAATATTTTCTACGTTCTAATTCTTAATTCCTAATTCTCATTTCTCATTCCATTATTTTAGCTCATATTGACGGCCTCGGCGAATTAAAGCCAGGGCGGGTAGCCCAATGAGGCAAAAGAGCGCGATGAGACGAATTAATAATAAATAACTACTAAATATATCAGGAAACCAGGCCCGCCATGCCTCAAAAAAAGGAATAACTAACGTTGCGGTGAAGGAAAAAATAACGGTTGCTTTCAATGAAGCCGAGTGGGGCAATAATAAGGGCATTAACGGTAAAAACCAGAGTAAATACCAGGCATGAAATATCGGGATGACCAGTAATACATACCAAAATAACGTTTGGAAAGATAACGTTATGGTTAATAACCAGGGCGCAGGGTTGGGTTTGAGGGCGCGGGCTAGTTGATAAAGGTAAATGACGATAAAAAGAGGGTTGATTAACCAACGAGTCACATCAAACGGTTGATTGCCTCCAAAGGCAACTTTCAGGCTCAAAACCAACACCCCTATCAAGGAGTAACCGCCTTGTCCACTTGGCCGCAAAACTGCCCAATTTGCCCAACCAGGCCATATTGGGGCTAGGGCAATAATAACAATAAGGATTATGACACTGCCATAACCTAACATATTGCCTAAGCGAACCATTTTAGAGCGCACTCGATGGGTGAGGCTGAAAAGGAAAAATGGGACAACTAATAAGGTGATGAATTTGACCAAAATGGAGAGGGCTAAGGCGATACAAGTGAGCCAGATAAATCGGCGGCGGTTGGATTTATCGGCCAGATAACTGGTGTAGACAGCTAGTAATAAAAAGAAACTCATTACGAGGTCATTGTGTCCATTTTGGGCGGTTTCCAATAAAACCAACGGATTCCAAGCGAAAGCGACCATGCCAACGGCCACCCAATCGGGTTGATGACGTTGCAAAATGAGATAAATCAGCCAGAGGCAGCCAAAATAAGCCGTAATGACCAGCCCTTTTAAGGCCAGAAGTTGGCTCAAAAATCCGCCGCCACTGATATAAAACGTAAGCAAGGACAGCCCCTCCCAGACCGTACCATAAGGCGCAGCCACTTTACCCCACTCCCCCGCGAGGCCGCGCCAGGGGTCAGTGTCGGGCATCATGTTGGAGGGCGAGGCGAGAGGATTAAGGCCATATAACGCCCAAGCGCGCGAGTGCAGGGCATAAACAAATATATCAATGGCGGTGACGGGATAGGATAAAATAAGGCTGCTGACCAACATGGCCGCTGTAAGTCCAATGACCCAGGGAGAGATTATTTTTTTAGGCCAAACCACTTTGAGCGCGCCGAGATAAAGGCCGAAAGTGGCGGTTATTCCCAGAAAATAAATGAGCGACCCGTTAAGGGAACGGTGCGTAAGTTTAGCGTAATCAACGGGCGGAATGGTGTTATAAAAACGGTCAAGGGGAAAGGGAATAGAAAACATAAAGCCATATAACGCGGTGGTGATAAGGGCGAGTAAAATGAGGAGCAGGTTGGGGGTAAGGGTTTTCAGGCGCATGGAGGGGTTCAGGGAGACTTTTGCTAATAGACCTACAAGGTTTTGGGAACCTTGCAGGTCTTAAAATCACAAATTATTAAATTTGGTGCAGCCGATAAACGGTGGCGGCTTGGCTCACGCCTTTTAAGGCCACGGAATGTTCCTCAGATTGATAGCCCGCTTGCTGTAAGATTTGGTTGACTTGGTCGGACTGGAAAACGGGTTGTGTGACCCAAATTTCATCGGCTTTGGCTAAACCTTGCACCCGCGCCGCAACATTGACTGTTTGCCCAAAATAATCAAGGCGGTCATTGGCATTCACCACTAAGGCTGCGCCCTCATGCACCCCAATTTTTAGCCCCAAGGCATGGCCGTCAGATTTAATCCGATGGTTAAAGGCTTGAATCCCTTGCATCATTTCAGTGGCCGCTTGAATCCCCTCTCTCGGCGAGGAAAAAGTTGCCATGACTGCGTCGCCCATGGTCTTAACAATCGCGCCCGAATTATGATGAACTGCTTCGCTTAAAATTTGGAAATGCTCTTGAATTAAATTGTAAGCAAAGGCATCACCAGTGCTATCATATAAATCAGTTGAGCCTTTTAAGTCGGTAAATAATAACGTTAAACTACGAATGTTAAGTTTGAGGTCAGCTTTGAGGTTCTGCATTTGGAAGAGGTCGCGGAAACTTTGGGTGTTTAATAACATTTTACCCGTGAACATGGGCAGCCATGTGGCGGGGTATTTTCTTACAATATCATGCATTTCGGCTAAATCTAATTCACTCAACATAATATCAACGGGAGAAAAGCGCAAGTTTCGCACTTTGACTATTACGGGGCCAGGGGATAATGAAACACTGGTGGTAGAAAAACCCGTTGGCAGTAAATCTACCGTCACAAATTGCGGTTCTTGGGTCGGCGCGCCTGATGGCAAAAATGTTACGGTATGATGCAAGGTTAAAGTAATTAACCGCAAGAGGTGGCTATCAGTCAATTCAAAGGACATTTCAATTTCGGCATCAGGCTGAATAGATTGAAAATAACGAATGGATTGGATGAAATAGGCTTGATGCGGCTCGGAGCGCACTAAATTGGCGGAAAAGAAATAGCGTAAATAACTTTCAACATCGGCAAAGGGATTAATTTGTAATTTTTTGATACTTGGATTAATGACAAAGGCCACTTCCACCTGGTCATCTAAATTGCTCGGCGCGTTGACTCGACATAAGGTGCATAAAAAGTGGCTGCCCGTGAAGTCATTGACCGAGCCAAAACTATATTCTACGCCACCACAATGGGGACAAATCATGTTCCACACAAAATCAAATAGGCCCACTTTAACCCCATGAATACACAGGTCAATCAATTCTGACCGTTCAAAACCATAGTAGTCAGCAAAGGTTAAGGGGTTCAGTTGCCTCAAATCCCAATCACCTAATGAGCGTAATATTTCGCCAAAACGGGTTACTGTTTCAGCCGATAAGTGGGGATAATTAGTTAAAGTCGTTAGTTTTTGTTGTAATGTAACTTCATTCATAGTTTTTAACTCCATTATTAATTTAACGGTGAAATTCCACATTGTAATGATTCTGTCCAATCAGATTGGGTGATATGGTCACTAACTTCACTTTCATATTCTTGCATTAAAGCCACAAATTCTTCGGGGCGCGTGGAGGTAATCAAGCGTTGTTTCACTTTGTTGATGTGCGCCAAGCCGCGCACATATTTGACCACATGCTTACGAAATAACACAATCCCACGCTCCCAGCCATAAAACTGTAACATAGCCTCTAAATGGCGATAAATTAAGCTCGCTTTTTCGGCCATCGTCACCTCATGAATGTCTTTTCTTTGGAAAATCCAGGGGTTGCCAATGGCGGCGCGGGCAATCATCACCGCGTCACACTTCGTATGTTCCTTAATGTAGGCAATGTCCGCCACCGTTTGCACATCGCCATTGCCAATAACAGGGATTTTAACGGCCTGTTTCACCTCCGCAATGGCGTCCCAATTTGCCACGCCATTATAGGCTTGCCGTTTGGTACGCCCATGCACCGCAATCAAGGCTGCGCCGTTATCTTCCATAATTTTCGCCACTTCCACATGATTCAACGACTGCTCATCCCAACCCAGCCGAATTTTGCCCGTAACGGGAACGGACAACACGCGGCTGAGGCGGTTGAAAATGCGGCCAATTTTCGCAGGTTCTCGTAATAAAGCCGCCCCCGCCCCACGCCCAGAGATTTTATCCACCGAACAGCCCATGTTAATATCAATAATATCAGGGCCGAGTTGCTCAATGCAACGCGCCGCTTCCTCAAATTTATCCTCATCACTGCCGAAAATTTGAAAGACCATCGGCGTTTCATTAGGGTCAAAATCCAACATTTTACGGGTCGCGTCATTGCCATGCAAAATGCCATCAATCGAAACAAACTCAGTATAACTCATGGCCGAGCCATACTCGCGGCAAATCGCCCGATAGGGTTTATCGGAAAAGCCCGCCATCGGCGAGAGAATCAAGTCGCCATAGACGGGAATATGTCGAATCAATCATTACTCGGCATTAGGGAACTTTACTTTATGATAAATTTCGCTCAAGGGCAAGGTTATATCTACTGAGGGTAAATCAATGACCGATTCTAATTGCGTAAAAATGGTCAATAACCAGCGATTTTCTTCTAACTTATGGTAATGTTGTACTTGTATTTGATGTTGGTCAACCAATAAATAATCTTGCAAAATCTCCACACCTCGATAGAGTTCAAATTGATTATAGCCGTTATAGTCACGAATAGATTCAGATAGCACCTCAACCACTAAAATTGGGTTACAGATAGTGTCACGACGCTCCTTAAAAAACTCTGGCTGCCCACACAATACCATTACATCAGGATAAAGAAACGCATCATTAGCACTAACAAATACTTTAACTTGACTGCCATAAACATCACAATCACTCGTTTTAAACGCAAGATGAAAACAAGTCAAAATATTTCCCATTATTTCATTATGAGTCAAATTTTCCCCCGACCTGGGAAAAATCTGGCCGCGAACATATTCACTTTTATATTCCGCCGCGTCCTCCAAAGCTAAATACTCTTCGGGAGTGTAATAATATGTTCCCATTTGTAGCTGTGCCATGTTAATCTCCTTAATTTTATGCGAACCACTCAAGCAGAATCCGCGAAGTACGCTAAGAAAAGCTAAGTTTTTACCTTTTCTGCCGATTTTTTCGCGTGTCTTAGCGGATTCTCGTTTATTTCACTAACGCCACCAACTGCGGCAGCACCTGCGCCACATCTGCATGAATGACCACGTTGGCTTGCGGGTCTAAATAGGTGGAATGAAAGTTGACCATGATGAGTTTTGCGACGTTGGCTTGCGGGTCTAAATAGGTGGAATGAAAGTTGACCATGATGAGTTTTGCGCCATTGTCTAAGGCCAATTGGGGCAAATCGGAGGCAGGCGCGACCTCTAAAGATGACCCCGCGACCAACACTAAATCGGCCTGGCGCATTGCCATTTGTGCCGCCAAAAATTCGCGTACAGGCAGTTGCTCGCCAAACAATATAACGTTAGGTTTCAATACGCCGCCACAATGGATACAGTGAGGAATTGCCCCATTTTGTAAGAATTTGGTCATCATGTCGGCACTATTTTCGGTGCGATAACAGCGAATACAGGTGGCTTCTCGAAAATGGCCGTGAAGTTCATGCACCGTTTGTGAACCCGCTTTGCCATGCAAGTTATCGATATTTTGAGTAATAATTGCTTTCACTTTACCCATTGTTTCCAACTCAGCCAGGGCATAATGGGCGGGATTGGGTTGAGCCGCTAACAGGAGGCGAGCTAAAGGACGCACCCAATCATAAAAATTTTGCGGATTTTGCCGAAACGCATAAATGGACGCAACGGATAAAGGGTCGGCGTTATCCCATAAACCCGAATCAGGGCTGCGAAAATCGGGAATCCCCGAAGGCGTGCTAACTCCCGCGCCCGTCATAACGACAATGGATTGGGTAGCTTGGATTAATTGGGCAGCTTGTTGAATAAGTTGTTCGAGTGACATGATAGGTGTCGTAAGTTTTACGGAGTCCAAAGCCGTAGGCTTTGAGCTTAGGACTTATGCAATTACCCTATCTACCCCCCTTAATCCCCCCGACATCGAGGGGAAACTTTGCTCCCTCTCCTACGTAGGAGAGGGTTGGGGTGAGGTGTTTGTGTAAGTGCTTGAGCAATCGGTCAAAGCCTACGGCTTTGGACTCCACTAGTGATTAATGTAATAATGGTAAAGTGAAACAAAAGCGGCTGCCATGCCCTAGCTGGCTATCGACCCAAATACGGCCACCATGCGCGGTGATGAGTTGGTGAGCAAAGGGTAAACTGCCCGACCCCGTAATTTTATCCTTAAAGGTGGGGGCAAAAATACTCTTTATTTTTTCAGGCGGAATCCCTCGCCCAGAGTCTTTAATTTCAACCAAAATCTCTTCCCCCGTCACGGAGGCTTTGATAACGACTTTGCCGCCCAACCGACTATGTTTCACGGCATTACCAATGAGATACATGATCACCTGCTCTAACCGTTGCGCGTCGCCCAAAACAATTGGCATGGTGGTCGGCAATTTAGACAGCAAGGCGACCTGTTGTTGTTGTGCTAAACTCTGTAAGCCCAGCATCGCATGGTTAATAACACTACGAATAGCGACGGGTTCTTGCGAAAACCCTTGCGCCACCAGCCGTATTTCCGAGCTAAGGGACATGGGTTGCGCCGTAATTTTCTCTAATTCATCTACTTGACTTTGAATTTTCAAAAGTAACGATTTTTGAATAACGTAATCCGCCGCTTGGTCATTGAGCAGGGTTTGCGTGGTCGTCTGAATCGTTTCCACAATCGGTTGTAATTGTTGCGAAATGGTCGCGGCAATCTCATC
>JAIFLK010000005.1 GCA_020049115.1 Chloroflexota bacterium | reverse complement strand
ATAAGGTTTCAGAACCTTATAATGGCTAGTTTTCCTCTCATTGAAATGATGCCCCATTATAGCATAAAACTGCGTGATTGACCATAATAGACATTATACCGATTTAATGATTTTCGTAGGGGCAGGGCTTGTCCCTGCCCACAATGGGGGCGAGCACAAGGCATTGCCCCTACAAAATGTCAACGATTTTTTAATCGGTATAAACTCTATTATAAATATTTTTTTTCATCCGAGTTTCAGAATAGGATAAATAACATATATGAACGAAACAAAAATATCCGTAGCAAGACCTGATTTATCAGGTAATGAAGAAAAATATGTGGTTGAGGCTATCCGTAGTACATGGATATCGTCTACGGGCGCATTTATCCAAAGGTTTCAGGAAGAATTTGCCGAACTTTGCGGCACAAAATCGGCTATTAGTGTATGTAATGGCACAGTAGCTTTACACCTAGCGATGTTAGCCATGGATGTACGCCCCAATGACGAAGTGCTAGTTCCTTCATTAACCTATATTGCAACTGCTAATGTGGTACGATACGTTGGTGCGGAACCGGTTTTTATTGATGTAGACCCCAACACTTGGTGTATGGATCCCAAATTATTAGAAGCAAGTATCACCCGTCGGACTAAGGGTATTATTGCGGTTCATTTATATGGTCATCCCGCGGATATGGATGCAATTAATCGTATCGCGGCGGTGCATGGGCTGTGGGTCATTGAGGACGCAGCCGAAGCTCACCTAGCCCGTTATAAAGGGCAAGTAGTGGGTGGTTTAGCTCAAATGGCGACTTTTTCTTTCTATGGTAACAAAATATTTACGTGTGGTGAAGGCGGAGCAATTACCCTTAATGACCCTCACTTAGAACTACGAATACGAACTTTACGCGGCCAAGGCATGGACCCCCAACGGCGTTATTATTTTCCTGTAACGGGTTATAACTATCGATTGACCAATGTGGCTGCGGCCATGCTTTGCGCTCAACTTGAACGACAGAAACAAATTCTTGAAAGAAGAAAACAAATCTTTCAAATTTATCATGAGCAACTGGCGGGTATTCCTGGCATATCCTTCCAACCAGTTGCGCCCTGGGCTGAACCTGTTCCATGGCTCTTTTGTATTACGGTGGATAAACAACTCTATGGTCTATCTCGTGATGAATTAATATTACGCCTAGATAAAGTAGGCATTGATACTCGTCCTTTCTTTATGGCCTTACATCATTTACCCCCATTTAGAGAAGAGTCGGCTAAACGGGGTGAAATTCTGCCTGTTACCGACCAATTAAGCAATACAGGCATGAACTTACCTACGTATGTAGGTTTAAGTAACGATGATATTGAACGAATTGCCACCGCTATCAGGAGTTTTAGAAATTAAGGCTTTTATGTTATGAATTTGCTATTTTTTGAATGTTGAAATTTGAATCAATTCCAACGCAATCGTTACAAATAATTTAATTCATGATAATCGAACTCTAATGGCTAAACTTCGAATTTGTCTTGATGCGAGATTCATTGACGGCCAATCAGGCGGAGTCCAGCAAGCGGTGATTGGTTTGGCGAGTGGCTTATGCCAACTAACGGATGGTGACGAGCAATATTTCTTTCTGTCATACAGCAATTATCACGAATGGCTACAACCTTATTTACCAGGTTCGGGTCAGCTTTTGCTTGGCGAGGCTTATCAGGAATTAAAGAAAGCTAAATACAAACAATTTTTAGTGGCAGTTAGTCCCATGTTACAAGAATTATGGTATCGGTTGAAATATTTTAGAGAGGCAAAAGCCCTCCCTGTAGTTCATTCAGATGGAACGATAGAAAAAGCTAACATTGACGTGATGCACTTTACTAGGCAATCCGCTTTTTTAACTAATATACCCAGTATTTATGAACCATATGATTTGCAACATCTTCACTTTCCGCAATTTTTCACGCCGCTACAATCTCTTGACCGTGAGGTACAATATCGAACTTTTTGCCAACAAGCACATTTTGTGGCCGCCATGACAAATTGGGTCAAACAAGATCTGATTAAACAATACGCTTTGCCGCCTGAAAAGGTTATCGTCGTGCCTCGCGCCCCGGTATTAACGGCCTATCCAACCCCGACCCCTGATGATATGCTCAAAACGCGGCAAAAATTTTCACTGCCAGATAATTTCATTTTTTATCCCGCGCAAACCTGGCCGCATAAAAACCATCTGGCTTTGTTAAAAGCCTTAGCAATATTACGAGACCAATTTGGTTTAATTGTGCCATTAGTTTCATCAGGCAAACAAAATGATTTTTTCCCACAAATTGAAAAGGGTATTCAACAATTACAATTAACGCAACAAGTTCAATTCTTAAACTTTGTCAGCCCATTAGAGTTACAATGTCTTTATCGGCTCAGTCGGGCAATGGTTTTTCCTAGCAAATTTGAAGGGTGGGGTTTACCCTTAGTCGAGGCATTTTTAGCCGAAACAGCCGTTACATGTTCAAATGTCACTTCATTACCTCAGTTAGCAGGTGATGCTGCTTTGTTATTTAATCCTGACCAACCACTAGAAATTGCTGCCACCATTCACCGTCTATGGGTGGATTCAACATTGAGGCAACAATTAGTAGAACGGGGCAAAAAGAATGTAGCTCGCTTCAGCTTGGAACATACGGCGCGCATTTTTCGCGCCTATTACCGTCAAATGGCTAACCGCCCCTTGACCGATGAAGATAAATCATTATTAATAGAACTACCTTTACTTTAAATTTGGCAATTTTTCAAAGAATAGCTAATACTTTGCATAGTGATAGCCAAACTGCCACCACCACTGCTCAACAAAACAGACTGGCACTAGTGTCTCGTCAATCGTCAATTAATGGAATGGTGTTAGTCATCAGGTGACTAGAAGTCACCTGATGACTCAACAAATCACACTTGATAGGACACTAGCAGATTTTTGACAAACTTTGATGCGCTGCCTAGTCATACCAATTGCTTTATCTCCAAAAGTGTGCTATTTTTAGAAGTGCTTGTTTGATTTAATAAATCTTAAGTAAGCGGATAGGTCTTTTGATGTCTTTTAATAAAGAATTTTGGCAAAATCAACGCGTTGTCGTTACGGGAGGCGCAGGTTTTTTAGGCACTTTCGTGGTCGAAAAATTAGCGGTACGCGGCGTTCAGCAAATATTTGTCCCTCGCAGTAAGAATTACGATTTACGAACATTGGAAGCCATTCAACGGATGCTAACAGACACTCACCCACGATGGTCATTCACATGGCGGCGCGCGTGGGTGGCATTGGCGCGAATCGGGACCACCCCGCCGATTTTTTCTATGACAACCTTATGATGGGCGCGCAGCTCATGCATGAAAGTTAGCGATTAGGCGTGCAAAAATTTGTGGCGTTAGGCACCGTCTGCGCCTATCCCAAATTTACGCCAGTGCCATTTCATGAAGCCGATTTATGGAATGGCTACCCCGAAGAAACCAATGCGCCCTACGGCCTTGCCAAAAAAATGATGCTTGTCCAATCGCAAACCTATCGGGAGCAATATAACTTTAACTCCATTTTTTTATTGCCCGTCAATCTCTACGGGCCGCGCGATAATTTTGATTTAGAAACCTCCCATGTTATCCCCGCGCTCATTCGCAAATGTCTTGAGGCCAAAAATCGTCATGAAAAGGTCATTGTCGCTTGGGGTGACGGGTCAGCCACGCGCGAATTTTTGTATGTCGAAGATGCGGCGGAGGGGATTTTATTGTCGGCTGAACATTTCAATGAAAGTGAGCCAGTTAATTTGGGCAGTGCGTTTGAAATCAGCATCAAAGATTTGTTAGAACTAATTGCTCGTCTGACAGATTTTACAGGCGAAATTATCTGGGATACCACCAAACCTAATGGGCAACCCCGCCGCAAATTGGACACGAGCCGCGCGAAGGCCAAATTTGGTTTTGAGTCGCAAATATCGTTTGAGGAAGGGTTAAAACGAACCATTGAGTGGTATAAGGAAATGTTATAAATGACTCTTTTTGGGGCTAGTTAGTTAAGTATCCCTAAGTTAGGGGGTGAGATGGAAGAATTAACTCAATTACGAGAATATGTTTCGCAACATCGTTATCAAGAGGCGTTGGGTTTGATTGGTGAAATGGAAGAGATGAGTCGAAAATCGATTCTGATGAACATAAAATCTTATTTAGTCAGGTTGATGGTTCATCTCATAAAAGTTCAAATTGAACAACGGCTGACTAAATCATGGTGGTTTTCCATTAGAGATTCAATGTTGAAGATTCAAGAGCTTAATCTGATGGAAAATAGCAAGAGTCATTATATTAAACAAATTGCCTGGCAAACTTATTTGGGCGATGCGTTAGATGATGCTATTTTTGAGGCGAGTTTAGAGGTAGCTAACGCTAAATACGCACCTAAAGAGTTGGCCCAATTAGTGGACAAAAATCAACTTATTACTCTTTTTTCCGAAATGATTGCAGAAAGTTACCGTTATCCGAGGAAGGAATTAGCCGAGCGAGTTGAGCTGCATCTGAGTAAATTATTGAAAGTAGGTTATGGTCAAACACCTTCATGAATCCCGCCTGGATTGACGTTTTACCCCCTATTTTACGCAACAAATTAGTGGGGAGACAAAACCTACAAAAAATTATTGGCAATACAGGTTGGCTGTTTGCTGATAAAATTTTACGAATGGGGGTGGGTTTATTGGTTGGGGTTTGGGTGGCGCGTTATTTGGGGCCAGAGCAATTTGGAATATTTAGTTATGCAGTAGCCTTTGTAACCTTATTTAGCTCTCTAGCAACACTCGGTTTAAATGACATTGCGATACGTAATTTAGTAAATACACCCACATTGGGATATGAAATATTAGGTACAAGTTTTGTATTAAAGTTGGTCGCAGGAATTTTTTCTAGTTTGATGGCAACGTTGACGTTGGTCTGGCTACGTCCCACCGATAGCCTCACCTTTTGGTTAGTGTTTATTATATCGTTAGGAACAATTCCAAAAGCCTTTGAAGTGATAGATTTTTGGTTTCAATCAACAGTACAAGCTAAATATACAGTTATTTCCCAAAATATCGCCTTCATTATCAGTAGTGGCCTCAAAATTGCGCTTATTTTAGCTCAAGCCCCACTTATCGCTTTTGCTATTGTCAGCACGATAGATATTATTATGAGTATGATGAGTTTAGCGTTAATTTATCAAGAGCAAGGTTTTTCCCTAAAACTATGGTCATGGGACTTTGCTCAAGCTAAAAATTTGCTCAAGGATAGTTGGCCGCTTATCCTTTCTACCATTATGGGCATGATTTACTTGCGAATAGACCAGATAATGTTGGGTGAAATGAGTAATGAAACGGAACTAGGTTTATATTCTGCGGCTGTTCGACTGGTGGAAGTATGGTATTTTATCCCTATGGCAATTTATGCTTCGGTTTTGCCAAGCATCATTGAGGCTCAAAAAACCAACGAAGCCTCATTTTATGACCGTCTACAAAAATTATATAACTTCATGGCCTTTTTGGGTTATGCCATTGCCCTCCCGATAACTTTTATTGCCCCATGGTTAATCGTCACTTTATTCGGTCAGGCTTATAGTGGGGCGGCCCCCATGTTAATTTTAATGATTTGGTCAGGCTTATTTACCAACTTAGGAGTTGCCCGAAGTGCTTTTCTGGTGCCGATGAATTGGACTAAAATCCATTTGGTGACAGTGTTTTTAGGAGCAGTCAGTAATGTAATACTGAATTATTTTTTAATACCCAAATATGGGGGGTTAGGCGCATCTATAGCCACTTGTATTTCCTATTGGTTGGCCGCGCATGGCGCATGTTTTGTTTACCCTCCCCTATTTAAGACAGGTAAAATGTTAACAAAAGCACTGGTTTATCCTAAAATATGGTAACTGAGATGATTTATCAAAATTTAGTTCGGCTAAAATTTTTACTCAAACTATTACAACACCCTACCCAACGAATCCATGCCTGGCGATGGTTGCAATCATTACAACATGATTACTTTATCCGACAAAAACAACCTTGGATTGCGTTTGATGCGTTGGCCTATTTAGAAAAATTGGATTTAAACCACAAAAAAGTTTTTGAATATGGCAGTGGTGGTTCAACCCTATTTTGGTTGCGTCAAGGTGCCTATTGTGTTTCTGTAGAACATAATTCGGGTTGGTATCAGCGCATTAAAATGGTAACAAATAATAACCCCAAATTGCTATATTACCTCAGTGAAGCTGAACCCTTTCCTTCCCTTTCCCCCACTTCGCCCAACCCCGCTAACCCAGATGATTACATTTCTGAAGAATACTATCGTTTCCCCTTACAATATCGAAATTATGTGCAACGGATTGACGCATTTAAGGCCGAATCGTTTGATGTAGTTTCGATTGATGGACGAGCGCGACCTTCCTGCATCAAACACAGTGTCAGTAAAGTGAAAGTGGGTGGAATATTAATGTTAGATAATGCTGACCGTAGTTATTATACTGAACAAACTCCGCCTTACTTACAAAATTTCAATTGCTTAAAATTTTATGGCGTTGTGCCATCTTTAGTCGCTATGTATCAGACCAATATCTATATTCGACAATATTAAAGTAAGGAAAATTTATTTATGCGAATTGTTATTATCTCAGACTGGTTTGTCGAGAAAATGGGTTATGCCGAAAATGCCTTGCCTAAAGCCCTGGCGAGTTTGGGGCATGAAGTCCATCTCATAACTTCAAATGTGCAAGTTTATTTTAACTCCCCCACCTATAAAGAAACTTATGAACCCTTTATTGGACCCGCCATTGTTGATTGTACCGTCAAATCATTTGATGGGTATACCCTCCACCGCTTGCCCCATAAAATTGTGAGAGGACGATTACATATTGTTGGTTTAGCTAACGTTATCCAACAACTTCGTCCAGAAATTGTTCAGGCTTTTGAGGTACTTAGCCTCAGTACCCAAGTCGCGGCAATAATGAAACTAAAGCTAGGGTACAAATTATTTCTACAATCTCACATCCATGCCTCCGTCTTTGACACGCGTCATAAATTACATCTAAAGTCATTACTTTATAAATCTATCGGACGATTGATTAGTCTCACCACTGAAAAATGCTACCCTATCAGTCAAGATGCGGCGGAAATTGCCATTAATTTTTTGGGTATTCAAAAAGGAAAAATCGAAATTAACTCCTTGGGGGTTGATACTGATTTGTTTTGCCCACCGCTTACCCCCGAATCCCAACAAATACGCGCAGAACTGCGCCAACAATTAGGCTTTGCCAACTCAGACCTGGTTTGTCTTTATAGCGGTCGTTTTTCGGAAGATAAAAATCCTCTCTTACTAGCCCAAGCCATTGACCAGCTCATAGCACGCGGGGTCGCGGTACGCGGGCTATTTATCGGCAATGGGCCACAGGCAGCTGCCATTCAAGCCTGTAAAGGTTGTGTTATTACTCCGTTTGTTCCCGTAAGAGATTTACCTCCGTTATACTGGGCTACCGATATTGGGGTATGGCCGAAACAAGAATCAACCAGCCAGCTTGATGCGGCGGCGGCGGGCTTGCCCCTCATCTTGAGTCACCATGTTTATGTCCGTGAACGGATTAACGGCAACGGTTTGTTATTTGAAGATAATGATGTCCAAAACTTGATGATGCAAATCCAAATTTTAACCGACCCTCAGATTCGTCACCGTTTTAGTCAATATGGAGTCGAAAAGATTCGTACCCAATTAAGTTGGCAACGAATCGCCCAACAACGACTCAAGGATTATGAAGCGGCTTTAGGTAAAACTACAAAAGGTTAAGTATTTTTATGAAAATTATCCATGTCGTCGGGGCGCGTCCCAATTTTATGAAAGCGGCCCCCGTTTATCAGGCTTGCGCTAAACAAAATATCATTCAATTGCTTGTTCATACAGGTCAGCATTACGACTATAACATGTCAGATATATTTTTCCAACAACTTGGCTTGCCTAAACCTGATTTTAACTTAGAAGTAGGTTCAGGTAGCCACGCCGAACAAACCGCGCTGGTCATGATGCGTTTTGAAAAAATTGTCCTAGAGCAACAACCTGATTGGGTCATGGTTTATGGTGATGTGAACTCAACAGTGGCCGCGACCTTAGTTTGCGCCAAATTGCTTATTCCTGTGGCTCATGTTGAGGCAGGACTGCGCTCTTTTGACCGCCGTATGCCTGAAGAAATCAACCGTTTAGTCACCGACCAAATTGCCACCCTATTGTTTACGCCCTCCATAGATGGTAATGAAAATTTATTACGCGAGGGGGTTGCCCCAGAAAAAATCAAATGTGTGGGCAATGTAATGATAGACACCTTAATAAAATTTTTACCCCTAACTCAAAAGATTTCGCTAACCAATTATCCTAATGAATTTGCTTTAATCACCTTACATCGCCCTTCCAATGTAGATGATGAAACAACTTTGGAACAAATTATTAACAGCCTCAAACGAATAAGTCAGCAAATTCCCCTCATTTTTCCCATTCACCCACGCACCCGCCAACGATTAACCCACAAACATATATCATTAGCTGACGCACCGCACCTTCATTTAATAGACCCCCTAAGTTACTTAGAATTTTTGGCTTTAGAGCAAAAAGCAAAGGCCATCATCACGGACTCAGGGGGGATTCAAGAAGAATCCACTTATCTAGGTGTACCATGCTTCACCTTACGCGAAAATACAGAACGCCCCATTACGGTACAAGTCGGTAGTAATACCTTGATTGGTTTCGATTATCTTCGTCTTGAGCATGAACTTAAAGCCGTTTTAATGGGACAGACCAAAACAGCCGAAGTACCGCCCTTATGGGACGGCCAAGCGGCGGAACGGATTGCCGAAATTATGGTTAATTTAGCATGACCCAACTCACCACCATCAAACGCCTTATCAAACCGATTATCCCCACAACACTCCTTAAGCTAATCCACTATTTATGGTCAGGAAAATCGGCCTCAACCGAATATGAAATTATTACCGAAACGATAGCGAAAGAACTTACTTTAGGCTGGACGGCGACAGAGATTCCCTTAAAACAACAACAGGCTTTTGCCCCTTTATTACAACAAATGTATGCGGGACAACCCAGAGCCGACTTTTTAGCCTTAGTTGAATCCATTCGATTTATTACCTCTCAGGGTACAGCCAACCCTTTAATTATTGAGGCGGGTTGCGGTACAGGCTGGAATCAGGAAATATTAAACCATCTTTGGCAACCAAACTTTCGTTATATTGGCCTTGATTATTCAGCCACCATGATGGCTTTGGCAAAACAACTATATTCAGCCATACCATTTACTGTCGGTGATGCCATGAAGTTGCCTTTTCATGACCAGGCATGTGACGTATTCATTTCGGGTACCGTTCTGATGCACTTGCTAGGTTATCAACAAGCCATTCAAGAGAGTCGTCGCGTGGCAAGGCAATGGTGCATTTTTCATACTGTCCCTATTTTGCAAAATAGAGCTACCACCATTTTACGCAAAAAGGCATATGGTCAGCCTACCCTAGAAGTTATTTTTAATGAGCAAGAATTAATGACCTTATTTAACCAGAATGGTTTTGTGGTAAGACGGATTTTTGATAGTTTTCTTTACAATTTGGAATTTTTACTTCATGAACCTACTTTTAATAAAACCTACCTATGTGAGAAAATCGCATGAATGATGATTATTTTGCCAATCGTCGTGTTCTTATCACGGGCGGATTAGGCTTTATTGGCGCAAATTTAGCCCAACGGTTGGTTGAATTAGGCGCAAACGTTTTGTTAGTAGATAGCCTCATTCCTGAATATGGGGGCAATTTATTTAACATTGTGGAGTTTCAGGACAAAGTTCAGGTTAATATTTCAGATGTGAGAGATGAGCATAGTTTGCGTTATTTAGTGCAAGGTCAAGATTACCTGTTTAATTTAGCAGGCCAAACCAGCCACATGGACTCCATGCAAGACCCTTACGCTGATTTAGACATCAACTGCCGCGCCCAACTCTCCATTCTGGAAACCTGCCGTAAATATAACCCCGATATAAAAATAGTGTTTGCCAGCACTCGCCAACTTTATGGCAAGCCCGATTATTTGCCCGTTGATGAAAAACATCTTTTACGCCCCGTAGATGTCAATGGCATTAATAAAATGGCAGGAGAATGGTATCATATTCTTTATAACAATGTATACGGATTACGCGCCTGTGCCTTACGCCTAACTAATACTTACGGCCCACGGATGCGGATTAAAGATGCTCGCCAAACTTTTTTAGGGGTTTGGGTGCGTTTACTCGTTGAAAAATCGCCCTTCCAAGTATGGGGGGGCGAACAATTACGAGACTTTACTTATGTTGATGATGCGGTCAATGCCTTATTATTAGCCGCTATTCATGAAGAGGCCAACGGTCAAATTTTCAATTTAGGTGGCGAACAGGTTTTTACCTTGAAAGAGGTCGCTGATTTAATGTTAGAGGTGGCAGGTGAAGGGCAATATTCCGTCCATACCTTTCCTGCTGACCGCAAACGGATTGATATTGGTGATTATTACGCCGATGCGAAACTTATTGAGTCCACCTTAGGCTGGCAAATTAAAGTCCCCTTACGAGAGGGATTAGCCCGTACCTTAGCCTTTTATCGTCAAAATATAACCCATTATATCTAAAATTTAAGACCTCACAGGTTTTTGAAACCTGTGAGGTCTTACGTCAAATTTGTAATTATGTCAACTGACCCCAAAGCCAATTATTTAGCCCACCAAATCGAAATAGATGCGGCGGTAGCTCGAACTTTAGCCAGTGGATGGTATATTTTAGGCCAAGAAGTCACGGCCTTTGAGCAAGAATTTGCGAATTATCTGGGTGTAGCCCACGCCATTGGAGTAGCCAATGGCACTGATGCCATTCTGATAGCCTTGCGCGCCTGTAATATCGGTATAGGTGACATGGTTGCGACTGTATCTCATACCGCCGTTGCCACCGTTGCGGCCATTGAAATGTGTGGGGCTACGCCGATTTTGATAGATGTTCTGCCCGAAACGTTTACCATAAACCCCGCGCACTTGGCTGATATGCTTAAGTTATATGAAGGCAAAATTAAGGCCATTATCCCCGTTCATTTATATGGACACCCCGCTGATATGCCTACTATCATGGATTTAGCAAAACAATATGGCTTATATGTTATTGAAGATTGCGCTCAGGCGCATGGAGCTATGATACATGGGCAAAAAGTAGGAAGTTGGGGCGATTTAGCCACCTTTAGCTTTTACCCTACGAAAAATTTAGCGGCCTTAGGCGATGGTGGGGCTGTGGTCACAAACAAGGTTGAATTAGCTGAACGCGTCAAATTATTACGGCAATATGGTTGGCGAGAAAAATATATTAGTGACGTGCCTGGCCTCAATAGCCGTTTAGATGAGTTACAAGCCGCAATTTTACGGGTTAATTTGACCCATTTAGATGAAGAAAACCGCCGCCGCCGCGAAATTGCCCAACTTTATCAGCAACTACTGGCCTCAACTGCCTTAAATTTGCCTCAAGCCGCGCCCAATGTCACTCATGTTTATCATCAATATGTAGTCCGTTCCCCCAACCGTTCAGAGTTACAAACCTATCTCAAGCAACATGGCCTTAATCCGCTCATTCATTACCCCATGCCCGTTCATCTTCAACCCGCCTATCGTGACCGCGTTCCCCTTAGCCCCCACGGGTTGGCACAAACTGAACAATTATGTCAAGAAATCTTAAGTTTACCCATGTACCCTCAATTAAGTAATGAATACGTTCAAAAAGCAAGTAAGCTAATTACGCAATATTTATCAAGCTATGAGTCGTGAACTACTCACTCATAACTCATGGGAAGCCCTGAATATAGCTAAATGATGACTCCCTTACGAATTTGTCTTGATGCAAGATTTATTGACGGTTTATCAGGCGGAGTCCAACAAGTTGTGATTGGTTTGGCAAGTGGCTTATCTCAATTAACGGATGGTAACGAGCAATATTTTTTCCTTGTCTATAGAAATCATCACGAATGGTTACAATCTTATTTACAAGGCCCATGTCAACTTTTGCTTGGCCCCACTTATCAAGAATTAAAACAATCGAAACAGCAACAATTTTTAGCGGCAGTTAGTCCCAAGTTACAAGAATTATGGTATCGGTTGAAATATTTTAGAGAGGCAAAAGCCCTCCCTATACCTCATTCAGATGGAACAATAGAAAAAGCCGAGATTGAGGTCATGCACTTTACTAGGCAATCTGCTTTTTTAACCAATATACCCAATATTTATGAGCCATATGATTTGCAACACCTTCACTTCCCCCAATTTTTCACCCCACTTCAATCTCTTGACCGTGAGGTACAATATCGAAGTTTTTGCCAACAAGCCCGTTTAGTTTCTGCCATGACCCATTGGGTGAAACAAGACCTGATTAAACAATACACCCTGCCGCCTGAAAGGATCATCGTCGTACCTCGCGCCCCTGTATTAACGGCCTATCCAACCCCGACCCCTGATGATATGCTCAAAACGCGGCAAAAATTTTCACTGCCAGATAACTTCATTTTTTATCCCGCGCAAACGTGGCCGCATAAAAACCATCTTGCTTTATTAAAAGCCTTAGCAATATTACGAGACCAATTTGGCTTAATTGTGCCATTGGTTTCATCAGGCAAACAGAACGAATTTTTTCCACAAATTGAAAAGAGTATTCACCAATTACAGTTGACTCAACAAGTCCAATTCTTAAACTTTGTCAGCCCCTTAGAGTTACAGTGTCTTTATCGGCTCAGTCGGGCGATGGTTTTTCCTAGTAAATTTGAAGGGTGGGGTTTACCCTTAGTAGAGGCATTTTTAGCCGAAACAGCCGTTACATGTTCAAATGTCACTTCATTACCCCAGTTAGCAGGGGATGCGGCTTTGTTATTTAACCCTGACCAACCGCTAGAAATCGCTGCCACCATTCACCGTTTATGGATAGATGCAAATCTTAG
>JAIFLK010000136.1 GCA_020049115.1 Chloroflexota bacterium | reverse complement strand
TTAAACCCATCTGGGTTTCAAAATTTTTTAGAGTTTCTTTATGAGGGGCTATATCAATTAACTGAAAATGTGGCTGGGCCTAAACATGCTGCGAAATTCTTTGCCTTACCTGCGACCATTTTCATCTATGTCATTCTCTCCAATTGGTTAGCGTTATTTCCTGGCCTTCCTTTAATGGGGGTGGGTTTGTGTGAAGAGCATCATGTTGAAGCAAAAGCGGGTGCTGCTCATGGTGAAGAAGCGAAGAAAGAAGAAGCCCATGTTGATGAATCTCACAGCCAGTCTAAATGGTGGAAAACCTGTGAACCAGGTAAAGTTATTGTACCTTTTCTCCGTTCTCCTAGTGCGGATTTGAATAATACATTATCTTTAGCCTTAATTACTCAAGTGTTAGCCCAAATTTTTGGTATCACTATTTTGGGAGTGGGCGGTTATGCCAGCAAGTTCTTTGTAACTCACAAAATGACTTCGGCTAAGAGTGGGGGAGAATTTGCCCGCAAGTTCTTTGTAACTCACAAAATGACTTCGGCTAAGAGTGGGGGAGAATTTGCCCTCGGTATTATTGATTTTCTGGTGGGTTTGTTAGAACTGCTCAGTGAGTTCATTAAAGTCGTAGCGTATACTTTCCGGTTGTATGGTAACATCTTCGCGGGAGAAGTAACGGTTTTTATTGTCGTTTTCTTCATTCCTTTGTTTGCTGTTCTACCAATGCTTGCCTTTGAAGTGTTTGTTGGCTTCATTCAGGCATTTGTGTTCTTTATCTTATCTGTGGCTTTCTACACTTTAGCCAGCACAAGTCATGGTGGACATGACGAAGCTCACTAATTCGTTTTGAGTTTATAACCTAAGCGTTAAATCACTAAATAGTAAAAATTTTTAGGAGGAAGTTAGAACTATGGAAGCAGAAGCAGCAAAACTCATTGGGGCGGGCCTAGCGGTTGGTTTAGGAGCTATTGGGCCAGGAATTGGCATTGGTTTAGCCACAAGCGGAGCCTTGCAATCAATGGCTCGTAATCCAGATATGTCCCCACAAGTTGTAACTTACATGTTTGTGGGTATTGCCTTCGCCGAAGCACTCGCTATTTTCGGCTTGGTTATTTGTTTGATACTCCTATATGCGACTCCTTGAGGTTCGTATACATTTGAGGGTCAATGGCCTTCAAAAAAAGTTCATCTAAAGTTTATTGCCTAAATGAAGAAAGGAGGGCCAGAACTTGGCAGCATTAGGATTTGATTTTCTGATAATAGCAGTTTATACCTCACAGTTCTTGATATTGTTTTTCATTCTGAAACAAGTCGCTTATAAACCCATCGCTGACATGCTAGAAAAACGTAAACAGGCGATTGCTGAAGGTTTGGCGGCAGCAGAGAAAGCAAAACAAGAAGCAGCACAACAACGAGCTGAATTTGAAAAAGAATTAGCTAAGGCTCGTGAAGCTTCATTAAAAGAAGCCTCACAAGCGGCTGAATCTACTCGTAAGATGCAAGAAGAAGTCCTGGTCGCGGCTCGTAAAGAAGCGCAAGAAATTATTGCTAAAGCCCGACAAGAGGCTCAACAAGAAAAAGCCCAAGTGATTGCTGATTTGCAGAAACAAACTGGTGAGTTAGCCATGCAAATTACCCGTAAGGTTGTGGGTAGTGCGATTGATGAAACTGTACAACGCAAGTTGACTGACCAGTTCTTAGCGCAGTTAGGAGAGGCATAGTGAACCCACAAGAGCTTTCGCATAAATATGCTAATGCCATATTTAGCCTGGCTTTGGATGAGTGGCTCATGGCCTTGAATCAGGTTAAGGATAGCTTGGCGAATGATGTGGGGTTAGCTGAAAAATTGCAAAATGTTACCTTGACTTTTGGAGAAAAACAAAACTTGTTAGACTCCATTATTCCCATTGTTACTTCACAACAATTACGCAATTTTTTATACACTTTGTTGAAAGAGGGGCATATTAGCCTAATAAATGATGTTTTAGGTGATTTGGAACGTCTTTCAAAGGGTGGGCCACAAGTACAAGCAACCTATGTGACAACAGCTACGCCTCTCAGGAATGAAGATAAAGATAAATTCCGCCAGAAATTACGGGCGCAATATGGCGATAAATTGGAGTTTGTCTTTAACGTTGACCCAACAATTATTGGTGGGGCGATTGTGCAAATTGGTGACAAACTCATTGATGGTAGTGTAGCCACACGACTTCATGCTATCGGTAATGTTTTAGGGGTTAAATCTTAAAACATCTGGGTGTTAAAATCACACAAATATTAAACCGTTAGTCAATGTACCGGAGATACAATGGTTCTTAAGTTAGATGATATTACAGCCAAAATACGGCAACAAATAGAGTTTTTTGAAGCTCCAATTGAAGAAGCGGATGTTGGTACCGTAATTAGTGTGGGTGACGGGATTGCTCGCGTTGCTGGCCTAAGAAACGTCATGGCCTCTGAACTATTGGAGTTCCCCGGTGGTGTTTTAGGTATTGCCCTCAACCTGGAAACTAACCAGGTTGGCGCGGTAATCATGGGTGATTATGAGCATATTGAAGCCGGCAATACCGTTAAAAGTACCAAACGTATCGCCTCTGTCCCTGTCGGTGAAGCTCTCATGGGACGAGTAGTTAATGCTATTGGTGAACCTTTAGACGGCAAAGGCCCGATTCAAAATGCAGGTTTCTATCCTGTGGAAAAAATCGCGCCTGGCGTTATTGACCGCGCAAATGTGGATACGCCCGTGCAAACGGGAATTATGGCGATTGATGCCATGGTGCCTGTAGGTCGTGGTCAACGTGAGTTAATCATTGGTGACCGCCAAACAGGTAAAACTGCCATTGCGGTTGATGCGATTATCAATCAAAAAGGGAAAGATTTACTCTGTATCTATGTAGCGATTGGACAACGGCAAGGTCAAGTGGCGCAAGTTGTGGCAACCTTAGAAGAACAAGGGGCGATGGCTTATACTATTGTGGTGGTGGCGGGGGCTTCTGACCCTGCGCCTATGCAATACATTGCGCCCTATTCTGGTTGTGCCATGGCCGAGTATTTCATGGATAAGGGTAAAGAAGTTCTGATTATTTACGATGATTTGAGCAAACATGCGTGGGCTTATCGGCAAATTTCTTTGCTCCTTCGCCGCCCTCCTGGTCGTGAGGCTTATCCTGGTGACTTATTTTACCTTCACTCGCGCTTATTAGAACGTTCTGCAAAGTTGTCTAAGGCAAAAGGGGGCGGTTCAATTACTGCTTTGCCCATTATTGAAACCTTAGCGGGTGACGTGAGTGCTTATGTACCCACTAACGTTATCTCAATTACCGATGGGCAGATTTTCTTGGAAAGTGACTTATTCTATTCAGGGCAACGTCCCGCTATTAATGCCGGGGTTTCGGTCTCGCGCGTGGGTGGTGACGCTCAAACGAAGGCCATGAAGAAAGTTGCGGGACAATTACGCTTAGACTTGGCTCAATATCGCTCATTGGCCGCTTTTGCTCAATTTGGGTCAGATTTAGACCAGGCCACTCGTGAACAATTGGAACGGGGGATGCGCTTAACGGAATTATTAAAACAGCCGCAATATCGCCCGTTACCATTAGAAGACCAAGTTATTTCTATCTATGCTTTCACTAAAGGGTATGGTCGTACTGTGCCTGTAGTTAAAGTGGCGGAGTATGTAGAAAAAATGCTTCAATTTATTAAATCAAATCATCCAGGGGTTAGCCAAACCATTGCGGATAAAAAAGTGCTAACTGATGATGTAGAAATATCACTGCGGAGTGCTTTAGCCTCCTATAACCAATCCGTTGGTTATGATGTCCCCAAATCTTAGTGGGTAAAGCCTAGTAGTTTAAGGTTAACTTAATTATGGCCTCAATTCGTGAACTAAAACGGCGTATCAAAAGTGTTAAAAACATTTCTCAGGTGACTCGTGCCATGCAAATGGTGGCCGCGTCACGAATGAGACGCGCCCAAGAACAAGCCATTGCTTCACGCCCGTATGCCGCGAAGTCATGGGAAATTCTCACTCACTTGGCTTCCCAAAAACTTAATGTGGAAAACTTACATCCACTTCTGACGCAACGTAAACAGGTCAAAAATGTCGCTATCATTTTGATGACGGCAGATAAAGGGTTAGCGGGTGGCTATAACGGTAATGTTATTCGAGCCGCGATGCGCTTTATGAAGGAACGGGGACAAGAAAGTGCCAGTTTAATTACGGTGGGGCGTAAGGGACGTGACCTTATGGTGCGTTATGGACGTAAGGTTATCGCGGAGTTTTCAGATTTGCCTGCTCGCCCAACCACGGTTGATATTGCGCCGATAACGCGTTTGGCTTTGGATGGTTTTTTGAGTGGCGAATATGATGAAGTTCATTTGGCTTATACTGACTTTGTCAATACCTTAGTTCAACAGCCTACTGTTCGAATGTTATTACCTATTCGACCTGGTAATATTGAGAGTAAGGTCATGAGTGAGTATTTAGTAGCTGAAGAACATCAACTTGGGTTAGTTTATGCGTATGAACCTGACCCTGAAAGTCTACTAGACACCATTTTACCCCGTTTTACTGAATTACAAATTTATCAGGCATTCCTAGAATCGAGAGCCAGTGAAGAGTCTGCTCGGATGGTGGCGATGCGGAATGCGACAAATAATGCTAACGACTTAGCCAGCGATTTAACACTTAGTTACAATCGGGCGCGTCAGGAAGCAATTACAAAAGAAATGCTCGATATTGCAGGTGGAGCTGAAGCTCTGGCTCAAACCACCGCGTAACTATAATTGAAAAGTCAACTTTTCATTTGTTTGACCTTTTCTAGTTTCTCATTTTCTTGGTAGGAGAGTTAAATGGCAAAAGGAACGGTAGGACATGTCACCCAGGTTATGGGTGCAGTGGTAGATGTAGAATTTCCCTCAGGTGACTTACCACAAATCTATTATGCATTAGATGTTGAGCAGGAAGGGCGCGCTGATTCGCTAGTTTTAGAAGTTCAGCAACACATGGGCAATAATGTTGTGCGGACTGTGGCTATGGATGCAACTGAGGGCTTGCGACGAGGTATCGCGGCGGTTGACACTGGCGCGCCTATTAGCGTACCTGTTGGCCCATCCACATTAGGACGTATTTTTAATGTTTTAGGCCGCCCTGTGGATAACCTCGGCCCAGTTACACCTGAAAAATATTACTCCATTCACCGCCCCGCCCCTGATTTCAAAGACCAAGTCACTAAAGCCGAGATTTTTGAAACGGGTATCAAGGTCATTGATTTGATTGCTCCCTTTACAAAAGGCGGTAAGACAGGTATTTTTGGTGGTGCAGGTGTAGGTAAAACAGTCGTTATTTTGGAGCTAATTGCTTCGATTGCCCGTGAACATGGCGGTTATTCCGTTTTTGCGGGTGTGGGTGAACGAACTCGTGAAGGGACTCAACTTTATCAAGAAATGCATGAAGCAGGCGTGTTGGATAAACTTTGCATGGTCTTTGGGCAGATGAATGAACCATCAGGGGTACGCTTGCGGGTGGCCTTGACGGGTTTAACCATGGCCGAGTATTTCCGTGATGAAGGCCGTGATGTATTGCTGTTCGTTGATAATATCTTCCGTTTCGTTATGAGTGGTTCTGAAGTGTCGGCTTTGTTAGGCCGTATGCCGAGTGCGGTAGGGTATCAACCGACTCTCGCGACTGAAATGGGTGCTTTACAGGAACGGATTACCTCAACTCGCAAGGGTTCTATTACGAGTATGCAGGCTGTTTATGTACCTGCCGATGACTATACCGACCCCGCGCCAGTGGTTTCATTTGGTCACCTTGATGCAACTATTTCGTTGGAACGCTCTATTGCTTCCATGGGGATTTTCCCGGCGGTTGACCCGTTGGCTTCTACTAGTCGTGTGCTTGACCCCTTAATTGTGGGCGAAGAACATTATGCAGTAGCTCGCGGGGTGCAAAGTGTATTACAACGCTATAAAGATTTACAAGATATTATCGCCATTTTGGGGATTGATGAATTGTCGGAAGATGACAAATTAGCTGTTTCCCGAGCGCGTAAAATTCAACGTTTCTTCTCGCAACCTTTTAGTGTGGCGGAACAATTTACGGGTCGTCCTGGTCGCTATGTACCTGTGCAGCAGACGGTTTCTGGCTTTAAACGTCTGTTGGCGGGTGAGTTGGATGATGTGGCTGAACCACATTTCTACATGGCGGGTGATGTTGAAGAAGTGTTAAAACGCCATCAAGAGTCAGGTAACTAAGATTGCAACTGAGAGATTAGCGTTATTTTTATGCTAATCTTTTAGCTGTTAATTTCTACTTTCTTCATGTCAAAAATCCATCTTGAAATCTTAACTATAGAACGTAAACTATACGATGATGAAGTTGACATGGTTGTTGCGCCGGGCGTGGAGGGTGTTTTTGGGGTTTTACCCAAACATGCGCCTTTATTGACAGCCCTAAACTATGGCGAACTTCAAGTTAAAAAAGAGGGTGAACCTGACCAATTTTTTGCCATTGGTGGTGGTTTCATCGAAGTTCGCCCCCATCATGTCGTTGTTATGGCTGACTCAGCAGAGCATGCCGAAGAAATTGATGCCCTGCGGGCTGAAGAATCTCGCCACCGCGCCCAAGAATTATTGGAAAAACGAGGTGAAGTGGTTGATTTTGAGAAAGCTCAATCTGCTTTAAGACGTTCTACTTTGCGCTTAAAAGTGGCTAAACGGCGGAGTGGTAGTCGCTCTGATATTCCCTTTAGCTAAATTATAACGTAATATAAAACCAAATGGCTTTAGCCAAATATAATTACGATGAGGCCAGAAGTTATATTTATTAACTTCTGGCCTTTTCTGGTATTGAGACTATGTTTGCAAAAAAAATTGGCATTGATTTAGGCACTTCCACCATTTTGATTTATGTTAAGGGGCGGGGGATTGTGTTGCGCGAACCGTCTATTGTCGCCACGACTGACGACCAAGAAAAAATTGTGGCAGTCGGCCATGAGGCTTTGGCGATGTTAGGCCGTGTGCCAGAAGCGATTGAGGTGACTCGTCCTTTACGGGATGGAGTCATTGCCAATTATCGTGTTACCGAGAAAATGTTGGAATTTTTTATTAATCGGATAGTTGGTTCTATTCGGTTATTTCCTCCTGAAGTAATGATTAGTACGCCCGTCGGCATTACGAGTGTGGAACGGCGAGCGGTGGAGGATGCGGCGCGCAAAGCGGCGCGCCGACAAGCTTATACCATTCCTGAACCTTTAGCAGCAGCAATTGGTGCGGGGTTGCCCGTCGATACACCAACGGGTAATATGGTGTTAGATATGGGCGGTGGCACGAGTGAGGCGGCGGTGATTTCTATGAATGGAATTGTAACAAGCCGTTCTATTCGAGTGGCGGGCATGAAGCTAGATGACGCGATTGCTAGTTATGTGCGGCGGAAGCATAATTTGGTGATTGGTGAGCAAACGGCGGAGGAAATTAAAATTACGATTGGCAGTGCCATGCCCATGGAACGCCTGATGTCGTTGGAAGTGAAAGGGCGAGACCAAGTGACGGGGCTGCCGCGTACCATTAGGGTTGGTTCTGATGAGATTACGGAGGCTTTGAATGAACGGCTGATTGAAATTAGCTCAGTAGTTAAAAATGTATTAGAGGCTACGCCACCTGAATTAGCGTCAGACATTATTGACCGAGGGATTATTATTACCGGGGGAAGCGCACAATTGCGTAATATTGATGCATTTTTAACGCAGCAAATAGGCGTACCATGTTATGTGGCGGATAATCCTACTGCCTGTGTGGCTTTGGGGGCGGGCAAAGGACTGGATATACGTGAAAAACTTGAACGGGCGGCTACGGTAGAGTATTATTAGATTAAGTTAACGGGTCTAAATAATAAGACATTTGCTGTAAATGGCTGAGAGGATCCATGGATTGGACTTTGACATAAGAGGGTAAAGTGAGGCTAATAGGGGCATAGTTCAAAATCGCGCGAATACCTGCTACAATCAGTTTTTCAGCCACTTCTTGGGCTGAAGTTGATGGCACAGCCATAATGGCTATCTTAATATTTTGGGTTGGGAGAATTTGATAAATAGAGTTGAAATCTTGAATAACTTTGCCATTATAATTCTGGCCGATTTTTTGTGGGTCATTATCAAAAATAACCTCAATATGAAACCCTTTATGGGCAAAACCACTATAATGACTAATTGCCTGCCCTAAATCACCAATACCCACTAAAGCCACTGACCAATCACGGTCAGCATGCAAAATTTGGGCGATTTGTTGTTGCAGATAGTTAACTTCATAGCCCATGCCTTGCTTACCAAATTCACCAAAATGAGCTAGATCCTTACGGATTTGCGCTGAACCAATACCTAATTTCTGTCCTAGCTGTTTAGATGAGGTAAATTCTTGGCCCGATGCTTGGAGTTGTTTTAGAGTTTGTAAATAGATAGGTAATCGCCCTATGACTACATCTGGAACGTCAGTTTGTGCCATAGACACATTCCTTACATATTATATAAATAACTAAATTTTGTTTGTGAGAGTTAATTGAGCTAATCAATTACTTTAGCAATGGTTTAATAATCTTAGCATAAACCTTGATAAAATACAATAGAATTTTTTCTTACACCGTATAGGTTTTCAAAACCCACTGCCATTAAGTTAAGCGAGGTTCTGACCCAAAGGGTTCGTAGTTTAAACCCTTTGGGTCGAAACCCATCATTTCGCCGAGACTTCGCCCCTTAAGTTAATGGTAGTGGGTTTCAAAACCTATACGGTGTAATAATAGTTTACCAAAATGATTTTAATTCATGGCTGCGTGTCAATTAACTCGTAAATTTTAGTCAAAACTTCCGTAATGCTTAACCCGTCAGTATTGATAACTATGGCATCTTTAGCGGGAATTAAAGGTGAAACGGGGTTTTCGCGGTCTTGTTTGTCTCGCCCTTGAATCGCCGCGAGAATAGTTTCATAATTAGCCGCTTGACCCTGCTCTATAAGTTCTTTATGACGGCGGCGGGCGCGCTCTTCGGCTGAGGCTTCCATGAATATTTTTAACTCAGCTTGGGGCAAAACAACTGTGCCAATATCACGCCCCACCATGATAATTGAGCCTTTAGCGGCCAGGTGGCGTTGTTGGTTGGTTAAAGTTGTTCGCACCCTCGCATAGCCTGACACCCGCGAAACCTGCGCCTCCACATCTTTAGCCCGAATAGCCCACGTCACATCCTCGCCATCAACCAACACCGTATAAAATCGCCCATCTTGCGGCCCCGTTGTCGTTACTTCAATAGACAACGTTTCGGCTAATTCCGACACAGCCTCCTCATTCGTAACCGCGATATTTCGCGCCAAAACCGCCCATGTCACGGCGCGATACATCACCCCCGTATCCAAATAGAGATAACCCAGAGTTTGACTTAGTTGCGCCGCGACGGTACTCTTACCGGCAGCCGCGGTGCCATCAATGGCAATGGTCGTTGGCTGAGTCATTGTTTAATCTCGCGCGGGCCTCGGTCTGGCTTTTGAGGCAGGTTTAGTCACGGCTTTTGTAGGTTTTACCCTCGGCGATTTATCAGCCACCAGTTTACTAGGTCGTGATTTTGAGGCAGGTTTAGTGGGGGCAGTGAGGGCCTTAGTGGGTTTTACCCTGGGTGGTTTATCGCTAGTCAGGTGGCGGAGTTGCTGTATTTCCGTCGGGTTTAATTTACGCCAATGGCCTACTTTAAGTTTACCCAGTTGAATTGTGCCAATTCGCACCCGAATCAACTTTTTAACGGGATGACCTAACTTTTCCGCAATGAGGCGGATTTGCCGTTTATGTCCTTCATGCATGATGACGGTGAGCCAAGTGGCATCGGCCTCACCATTAAGATATTTTACAATAGCGGGCTGCGGCGTAAATTCTTCTAATTTTATTTTACCTTCACGCCATTTTCTTAGTGCCTCAGGAGATGGTTTACCCGTGACCAATACTTGATATTCCTTCTCAATATGATAACGCGGATGGGTCAATTTTTCGGCTAAATCGCCATCATTGGTCAATAAAAGTAAGCCTTCACTTTGAATATCCAACCGCCCCACGGGATACACGCGCTCAGGAATATCCACTAAATCCACCACTGTCATCCGCCCTCGGTCATCTTGCGCCGTACTCAAAACATCAACGGGTTTATGAACCGCAATATAAATCAATGGGTCAGTTTGGGCTAAGGGTTCGCCATCAACTGTAACTTTATCCGTCGCGGGATTGACTTTAATCCCCATTTGAGTAACCACATGCCCATTCACACTGACCCGACCTGCTTGAATCAGTAATTCACTGGCGCGGCGGGAGGCAATGCCTGCTTGGGCTAATATTTTTTGTAAACGTTCAGGTTTCATGGCTTGGCCTTATGGCTGTAATCACTCACTAAGTCAGAATCCGCTAAGATACACGAAGAAACTGGAAGAAAAATAAAAACTTAGCTTTTCTTAGCGTACTTCGCGGATTCTGGATGAGCAGTTACTTAAATTTTAATTTCCTCAGCGTCAATCGCGAGGGTGGGAAGTTGTTCTAAATTTTCTAAACCTAGCAAGCGTAAAAATTCAAACGTGGTGCCGAATAACGCGGGATGTCCTACCGTTTCTAAGCGGCCTACCTCTTCAATCATGCCCCGACTGAGTAGTGTTCGTAATACTCCGTCGCTATTGACCCCGCGAATAGCATCAATTTCAGGGCGGGTGATGGGTTGGCGATAGGCCACAATAGCTAAGGTTTCTAACGCGGGGGTAGAGAGTTTGGTCGTGCTAGTTAGCCCTAAAAATTGCTCAATATAAGGGGTAATTTCGGGCGCAGTCACCAATTGCACGCGATTGCCATGCCGTTGCACCCGCATGCCTTTTTGTTGGTAATTATAACTTAATTCTTGCAGTGCTGTCTCGACATCACGCACTTTATTCCGCGTTACCGCCGCTAAATGATTAACCGTGACCGCTTCCGCCGCGACGAAAAGCAAACCTTCGATAATAGTAGATAATGGAATTTGAGCCTGGGTATCGGTCATGGATAGTAGTCTCTAGCCTCTATAACGTTTAAAACGTTATAAAGGCTGAACTCATTTAAGAATACCATGTATTGAAGTCTATTAACTCAATAGCGTATTATAAAATAACTTTACTTTTACAGGAGATTCTATGTTTCGTCATTTAAGCACAGTTTTTGGATTACTCACTATTCTTACACTTGCTTGCGGCAGCAACTTGCTGTCCGCCAAGCCCACCCCACCGCATGGCCCCATTGTGGTGAGTGAAGCCGCCGCCGACCAATTAAAGCAAAATGCCTACCAAGCTCTCGAAGAGGCTACCACTTCTAATGAAGCGCAATTGCGTTTTAATAATGAACAAGTAACCTCACTGGTTGCGCTAGAATTAACCCGCACGGGGCAAATTCCCATCACCAATCCGCAAATTTGGTTCACGCCCAATCAAATTCATTTGGCGGGTGTCGCGAGTGGTCTCGGCCCCATTGATGCCGATGTTTATATCACCGCACATCTCAATTTGCAAGACGGGAAAATCATCATGGCAGTAGATGAGGCCAAATTAGGGGCGTTTGATTTTCCCGAAACTACGTTAGTTTCCTTAACTCAAACCGTCAATGAGGCTCTGGCTAATGCGGCCTGGGAGATTGCCATTACTCAGGTGCAAATTGTGGAAGGCGAAATGATTGTTACGGGCAAACGTCAACCGTAACGCGAAAGGGCGAAGAACGCGAAAAAATGGCTACTGTGGTCTAGTCATCAGGTGACTACAAGTCACCTGATGACTAAATCTCCGAAAAAACAGTTTAAACTTCGCGTTTCTTCGTTTTTTTCGCCCTTTCGCGTTCAGCGTTTAATTTTCAAACAACCCATTCACGAAAGCCTCAGCATCAAAAGCCGTTAAATCATCCACTTGTTCCCCCGTGCCGATAAAGCGCACAGGCACGCCCAACTCTTGCCCAATCGCAAACACCGCCCCGCCTTTACCCGTGCCATCAAGTTTGGTCAAAATAACTCCTGTAATCGCCACGCTTTCCTTAAAACTTTTGGCTTGAGCAATCGCATTTTGACCCGTGCTACCATCTAATACCAACAACGTTTCATGGGGCGCATCATGGACTTGCTTGCCCGCAATCGCCTTAATTTTTTCTAATTCTTTCATTAAATTGAACTTGGTATGCAATCGCCCCGCCGTATCAATAATTAACAAATCGGCTTTACGGGCAAAACTACTTTTCAGCGCATCGTAAACCACCGCCCCAGGGTCAGCCCCAGGCTGATGGGTGATAACGGGGCAATCCACCCGTTCCCCCCAAATTTTGAGTTGGTCAATCGCCGCCGCCCGAAAGGTATCCGCCGCCGCCAAAACCACCTTTTTACCATTACGTTGATAGAACGCGGCCAGTTTAGCAATGCTGGTTGTTTTACCAGAACCATTCACGCCCACCACTAAAATAACACTTAACAGACGCGCTTTTTCTAAAGCCGAGGGTTCATGGCCTTCTAATATCTTTCGCATCTCATCTTTAAGGATGGCTTGGGCTTGCATGGGACGGGTCGCGCCCTCTAAAACCACACGGTCGCGGGTTTTCTCCACTAAAATGGCACTCGTCTCCACGCCGACATCGGCTTGAATCAACAGAGCTTCCAACTCATCCCATAATACAGGCTCAATGACTTCGCCACCAAACAGCCCCGCAATCTGCCCAAAAAAGGAATTACGCGTCCGTGTGAGCGTCTCTTTAATTTTTTGCCCACTCAGGGCTTCTTTAATTGATGAACCACCAAATAATCGTTTAAACACAGCTATCCACACCTCATTTTAATTATGAGGTGAATTATATAACACTTTGCCGACTCTCCCAAACTGTCACATGGGAAGGGCTAAAGTTTGCCAATTCATAGGCGTAGGTTGCAAGGGCAACTTGGGGCTGAGTTGCTCTAAATAACTGGCTGAACCCGTCGTATAAAAGGCATGGTGTGGCTCACCCGTTACCAATAACCTATGTTGCGTTAATATTCGTTGCACTTGACGGGCTACCGCGTCCGCCGAGTCGATAAAATGAATGTGCGGCCCCGCTAACTCTGCCATGAGAGAATGTAATAACGGGTAATGGGTGCAGCCCAAGACAATTTGGTCAATCGGGTGCGCCAATAACACTGCTAAATGTTGCTGTAATAACGCGGCGGTTTGCGGCGTAGCCAATGCGCCCGCCTCCACTTGTTCAACCAAGCCCGTGCCAACCTGCACATGGAGTTGCACCTGGTCAGCAATTTGGCGAGCAGTTGCTTGGAATAATTCCCCTTTCAGCGTGCCAGCCGTTGCCAACAAGCCCACATGTCCCGTTTGGGTCAGGTGCGCGGCCAGTTTTATGGCGGGTTCTAGGCCGACAATTGGCACATCAAATTGGGTGCGTAGCCATTTTAGAGCCGCCGCGCTCGCGGTATTACAGGCAATAACAATCAATTTACACTCTTGGCTGACCAAAAATTGCACAATTTGGGCGGATAA
>JAIFLK010000293.1 GCA_020049115.1 Chloroflexota bacterium | reverse complement strand
TGTATTTGGAAGTCCATATCAAGCGCATTGACCGCCACGCCGACCAAATTATTGTGATAGGTGACGCGAGTTTGTGGCGCGACAACATGCGAATTTACGAAGTGACCGATATTGCGTTAGCGATAAAAGAGTCGGTCAGCTAGTCAGCGTGTCAGCTAGTCAGCAATCACTCTTTTAGCTGACACGCTGACCGACTGACTAGCTGACTAGCTAAACCAATGACAACGGACTCCATCACCGTACAATTAGATTACACCGAGCGTGAATATGTGAGCGCGGTACGACTGTATTACAATCACTATTACCATGCCAAAACGTATCTCGCCGCCTCAGTTTTAACTATCTTAATGGGCATTGCCTTTTGGCAATATACCCAAGCCCGACCTGTTTTTTTAGGGGTGGCCTTTTTCAGCGTATTGGTCTCCATTCCCATCGGATATTACGTTATCTTTCCGATCACCGCATATCGCCGTAACCAAAGATTACATCAACTTTATTGGATGACCTTCAGCGAGTCTCACATTGAAGTAAAAAGTCAAGACACCACCAGCCAACTCAAGTGGCAATTTTATCAAACCATGTGGGAAAATGAGCAATTTTTCTTTCTCTTTGCCGACCAACGCCCCCTCTTTGCCGACCAACGCCCCACGATTATTCCTAAACGAACCTTTGAGAACCAAGCGCAACTCAGCCGCTTTCGTGAATTAGTCCAAGCCAAATTAGCCTAGAGTCATTGGTCATTTGTCGTTTGTCAGTCGCTTAACCTCACCCCAGCCCTCTCCTACATAGGAGAGGGAGCAAAATCTCCCCTCGATGTCGGGGGGATTAAGGGGGGTAGGTTTGGCGTTTACGTAAGTTCTTACTGACCACTGACCAATGACAAATGACTAATGACCACTGACCAACAACCAATGACCACCAATAATAACGGACTGCAATTTTATGGCGCACCGCCACAAGCAAGCCTGATATGGCAAGGCGCAATTCAATCCATTGCCTTTGACCCCGTAGGCATTAAGGCCAAATTAAAAAATTTAAGTCAGCCATGCTATGTTGTGCGCTATCAAAATCAACTCGGCGTGACCAATGAGGGGCATGTTCACTCGCCCAATGGCACGGCCACCCCAGGCACATTGCCTATTGTTGCAAGCAGTCTACCTCTCGCCCTATCACAGTTGGGCGACCCCACTTTTTTGGCCTTTCATGGCACAAAAATGGCCTATTCCAGTGGCGCAATGGCGAATGGGATTGCCTCGGCCCCCCTCGTGATTGCCATGGGCAAGGCAGGTTTGCTCGGTTCATTCGGCGCGGCGGGACTTGTGCCGAGCCGAGTGGAGGCGGCGATTCATGAAATTCAACATGCCCTCCCGCATGGGCCGTATGCCTTTAACCTCATTCATAGCCCCAATGAAGAAGCCCTAGAGCGCAACGGCGTACGGCTTTATTTGCAATATGGCGTAAACACGGTGGAAGCCTCGGCCTATATGGGCTTAACGCCGCACATTGTTTATTATCGCGTCGCGGGTCTGAGCGTGAACCAGCAAAATCAAATTGTCATCAAAAATCGGGTCATGGCGAAAATTTCGCGGCGCGAGGTCGCCAGCAAATTTATGGAGCCAGCCCCGCCGCGCATGTTACAAGAATTAGTGGCGCAGGGTTTAATCAGCGAACAGCAAGCCGACCTCGCTCAATATGTCCCCATGGCCGATGACATTACGGTGGAGGCCGACTCTGGCGGTCACACTGATAATCGTCCGTTAGTCGCGTTGTTGCCTTCCATTATTGCCCTACGTGACGAAATCCAAACGAAACATAATTTTGCTACGCCCATTCGCGTCGGCGCGGCAGGCGGAATTAGTACGCCTGCTTCATCTCTGGCAGCCTTCATGATGGGCGCGGCTTATATTGTTACGGGTTCGGTCAATCAAGCCTGTGTCGAATCGGGCGCGTCAACCCATACCAAAAAATTACTGGCCGAAACGGGCATGGCTGATGTGACTATGGCTCCTGCGGCAGATATGTTTGAATTGGGCGTAAAATTACAAGTCCTTAAGCGCGGAACATTTTTTCCGATGCGGGCGCAAAAGTTATATGATTTATGGAAAGAGTATGACGCGGTGGAGGATATTCCCGCCGATGAGCGCGAGAAGCTAGAGAAACAGGTTTTCCGCCGCAAAATTGATGATATTTGGCATGATTGCGTAACCTTTTTTGCCGAGCGTGACCCCGACCAACTCAAACGGGCGGAGAATAACCCTAAACGGAAAATGGCCTTAATATTCCGTTGGTATTTGGGGCTATCCTCTCGCTGGTCAAACAGTGGCGAGAAAGGGCGCGAGATGGATTATCAAATTTGGTGCGGCCCCGCCATGGGCGCGTTCAATGATTGGGTGCGCGGCTCCTATCTGGAACATTACGAAAATCGGCAAGCGGTAGACATTGCCAACCATATTATGACGGGTACGGCCTACCTTTATCGTTTACAAACCTTACGCATCCAGGGGCTACAACTCCCCGCCCAATTGGGGCAATATCAGCCAGTCAGCAATCAGCTAGTCAGCTAGTCAGCTAGTCAGTCGGTCAGCTTTTTAGCTGATTGCTGACTAGCTGACCGACTGACTAGCTAAAAACCTATGTTATTCAAACATTTGGCAATTGAAGCACTGGCTTACGAATTACCCCCCCAGCGAGTGACCTCTTCCTATATAGAAGCGCAAATTGCCCCCACGATGGAGCGATTGCGAATCCCTCAAGGCATGGTTGAATCATTAACAGGTATCCATGAACGGCGTTTTTGGGAGCTTGGGGTTATGCCCAGTGATGCCGCTACCCTAGCGGCCCGTAGAGTCATCGCCAACTCTGGCATAGACCCGCAAGAGATTGGCTGTATTATTAACACTTCCGTCAGCAAAGACTACCTAGAGCCGTCCACCGCTTCATTAATACATGGCAACTTACAACTACCGCCACATTGCCGTAACTATGACCTAAGCAACGCTTGCCTCGGCTTTATGGATGGTATTTGTCATATTGGCTTAATGATAGAAGCGCGCCTCATCAAATATGGCCTCGTCGTAGCGGGGGAAGGGTCGCGGCTGGTGGTTGAGTCCACCATTAACCGCCTGCAATCACCTGAAGCCACCATGCAGATGTTCCATAATAACTTTGCCACCTTAACGCTCGGCTCAGGCGCAGTTGCCATGTTACTCTGTCATCACGACCACGCCACCACCGCCCACCGTATCAACGGCGCGGTCACATTGGCCGCGACGGAATATAATCGCCTCTGTATCGGCCAACCCGACCAAATGACCACCGATGCCAGCGCGCTCATGGCCGCAGGCACACGCCTCGCCGCCGCCACTTGGCAACTCGCCGAGCAAACCTTTACCCATTGGTCAGATGACCAAATTACGGTTTATGTCCCCCATCAAGTCAGCGCACGCAACATGCAAGCCGTCAGCAAATCACTCAATTTAACCCCCGCCAAATTACATCTTAATTTTCCTAAACTCGGCAACATTGGCGCGGCCGCCCTCCCCATAACCCTCGCCATGGCCGCCGAAACAGGCCGCATGCAAACCAATGACCAAGTTGCGCTCCTCGGCATTGGCAGCGGCCTCAATTGCGCCATGATGAGTGTCACCTGGTAAATTGTCATTGGTTATTTGTCCTTTGTCATTTGTCCTTTGTCCTTTGTCACTTGTAGAAAAATAAATGACCAATAACCAATGACAAATGACCAACAACAAATGACAAATGACCAACGACAAATGACCAACGACAAATGACAAATGACCAACAACCTTTATCCATTTCGTTCAAATTATTACGACCTTGATGGCCTGGCCTATCATTATTTAGATGAGGGGCCGCGTGATGGCTTACCGATTGTAATGCTTCATGGCAACCCCACCTGGTCATTTTATTACCGTACCTTAATCCCCTATTTTAGCATTTTATTACCGTACCTTAATCCCCTATTTTAGCGCAAATTATCGCGTCATTGTGCCAGACCATATCGGCTGCGGCCTCTCCGCCAAGCCACAGGATTACCCCTACACTTTAGAGCAACATATCCAAAACTTAAGCCGTCTGCTCACCCATTTAGAACTTAAGCAAATTACGCTCGTCTTACATGATTGGGGCGGCGCGATTGGCATGGGCTATGCCACCCGCCACCCTGAGACGGTGAAACAATTTGTCGTATTTAACACCGCCGCCTTTCATTCCGACCATGTTCCCTTACGCATTTTGTTATGTCGTGTGCCAATTTTGGGTGAATGGCTGGTGCGTGGCCTCAATGGATTTGCCAAAGCCGCGCTCATTTTCGCCTCCTCGCAACGCCACCGCCTCACGCCCCCCGTCGTGCGCGGGTATCTCCAGCCCTACAGCAATTGGCATGACCGCATCGCCACTCACCGCTTTGTCATGGATATTCCCCGCGAAGCGAACCACCCCACACGCATTACGATTGATAATATTGAAGCTAAATTAGCCCTCTTTCAACACCACCCCATGCTCATTATTTGGGGCGCAGATGATTTCTGTTTCACCACACGCCATATTCTCCCCCAATGGCAATGTCGTTTTCCCCAAGCACAAGTCCATGTATTACAACAAGCAGGCCATTATGTCGTCGAAGATGCCCATGAAAAAATTGGGCCAATGATGCAGGAATTTTTAATCAGCTAGTCAGTCGGTCAGCTAGTCAGCAAAAAGCTGAAAGACTGACCAACTGATAGACTGAAAGACTAACTTGTAGGTTTAATCCAAAGCGGCTACAATAGATAGACTATTGTGTGGAGAGAAAGTTATCGTTGATTACCTTCCCCCTACATTTGTAACATACCCATCGCCATGGTCAAAACCTCATCCAGTGCTAACCCTAGTTTAACTCATGCCAAGGCAACCAATATCGTCTCTGCTGCCAAAGGAAGTGGCGTGGTTTTCATGGGCCGCTTATTTGAATATGCGGGCCGTTTTCTCTTAGGAGTCATGTTAGCCCGTTTCATGGGCGCGGGGCAGTATGGAATTTACGCTTTAGCTGATACCATGCTAACCTTAATAACGGGCATCGCCCTGCTTGGTCTCAGCCAAGGCATGGTTTATTACATTCCCTTTTTCAAAAATATTGGCGATAAAGCAAGTTTATGGGGTACTTTATTTATCGGCCTAGCGATTCCCTTTGCCGTAAGTGTTTGGTTAAGTATCGCTCTCATAATATTGGGTAAGCCTATTGCTACTTGGTTAGACAAACCCACCCTTGTCTCCGTCATGCCCATTGTCGCCATCGCCGTCCCCTTTAGCGTCCTCATGTTCGCCGCGGCCCAAGCAACCCAAGCCTTTCGACGGATGCGCTTCAAAGTTATCGCCCAAGATATTGTGATGACGAGTGTCAAAATCATCTGCGTCGCGCTCTTTGCCATCTATTACAGTTTTCATCTGAATGCCACCCTAGCCCTGGTTGCCCACACCATCGGCGTACTAGTTGCTTGTGGCATGTTATTTTATTACCTCCACACCGAACTTTTTTCCCTAAACCGTTCCCTCAAATCAGCGCATATACATTTTAAGCTGATTTTTAGTTTCTCCTTACCCGTTTATTTTTCGCAACTTATAAACACTTTTGGTAACGAATTTCAAACCCTCATGCTAGGTGTTCTCAGCACCTCCTCCGCCGTCGGCATTTTCACCGCCGCCTCCCGCACCAGCACCATCGGCAAAATGTTCCAAGCCTCCATCGTCACCGTTGCCATGCCTTACGTCTCCGATTTACACAGCCGCCACGAGTTTGAGCAACTCAACCATTTTTACCAAACCGTCACCAAATGGACCTACACCGTCAACCTGCCCGTTTTCCTCATGATGCTCCTCTTCTCGAAACCCATCCTCATGATTTTTGGCGACAGTTTCGTCTCTAACCTTACGATTGACCTCTTTGGTGTCACCTATTCCGCTGGGGCCGTGGCCATGTTTATCCTCGCTTTTGGTCACTTGATTGATGCTGGCACAGGCATTTGTGGCGTTATCATCACCATGACCGCCCGCCCCTGGCTTAACACCTTCAACTCCATTTTAGCCTTTTCCTCCACCATTTTGCTTAATATTTTGCTCATTCCCACCTGGGGAGTCATTGGAGCCGCCACCGCCCAAGTCGCTTCCGTTACCATTCTTAATGTCACTCGTATCATTCAAGCCTACCTTTTATATGACATGCAACCTTACAACCGCAGTTTTATCAAACCGACCATCGCGGGCCTAGTGGCCTTTGCCGCAACCTTTATTCTAGACTCACTCATCTTTACCAACATTGAGCTAATTGGAACTATTCTTAATATTATTTTTCTCTTTGCTGTCTATATCGCCACCATTATCGCCCTCGGTTTAGATGCCGATGACCGCATGATTATTAACCGAGTAGCAGGAAAACTCAAACCTAAATAATGATTTGTCATTGGTCATTTGTCCCTGGTCATTTGTTACTAGTTAATAACCAATGACCAATAACCAATGACCAGCGACAAATGACCAGTAACAATTATGATTTATGTCATTTTAGGCATGCACAAATCAGGCACCACCCTCCTCGCCCAAATGTTACACCACTCTGGCATTAACATGGGCGAGCATGATGCCAACGTATCGTATGATAAAGGTAACAAATATGAGCGCGAAAGCTCACTCAAACTCAACATGGCGATTTTAGGCCATAGCAGCGACCGCTTCATCGACCAACCCGCCCCCAAACAACTCGTCCTCAGCCAAGCCCACCGCCAACAGATGCGCGACATTATTCAGCAATGTAACGCCGATTACCCAAATTGGGGCTTCAAAGACCCCCGCAGCACCCTGCTCTATCCCCTCTGGGCCGACGAACTCCCGCCCCACAAAATCATCGCCATCTACCGCACCCCCAGCGAAATGTGGCCCCGCTTCCGCTACGACGGCTGGCGTTACGCCTACACCAACCCCCAAAACGCCTGGAACTGCGTCAACCGTTGGAGCGAACACAACCTCCGCCTGGTGCAAGATTTACAACAAAGCCACATGCCCTTCATTATGCTTAATTACCGTGATTTAATGAGTACCCCCGCCGAATTTGACCGCCTACAAAACTTTGTCGGTCAACCCCTCAACGACCAACGGCATGGCGAACTTTATCGCGGCCAGCCCAAAACATACAAATTATTAGAAACAGTGGCCTGGTTCGCCGCCAAAACCAACGGCTACCATTATCAAGAAATTATTGATAAACTAGAAGCCTTACGGACAGCCACCGCGCCCTCACCCCAGCCCTCTCCCAAAGGGTGAGGGAGTTTCTTGTCTCCCCTCTCCTAGTGGGAGAGGGGCGGGGGTGAGGGGAATTTAGTTATTGCACCCAAATCTTGAAATACTGAGACTGCCCTCCCCTAGTGGGAGAGGGGCGGGGGTGAGGGGAATTTAGTTATTGCACCCAAATCTTGAAATACTGAGACTGCCCTCCCCTTAACCTTAAAAAACCAACGGATAACCCACCATGAGCCTCACTTATCCTAAAATTAACCCTCTCCCGCTATTACTCGCCGTCACCCTCAGCCCCTTAGTCGGCTGGCTGGTAGTACAAGGCAACTGGCTCATTGCCATTGTCCTCATTTTTGCCCTGCCCATTGCGATATGGTTACAGCGTTACCCCTTCGCCACCGTCATCATCTGGCTCATCATCTTGCCCCTCATCCCCGCCAACGACTCCAGCCGCTACCTCTATTGGGTCGTCCACCGCAGCCTCATGGCTCTCGCCATTGCCCTTAACATCCTAGAACGCATGTTAAAAATCAAGCCCCATCCCCCCGTCAAACTTGGCTGGCCTGATGCCCTCATGGTCGGCTATCTCATCATAAACAGCCTGTCCGTCCTCTTCAACCACGACCACGCCAACAACCGTCAGGTCTACCTCTTCACCATTTATGACCGCATCCTCGTCGCCTACATTGCCTTTTGGGCGATTCGTTTCCTCGCCCCCACCCGCCGCGATTTTCAACGCCTCATCCCCCTCATGGCTGCCCTCGTCCTGCTAGAGTGCATTGTCGGCATGCTCTCCTGGTTCTATCCCGACGTACTC
>JAIFLK010000283.1:2662-6164 GCA_020049115.1 Chloroflexota bacterium | reverse complement strand
TGAATGGCTTGAGCATGGGTGGTGGAAAATAAATTGGCCTGGCCTGTTTGGTCATCAAGTATAAATGCCCCATTAGGTTTCAATTTCATAGAGCGAGCCATATCATTATGCGGGTCAATGATAATTTTCCATTCCGAAGCGGATTATGCGTAATTAGGGAAAGAAGTTGATATTTTAGGAAATAAAGGGTATAATTATCTGAAACAAGTAAGGTAAAAAGGAGTTAGCCATGAATATCACCAATCAACAAGAAGCAGAAAAGTTTGTCTTGTCATATCTTGAAACCCACCAAGAATTTCGTCTAGTCGTTAAAAAAAGATTTTTTCTTCCGAAACGAAAGCGAAAATTAGAACTGGTAGACCCTGAAACTGAACAAAGAATTGGTGAGGCTTTGGAGAATATCAAAGCAGGGAATTATGTTTTGGTGAGTAATCATCAAGAATTAGATGCTTACCTGGATTCAATTTTTAAGGAGTAAATGATGTATAAAATTAAATTTGCTCCTACATTTGGGAAATCTTTGTCAAAAATAACCAAAAAAGATATTCCTTTACAAGAAAAAGTCCGTAAAATACTCAAATTATTAGAAAGTGACCCCAAATATCCTTCGCTTAATTCTCATAAAGTAGAAACAAAACTTTTTGGCGAGTGCTGGAGTTCTCGCGTGACAGGCGACATTCGGCTGATTTGGGATTTTGATGAAGATGACAACGTAATTATTCTGGTGTTAGATATTGGCGGACATTCGGGCAGTAGCAAAGTTTATAAATAGCTATAAAGGAGCGAAATAATTATGAACATGGTCATTATGGGTAAACAGAAAAAAGCACAGTTGAGGTTAAATCAACTTAAACATAGACCTTATCCACACTTGTTACGTAAAAAACAGGTGGTTTTTCATCAACGCCGCAAATTAGAGTTGCTTGACGCGGAGACTGACTGTAGAATCGGTCAGGCTTTGGCTGAACATAAGGCAGGTTTGGGCATACGGATAAAAACCGATGAGGAGTTAGCTCAATTTTTGACCTCGCTTAAACATGACCTACGAGATAGAATTTCAGCCTAATTTTATTAAGGCATATCAAAAAATTACTCGAAAGAATCCGCTACTCGCTGAAAGAATAGATAAGGCACTCTTTCTACTCAAAAATAATCCCCATCACCCCTCGCTTAAATCCCACAAAGTAGAAAGTAGGCTTTTTGGCGAAAGGTGGAGTTCTCGCGTGACGGGCGACATTCGGCTCATCTGGGATTTTGACGAAGATGACAATATAATTATTCTGGTCTTAGATATTGGTGGACATTCAGGCAGTAGTAAGGTTTATAAATAGCCACACACGGAGTCCAAAGCCGTAGGCTTTGACCCATTGCTCAAAGCCTACGGCTTTGGACTCCGCCCATGTCCACTCAACAGATTTTGTTGATTAAGGAAAGGAATAGCAACCATGCTCAAGCAAGCAACCACCACAGAATTAAATCCCCATGATAAAAATTGCCCTCAATTACAACTATGCCATTTTAATCATTCGTTATTAAATTTAGGATTAACAATTTCGGTTGGGTTAACTTTGGCTATGGGTTTAATCATGAGCTTGTCTTTTTTGAAACCAACAGAAGCAAAAGCCGCAACAAATATCAATGAATTACTAAATCAAACAACACTAATTCAACAATCTGCAATACCAAAGAATCAAGAAACTATACTGTTATACGATGTAAAAATTACAGGCACTATGCCAATAACACTAGTTATGGATTCATCAAATCGCTATTCAATAACAGTATCTCCATATCCAGAAGGTGAGAAAGTTTATCTGGATTTATGGCAAATGAAAAACGGTGTAAAATCACAAATGGTATTTAAGGAATTATTACCTAAAGGAACTGGTGGATGGACTTGGTTAAGTCCAGGCGATATGATTTATGGTTCTGTATTAATTGATGGTGATAGCACATCAATAACTGAGTTTTCATTAGTGATACTTGATCCAAATCAACCGACCCCAACCCCCACCATCACTCCAACAACCGTAACCGCCGCCACCGCGACTCCCGTTGACACCCTCACGCCAACCCCTGTTGATACCTTTACCCCGACTCCACTGCCAACAGCAACGGCTACCCCCATTCCGCCCACCGCGACAGATACGGCAACCTTTACCCCCACGCCAACGGCTGCAACAAATACGCCAACGGCAACTCATACCGCAACCTTTACGCCAACTCCCACTGATACGCCCCCGCCACCGAGCGCGACTCCAACACCAACAGCCACAAAAATAGCTACACCGTCCCATGTGGTTTATATTCCTGTGGTGTTGAAAAATTAAGTAAGCTGTCAGCGTGTCAGTGTTCAGCTTGTCAGTCAATCAGCATTCAGCTTGTCGCGATAAAACCTTAGCGACTTTGCGTCTTGGCGTTAAAATTTTAACGCCAAGACGCAAAGTCGCTAAGACACAAAAGTTTGAGTTACGCTAAGGAACATCAATATGACAACACAAACCCTTCAATTGACGTTAAATGAATCGGTGTGGCAAATCATCCAAAAACGATTTAGCCATTACGATTTTGCTAAAATTGTGGAATTAGCCATTTATAGCCTAATCCGAGAACAAGATGACTGGTTAAGTTTAGCCGAACCTTCTTTTAATTTTTGGCATAATGAGGTAGATGCTATTTATGACAACTTATAAATAAAGCCTACGGCTTTGGACTCCTCACTTTACCACCCCACCGCATTTTCCAAGTGATTAATCGTCATGCTTTGCCCCTGCCACGTCACCGTAATCACATCAATCTGCCATGCCTGCTCCAAAATGGCATGGGCTTGCAAATAACTTTCCGCTAAAGCCACCAGCCGCGCCCGCTTGGTCGCGGTGATGCTCTCCGCCGCCGTACCAAACCGTTCCCCGCGCCGCGTCCGCACCTCCACAAAAATCAGCCGATTAGCTAACTCCGCGACAATATCTAACTCCCCCGCCGCGCACCGCCAATTGCGCGTCACAATCGTATAGCCGCGCTCCCGCAGATACTCCGCCGCTAAAGTCTCCCCTTGTTGCCCCACCTCTCGCCGTTGATTCATTTTTAATTTTTGCAACGAATTTCACGAATTTAGCTCAGGAGTCCGCAATCCTTTGCGGGCATGTCCGTAAAAAATTACGGACTCCATGTGTAATTTGTGAAATTCGTTGCTCGCATTTTAACCACTGACTTTACATAATCTTGGTTGACATCTTGGCCTAATTATGTTATAGTTTTGATATTATGTCTAGTTAGATAAATCACCCATGACCTATAACCCAGAAACCATGTCCGTATTACAACGTGTTGAGGAACTGAATACCCTCACTCGCGCCAAATATCCCATTATTTACATTGTCTCGTGGGAGGAACGGCGCGTGGAGGACATGTTGCGTCAAGTGGCGATTGACCGCCGCAAGAAATTGTACGGTTGGACGCTGACCAACGGCATTGCCCCGCTTGATTTGATGCAAGCCCCGCC
>JAIFLK010000283.1:0-2649 GCA_020049115.1 Chloroflexota bacterium | reverse complement strand
TGCGTCAAGTGGCGATTGACCGCCGCAAGAAATTGTACGGTTGGACGCTGACCAACGGCATTGCCCCGCTTGATTTGATGCAAGCCCCGCCGCTAAACCCCACGACCCGTGACCCCATGAAAGCCCTTGATTTCGTGGCGCAATCGCAAGAATCGGCCATTTTTGTGCTGAAAGATTTTCACCCCTTTTTAGATGACAGTCGCGGCGGGCCCGACCACCCCATGATAATTCGCCGCTTACGGGACATTACCAACGACCTCAAAGAAAGCCGCAAAACCCTGGTCATTTTATCGCCCGTCTTACGCTTTCCTGCCGATTTAGAAAAAGAAATTACGGTGCTGGATTATTCCCTGCCCATGTTAGATGAGTTGGCCTTGTCGCTAGACCGCGTGGTGCGTTCTGCCCGTGAGATTGCAGGAGTCAATCTGAAAATGACCGATGAGGAACGGGAACACGTCCTCAATGCCTCGCGTGGCCTGACCTGTTTGGAGGCCGAAAATGCCTTCGCCAAGAGTTTAGTAAAATGTCGCCGTTTGGATTTGAAAATCATCATTGCCGAAAAAGAGCAGTTGATTCGCCGTTCGCAAATTTTGGAGTATTACGAATCGGTGGAGGGCTTTGAGAATGTCGGCGGCATGGGGCTGGTCAAAGAGTGGCTGAATAAACGGGGCAAAGCCTTTAGTGAAAAAGCGCGGCTATTTGGGCTGCCAGAGCCTAAAGGTTTATTACTACTCGGCGTGCAAGGCGCGGGCAAAAGTCTCCTCGCCAAAGCGATTGCTAGTCAATGGCAATTGCCTTTATTACGATTAGATTTAGGCCGCGTTTTTAGCGAACTGGTTGGCTCATCGGAACAAAATATGCGCTCGGCCTTGCGTCTGGCGGAAAATGTCGCTCCATGCGTGCTATGGTGTGACGAAATTGAGAAAGGGCTGTCGGGCGTGTCAGGCTCAGGCTCATCCGATGCAGGCACGTCGGCGCGGGTTTTTGGCAGTTTATTAACGTGGATGCAGGAAAAAACCTCGCCCGTTTTTGTGGTCAGCACCGCCAATGACGTGACCGCTTTGCCACCTGAATTGCTTCGCAAAGGCCGCTTTGATGAAATTTTCTTTGTGGATTTGCCCCTCGCTGAGGAACGTCGCGAAATATTTGCCATTCATCTGGCGCGACGAGGGCGCGACCCGCTACATTACGATTTGAATGAGCTGGCTCTGGCCTCAGATGGTTTTAGTGGGGCGGAAATTGAACAGGCCATTATTGAGGGGCTGTATGATGCCTTTGAAAATAACCGTGAATTAAGTCAAGATGACATTAACTTGGCTTTAGAAACCACCGTTCCCCTCTCGCGCACGATGGAACATAAAATTTCTGCCCTGCGTGACTGGGCGCGCACTCATGCCCGCGCCGCCTCAGAGCCGCCGCCCCTCAGACCCCATTTACCATCACTGGCAAAATGAAGAATTAGGAATTAGGAATTAAGAATTAGGAATGAATAGCGTTATAATTCCTAATTCCTAATTCCTAATTAACTCCATGCTGACTCAAACCTTACGTGGCCCACACAATTTATATCGGCGTTACCAAGCCTCCCTTGAAGGTGGCCTCGTGGCTATTGGCTTGGCAATTGTCGTAACGTTAACATTGAGTAATTTACTCATTTATCCCGATAAATGGGTGGTGGTTTTAGGGTTAATTATTGCCGTGCTTGGCATCCGTTGGCCGATGGCCGCTTTTAGCCTCAGCGTTATGGTCATTAGTTACCCCTTAATGTTGATTAATTTTTATTTAGGCGTGCTATTTTTGGCCTTTAGCGTGCTAGGTCATCGCCTTTTTGTCCATTATTTAGGGGCAACCATTTTAGTGTTAGCCATGCCCTTGTTGGCGCAATATCACCTTCATTGGCTCGTGCCGATTTTGGTCGGGCTATGGTGGGGCGGCACAATGGGCGCATGGGTGGGCGGATTGGCCTCGTTATGGGGTAAATTGATTGGCGGATTGGGCGGCCTGAACATTGATTGGCTGGTTTTGGCGGGTCATAGCCCTAGTTTAGCCGAAATGGTTAGCCGTTTTGACCATGCCAATTCGTTACAAACCTTGCGCCTCTTGGTTGAACCCTTCTCTAGCAATCCTAATATATTGTTATATAATCTCTTGCAGATTATGGGTTGGGCAGCGGCGGCGGGTTTTGTGGGCAGCATGGCGGGGCAAAAGTGGGTTAAATATAACACGCCCTGGTCTATTTTGGTGCTAACGGCAAGTGGCGGCCTCATTTTACTCGCCACCCATTTAGCCCTCCCCTATTGGCTACCCGAAGCGGTCAGCGACTCGGCCAAACTCGTATTACAAAATCCGACGGGGCCGTTATTTTCGCTGCTCATGGTTATCATCATCGGCACAACGGTTCACACGGTACGGGAGCGACTTGATTTACCCGTGGCCCCGCCCAAACCGTTATGGACAGTTAAGGCGAGTAGCAAGCAACCTGTAACAACGAGTAATCCGCTTAATAATTTATTCAAACGTCCCACAATGGCTGCCGCGACAGGCGCGGGCAATGTGACAGAAGATGAATCATTTGAACGCCCCCATGAACCCAAACGAGTGCCAACTTATTTAGAATTACCCGAATGGAAAGCCCCCAAAGATGACTCT
>JAIFLK010000150.1 GCA_020049115.1 Chloroflexota bacterium | reverse complement strand
GTAATTATGGCTTAGTGCTGCCCGATAAAATTACGATTTATCACCTGCCCATTGAGCAAGTCTGCCGCACCCGCGAGCGCATCATGGCGCAAGTCCAGCGCACCGTCCGCCATGAGCTTGCCCATCATTTCGGCATCAGCGATGACCGCCTGCGCGAGTTGGGCGCATATTAGTCAATTAGGACTTACACAGGAGTCCGCAATTCTTTGCGGACAGCCCGCAAATGATTGCGGACTCCTACCACAAATGAGCCATTTTTGCGTAACTCCTAAGTCAATGAATAATGAGTAATGGATAATGAGTAACGAACCTAAAAAATTAGTTTATTCTACAGATACGGGCGATTTACGGAAACATGCCGTAACCACGCCCCATTATCCCGCGTTATCACACCCTGTGGCGCAACAAAGCGTTACGATACGCCATGAAAAATCGGGGCGCAAGGGCAAAATTGTCACCGTCATAGTCGGTTTTGTCCTCACCGAGAACGATTTGCATGAGTTATCCAAAACGCTCAAAACCCTCTGCGGCGCGGGTGGCACGGTTAAAGTGAATGAAGATAACAGCCAAGTGATTGAAATTCAGGGCGACCATCGGGCAAAAATTGCCACCAAACTGCAATCCCTCGGCTATAAAGTGAAGGGGTCATTTTGAGTTACATCAAATTACCCTTTCATGATTTCTTTGCCTCCAAACCCCGTTCCGCCTGGGAGCAATTAATCTTACAAACTAGCTTACGCCTTTTGGGGTTAGGCGGCAGTTTGAGTGGTCTCGGCTTATTGCTAACGGGTTTTGCCTGGCTGCATGAACCAACCCTAAATTCCGTTATCTCTAAGCCTTGTGGCATGGAAACGCCTTGTCAACCCGTCAGTTACGCTATCAAATCGCCCCAACCCACCGCCACCTCTCAGCCCAAACATTTTGTGGCAGACACACTAAACCTAGTGGCTATACGCAAAAACAGGGACGACAAAATCATCAGAGACACGCTCACCCTCAAACCCATTGGCCTGGAGGAGTTAGCACGCCCTCGTACTAACGATGACACACGAGGGCGTGTGTCACTCCTCAAAAATAGCAACCAAGCGAACATGTTAATTGGTTTACCGTCAGTCCGCACCGATGAATTAAGCGATATTAAACTCCGCCGCCAAATTGCCCTAGCCCGCACCAAGCCCGCGCTAAATGAGCAGGTTGAATCCTCCCCCAAATCACCCGCGCCCATTAAACCAGATAACGATTCGGGCTGCCCCACCCTACCAGGCGTACATTACGCCACTATTCCCATTGAAGGGTCAACGATTGACCACCCTGATAGCCAACATGCCGACCTTAATTTAGCCTTACGTGGCTATATCGCCAGCAATGCCCCCGCCGAGTTGACGCTTTATAACGGCGCAGCGGATAATGATGCCCCGCAAATGAGTGGTTTATTTGAGCCATCACGCGGCGCGGACATTCGCAATACTTATCAAATCAATCAATGGCAATGGGATTGTAACTGTCGCGGCGAACCCATCAACGATTGGGGCGCAACCATGACGGGTCTGGCCGCGACTCAGGGCGAAGCCATTTATCCGCCCACCCGCCAAGCCGACATTTATCGCAATCAATATCAAGCCCTCGTGCTATATGCCGATGAACGACAAATTACGTTGGGTTACACTCGGCAAGATAGTGTCGTGGTCGGTTATGTGGTTCACCTGCAAGGAGTTTGCGTTGAGCCGCAATTATTATCCCTTTACCGCGCCCAAAATGATGCCAACGGTTGGCGACAAAGCCGCCAATTACCCGCCCTCACCAACCGTCAACCGTTAGGCACAGCCATTGACAACGAAATTCAAATCGCCATCCGCGACAACGGGGCCTTCCTAGACCCCCGTTCCCAAAAAGATTGGTGGCAACGATAATCAATTAGGAATTAGGAATTAGGAATTAAAAACTCTTAATTCCTAATTCCTAATTCCTAATTCACATGGTCATAACTCCCCAAATCCTCCTTAATGCCTACACGCAAGGCATTTTCCCGATGGCTGATGCCCGAAGTGGCAAAATCTCTTGGTATGACCCCAATCCCCGCGCCATTTTGCCATTGGACGGCTTCCATGTGCCACGTTCCTTGCTTAAAGTTATCAAGAAAAATCCCTTTGAAATGCGCTATGACAGCGCATTTCGTCAGGTCATGTTAGCTTGCGCCGAGCCTGCGCCTGACCGTGAGCGCACTTGGATTAACAGTGAAATCGTAAGGTTATATTGCGAATTACATCAACATGGCTTTGCCCATAGCGTGGAAAGTTGGCAAGATGGGCAACTGGTGGGCGGGTTATATGGCGTAACAGTTGGCGGCCTCTTTGCGGGGGAAAGTATGTTTAGCCGTGTTACGGATAGTAGCAAAGTTGCGCTCTATTACTTGGTTGAGAGATTGCGTAATCATGGCTTTACCCTATTAGATGTCCAATTTACCACCAACCACCTCAAACGTTTCGGGGTGATTGACATTCCCCGTAACGAATACAAAGCCCGTGTTACCAAAGCTATCACCGTTTCGGCCAAATTTTAATTTCCCCTCACCCCTGCCCCTCTCCCAATGGGAGAGGGGTGTGTTAACTCCCTCTCCCATTGGGAGAGGGCAGGGGTGAGGGACTGCCTACGCCCCATGCCCCCCACCCTAGAGCTACCCGCCGAGTTGACCCTCACCCCTGCCATGCGCCTGATTTTAGGCCGCATGTTCGCGGGCTATAGCCGCGTGGTCATCAAAAGTGAATTTAGCGCGGGCATGACCGAGACCCGTGTTTTATTGGTGCGCCCGATTAGTGCCGACGGTTTGCCTGAACTGCCGTTGGTGGTCAAAATGGGGCCAGCCCACCTCATTGCCCATGAATGGTACGCCTTCCAAACCTTCATTCAGGGCAAACTCCCGCGCGTGGCCGAAATTCGTGAGCCGCCGACCCAGCCCCCCCTCAGTGATTGGGCAGGTTTGCGCTATCGCTTGGCGGGTGATGGGGTCTTTGAGCTAGAAAGTTTGGCGAGTTATTGGCAGCACGCGCCCCTTAATGACCTGCTCTTCATTATAGAGGAGCAGCTTTTTCGCAGCCTCAGCCCCTTATGGCGGCACAGTATTACCGAATCGGACTTTTTTCTCTGGCGCAGTTATGACCCCCTGTTACCTGTCAATTTATTACTAAGACCCACGTTTGAAACCCCTAGCCAACAATTAACCCCCGATAATTTAATTACATCTCAATTACAAATTGGCGATACCGTCACTCTCAGTGGCTTTTTAGTCACCGAAATCACGTCAGATACCGTCACGCTCAATTTGCCGCATGGCAATGCCTCCCATCGTCTCCGCATTGAGGGCATTGAAAATATTACAGCGTATGAAGTCGGTCAGTCCATGCCCGACACCGTCGCGCAGGTCATATCGACTCGTTTCAGCATGTTGCAAACTCAAGCGCAAGCCGCACTCGGCGCAACCGTTAATCTCGCTGCTGACCGTTTACCGTTGCCAAATGGCACTGACCTGCCTAATCCACTCCGACTGTTGCTCAGTATACTGTCAACACCCCTCGATGTGCGGTTGGCGCGGTTGCATGGCGATTTGAATTTGGAAAACATTTTGGTGGAACATTATCGCGGCAATCGTAATATTTATCTGATTGATTTTGCCAACGCCCGCCAAGACCATGTGTTGCATGACCTCCTCCGCTTAGAAAGTGAAATTATTACTAAGCAAATCGCCCCCACCTTAGCCCGCGCCAACTTACCCCCTGAAAGCATTACATTATTTTATACCCGCCTTCATTGCGCCCTGACCCAAAACCTCACCACCACCTCACCGATTATTGCGCTATCTAAAGAATGGGATATGTTACTTTCGTTGCGCCGCATGGCCGCTAGTTTGTCATTTGAGCCGCGCCAATGGGCGGAATATTATCACGGCCTAACGCTTTATTTACTCGGCACACTCAAATTCAAGAACCTCGACTCCATTCCCTACGCGAAGGCCACCGCCTTTTGGGGTGCGGCCACCTTACAACAACTCCTGCAAGCTGCCCCGCCTTGTAATGATAATGAAACCAGCCAAACCAACGTGATTAGCCCTTCCGTACCCCACGCCGCGCCGCAATTAGGGCAACCTTTTGGCCCCTATCAACTTCTTAATAAAATTGGGCAGGGCGGCATGGCAACGGTTTATCAAGCCTATCAAGCCAGCCTTGACCGTTACGTAGCCTTAAAATTATTGCCGCAGCCGCAAGGCACCTCGCTTGAACGGTTTCAGCAAGAGGCCAAAGCCATCGCCAATTTGCACCACCCCAACATTTTGCCCGTCTATGATTTTGGGCAGGCGGAGGGTTACAATTATATTGCGATGCGTTATATTGCCGACGGGCGCACTCTGAAAACGGCCATGAGCCAACCCCAAACATTGCCCCAAATTGCGCGCCTCATCAGCCAAATTGCCGCCGCCCTAGACCTGGCGCATCAACAAGGCATCATTCATCGGGACGTAAAACCCGCTAATATTTTGTTAGATGGCGAATGGGCGTTGCTCAGTGATTTTGGCTTGGCGAAATGGGTTGAGTCCCCCGTCCACCTAACCGAAACGGGGCTGAGTGTGGGGACACCCGCGTATATGTCGCCTGAGCAGGGGCAGGGCAAGGCCGTTGACCACCGCACCGATATTTACGCGCTGGGGCTGATATTATTTGAAATGTTGACGGGCAAAATTCCCCATCACGCCGATACGCCTGTCGCCATTCTCTACAAACGTAGCCATGAACCACCGCCTTCCCCCCGCACCCTTAACCCGACCATTCCCGTGGGGGTGGAGCAGGTGGTCTTCAAAGCCCTCGCCCTCAAACCTGAGCAACGCTATCAACGGGCGGGCGATTTAGCCCAAGCCTTACAAGAAGCTATCAACCCTGAAAATATCAAAACTCAAGCCTCGCCGCCGCTTGCCTTTATGCCGCAAGCCCATAAAACGCTGCCCCCTGCGGTGGGCAATAGCCAAACGCAGCGCAACCGCCACACCATGCTCAAATTGGTGCATGATTTTTGGGTGAAAGGGGTGTTGGAAAATTCGTTGCACGGGTTAATATTGTTAGAATTGGGGCTGGAAACTCGCCAAACGGCGGTAGAACAGCCCTGGGAATTAGTGTTACAAACGGCTGACCAACCGCCGCGCCCCTTACCACCAGGCACATCTATTGATACTATTTTTAGCGAGATGAATGAAGCCCTGTTAATTTTGGGTGAGCCAGGCGGCGGTAAAACCACCATGTTACTAGAACTTGCGCGGGCGCGCATTGCCCTTGCCGAGCAAGATTCAAGCCACCCCATGCCCATTGTCTTTAATCTTTCGTCATGGGGTGCAGGTAAAACACCGCCATCTTTAGAAACATGGTTATTAGAAGAGTTCAAGCGCAAATATAACATTCCGCCAAAAGTGGCGCAACCCTGGTTACAAAATGAACAATTATTACTACTGCTAGACGGTTTAGATGAGGTGGTCAACGCCAAACGGGAATCCTGTGTGCAAGCCATTAACGCCTTTCGCCAAAACCACCTCACGCCCATAGTCGTAAGTTGCCGCTTGAGCGATTATGAAGCCCTCAGCGTACCCCTTAAGCTCTATAACGCGGTGCGCCTTCAGCCTTTAACCCTAGCGCAAATTAGCCGCTATTTGGAAAGTGCAGGTGATGAATTAGCGGCGGTGCGCGACCTGATAGAAAACGATAGCACCTGGCAAGAGTTGGCGCAGTCGCCCTTGATGCTCAGTATACTGACCATTGCCTATCGTGGTCAAACGCCACAAGAATTGGAAATATTAACTGACCCCACGCAACGCCAACACCATTTATTTACCACTTACGTTAGTCAAATGTTCAAACGGCGCGGCCTATCTGCTCAGTATACTGTAGCACAAACCAGGCAGTGGCTAACGTGGCTGGCACAACAAATGCACTCTCATAACCAAACCATCTTTCAAATTGAGCAACTCCAACCCAGTTGGCTGATGAGTTCATGGCAAAAATGGCTCTATGGAGTCAGTTCCCGCGCCGTAGGTGCTTTGTTAGGCGGGTTGGCGGTGGCTCTACCGAATAGCTGGAGTGAGGGCGGCCTAGTGGGACTAAAACTAATAGCAATATGGTTAAGCGCAGGCTTTATCATGGGGTTAGCCGATACGTTGCAATGGCAACACCCTGACCCTATCTTACAACGGCTCACCCCCCGTTGGCGCGCCACTATCAATGTGTTGGCGCGCGGGATATTATTTTATTTAATTTTCGTACTATTTTTTGGGTTAAGTTTTGACCTCATTGACGGGGCAATTTTTGGCCTGATTTTTGGCCTGATTTTTGGTCTGCGGGGGAGCCACCAAAGCCTGACCACCGATGTACAAACAGTCGAAACATTAAGTTTCTCCAGCAAAGCCGCGTTGAAAGGGGCAACCCTAGGTGTGATTGAGGGCTTTGGCTTTGGCCTGATATTTATGCTATTCTGGCAGATAGCCATTCCTATGTCTGGCTTGAATTTGCTTGGGATGATTGGGTTAATCAGCGCGCTGTTTGCCTTGATAGGGGGCTTGATAAGCGGCGTTTTTAGTGGACTAAATTCTAGCCATATTCCCACCAAAACGCAGCCCAATCAGGGGATTCATGTTTCGTTGCGTAATGCGGCCATGACCAGTATTCTAGTGAGTGTGCTTTTTGGCGAGCCTGGCTTGTTATTAGGGGGCTTAATGTATCTTACAGGTTTTAAGTTATGGTTGACTTGGTGGGCAGTGGGGCTGAATTTGGCTTTAGTCGGGGGAGTCATGGCCGCGCTGTGGTATGGCGGGCTAGATGTGGTGCAACATTACATTTTGCGCGGCCTGCTGTGGTGGCATGGTTATCTGCCTTTTCGTCTCGGCCACTTTCTGGATTACGCGGTGCATTATGTTTTCTTGCGCCGCGTGGGAGGCGGTTATATCTTTGTCCATCGGCTACTGTTGGACTATTTCGCGGGGTTGGGAGAGGAGAAATAAAATCAACTCTCCACTTTCTCCAAACAAAATTGAATAAAATTACGAATTTCAGTGAGGCGGTAATTTTGGGCTAGGGGTTTTAGGGCTGCCACAAAAACAGGATATTGCCCCAATTGTTCTACCTTTTCTTGAATGTCCTTAATCCGCCCACGCATCATGAGGTCATACAAATCCCATAACTGCTCTAAGGGGGGTAAATCTTGGAACGAAATTTGAATAGGCTCTTCGGCAAGCACTATTTCACTTTGAGGAAAGGTTGTTTCATGCAACTCTAGCCAATTTTCGCCTATAGGTAATGTAATATCCACCCAAACCGTCGTTCCCTGTCCGTAAATACTCTCCACGCCCATCTGCCCGCCCATGATTTCCACCAATTTACGGCTGATGGCTAACCCCAAGCCCGCGCCATCGGCCTTGCGAAGGGGATTGCCAATTTGTTGAAACGGCAAGAAAATCTCCGCCAGATGTTCCGCTTCAATCCCCTGCCCAGTATCTTCCACCTGAAAACGAATATGCCCCTCATGATACGCCACTTTCAAACAAATTTGCCCAATGGTGGTAAATTTGACCGCATTGCCCAATATATTGACTAACACTTGGCGTAAGCGTCGTTCATCTCCGTTAACCCCTACGGGTAAATTGCTCATGGGTTGATAACTAAAATAGAGTTTCTTTTCTTGGGCGCGTACTTGGAAAATATCGACCAAATTTTTGATAAATTTAGATAAATTAAACTCTTGCAGCAATAAATCCAGCCGACCCGCTTCAATTTTAGATAAATCCAAAATATCATTGAGTAAGGTTAATAAATGTTCGCCACTCTGCTGGATAATGTGAATGGCTTCATGTTGCTCTGCGGTGAGGTTATCATCCCATCCTAAAATTTGGGCATACCCTAAAATGCCATTTAAGGGGGTGCGTAATTCATGGCTCATGCTGGCAAGAAAGGCACTTTTAGCATAATTGGCAACCTCGGCGGATTCTTTAGCTTGTTGTAATGTTTCTTCAAATTTTTGCCGTTCCGTAATATCATGGGAGAAAACCAAAATGCCATAAATTTGCCCCTCAGTATCGGCTAAAGGGATTTTGTAAGTATCAAAAATATGTAACTCACCATCTTGTAAAATGGCTGGGTTGTTCGGTATATAACGCGTTTCGCCTGCTAAAACCAAGTTATCATCAACCCGCGCCCCACGAATACCTTTGTCAAGATTACCTAAAATAAAATCAGCCGACACGCCTAACTCTAGCTCAGTTTTACCCATTACCTCAGCCCGATTCCAACCAAGATCTACCATCATGCGGTTATTCGTTAATAATATCCGAAATTGGGTGTCTTTAACATAAACCCAATCAGGCGAAGTATTGATAATGGCCTCTAAAAGTCGCTCTGATTTTTGCACCTGCGCTAGAGTTTGTTGTAATTTTTGTTCAGCCTCTTGCCGTTTATCAATATCATGTTGTAATTCTTGATTAACATGCGCCAACTCAGCGGTACGGGCCGAGACCAGTTCTTCCAGGTGCGAACGATAGCGAGCTAAATCGGTTTCAATCCGTCGCCGATGTGTAATATCACGCAAGGCAACAATGGCGTAGATAATTTTGCCTTGTTCATCATAAATGGGATTAGCCCAAACCTCCATGGGAACGCGCTGCTGATTGATTTCCACAACAATATTATCAACATTAACACTTTCCCCCTGCAAGGCGCGGCGGTGTGGTAGTTGCTCCAGCGGGTACACCTCATCAGTGCCAGCCACATACAAGGGCGGTAGGTCGGCTGCGGTCAGGTGAAGACCGATAGGCGTAACCATTTGTCGTACTTGTTGATTGGCATAAGTGGGGTGTCTTAAGGAATCGATGACCAGAACCCCAACAGGCATGGCTTCTAAAAATTGGGTCAGGCGATGTTCATTATCATGTAATTTTGCATTAGCTAACTCAGTTGCTCGTTTTAACTCGTTAATACGGTCGGCTAGAGCCACCGAGAGCAATAAGACTAATAAAAATAGGCCAATTCTTACACTATAGTTCGCGAAAAAGCCGATTTCAATGACCCTTAAAAAAGTTAAAGCCATGAGAGTCGCGCCCAAACCGACCCCCCCCCAAGCTAATAAATAGTAACGCGCGGGGTTATAGCCTTTGCGCCAAACCAAGATGCCCGCAGAGATGCTAAATAGGGCCGTAGAAACCGTTAATACCGCGATACTTTTACCGACCCATTGATAATTACTCGGCCAAAGCGCGCAAAAGGTCAGCAAGACAGCAAAATTACGTAATCCCCACAAAATGTAATCAACCTTGATATTATAACGTTGCGGTTGTAAAAATTGGCGACTAAAATTAAGCACCATCATTAGGCCAATGCTAATGCAGACCACAACGGAGACATTACCCCACCAAATTTGGTTCGGCCACAGTAATAGCCGCGCTAATCCATCTAAGGACATTTGATATAAGCCAATGAAAGTGATGGCAATAACGTAATAGAAATAAACTATTTCTCGCAAGAACATGAAAAGGAAAAAATTATAACAAACCATGATAAACATGAGGCCATAATAAAAACCAAAGGCAAATTGAGTGTAATAGTTTTCGTGAGCTAGGGCTTCAGGAGTCCATAGCGTGAGAGGTAAAGGGGTAGAACCAAGATTGGCAATGCGAATATAAAAGGTGTAGGTGATTTCAGGCTTGAGGGTGAGTTGGAAAACAAAGTTGTTATGAATAAACTTGCGGGAGCTAAACGGCTGTAAATCACCCGTTCGCTCAAATAAAACGGGGGGTTCAGTGGCAGAGGAGGCCATGTAAAGTTCAACCGAGTCTAGCGTTGGGTCACTGAGTTCTAATAACCAGGTCTCATGCGCCGCGTCCTGGTTGCTGATTTGCCAGCGCGCCCACATAGCATCATAGGTATAACCAAAATTGGGGATTTCTTCTTTGCTAGGTGTAAATTGACGTAATGTCTCTGGCTTAATAATTTGGTCAATCGTTAGCTGCTGGCTGGGGTCAGCGAAAATAGAGACATGACGGCCTAAAATATAGTGGTTCTGGTCGGCATTTAATTGGACTGCGCTGGGTGTATCTGCGAAGGTCGGCCAGGCAGCCCAGGTGAATAGCCAGATAATGAAGCCTAGCCAGCTTTTATTTTTAACGATACGAATAAGTTGCATAAGATTAATGAGCAAATCAATTATGACATTGTTATTGGGAGAAAAATTTGAGTTTGGCGGACAACTGGCTCTTGCTGAGTAGTACAATGGATGCTTCCGCCACCCGCAGCAATACCGTCAACATTGATTTGCACAATTTCCCTATCAGGAAAAGCCCTTTGCAATGCCTGCTTGGCGACAAGGTCTGCTTGAGCGTCGCCAAATTACGGCGCACCTCTGAAAGTAACTTTCCCCCCCATATCTCCTCACTAGCCCCAAAAGCCATCCAGGTGCGTTGATGAGACTCAGCCTCGTCAGGCATCAACCATTTACCTTGCCCCGTTTCTACGTTACGATATGTACCGCAGGATGGCATAAACCCGCCTGCTGATAAGAGCATGGTCGCCTGAATAAATTGTCGTCTTGATGTCATAATTACGTAATCCCCTTAAAATTTTGATGTGTTGACTATACGACAGGACTTACGCAGGACTTACGCAAACACCTCACCCCAGCCCTCTCCTACGTAGGAGAGGGAGCAACATCTCCCCCTGATGTCGGGGGGATTAAGGGGGGTAGACTTGGCTTTTGCGTAAGCCCTACCCAATAAAAAAGCCCCACTCATCGCGGGACTTTTGGTCATTTCATGCTCTCTATGCCCGTCCAATCGAGGGGTACGCCATGAGTTAAAAAATAGTCCACCCGTTGAATATAAAGCTGTGCCGCTTTATCTTCAGGGTCAGCCGTTAAAACCTGCTCAAAATATTGTTTAGACTCACTAAATTCTTCACTATGATAATGCAATAAGCCCCTTTCAAAATGGGTGAGCGTCTTGAGTTTTAAGGTCATTATCTCAGGGGCATAATTATCTAAAATTTCAAAAACCGAAACCGCCGCTTCTTTGCCCTTCACTTTCACTTTATCTAAAAAACGAAAATGATATTGGTTAGGTCGCTCCAAACCAAATAGGGTATGTTCACTGACTAATAAATCGGCCCCATATACTTTCGTTAAGGTTTCCAAGCGTGAGGCCAAATTGACCGCATCGGAAATGACCGTGCCTTCGAGTCGCTCCGCCTCGCCCACCGTGCCGACCATCACCGTTCCCGTGTGCAACCCCATGCCAATGTGAATCGGTGGGCGGTCTGAACGGGTACGAGTTTGGTTATATTGAGTAACAGCTTGCAACATGCTGATGGCCGATTGCAGGGCATCTTCAGGCTGGGTGGGAAATAAGGCCATGATGGCATCGCCAATAAATTTATCAACAAAGCCATGATATTGCCGAATAATGGGGCTAACCCGACTTAAATAGGCATTCACAAAATTAAAATTTTCCTGCGGAGTCATTTTTTCTGATAACGTGGTAAAGGAACGAATATCGGCAAACATAATCGTCATGTCCATTTGCACATTATCACCCAACTGCACGCCTACAATATCGTCCTGATTGAGTAACTTCAAAAACTCTTTCGGTACAAAACGGCTATAAGCGGCATTGATTTTATTTAATTTTTGGTAAGTTGCTTGCCGTTTCTCTACTTCAACCAATAAATCTTGGTTTATTTGGCTAAGTTGATGATTCGCCCGCGCCAAATCACGATTAGCTTCGCCTAATTCAGCCGTACGATGGGCCACCCGTTCTTCTAAGACTTTGTTATTCTCTTGTAACTGTTGCTGTAAGTGACGCAGGGTTAAATGGGTATTTACACGCACCAACATTTCCCCATGTTGAATCGGCTTAGTGAGATAATCTACCGCGCCCGCCTCAAAGCCTTTCACTTTATTATCCACATCCGCTAAAGCGGTCATAAAGATAATCGGAATATCTTGAACTTTAGGATCATTTTTAATACGACGACATGTTTCAAAGCCATTCATGCCTGGCATCATCACGTCTAGCAAAATAATATCAGGCTGAGTATATTGCAACAAATTTAGCACACCTTCGCCATTATCCGCAGCTAAGACCTCAAACCCTGCTCTATCTAAATAAGCCACAATTAACCCTAAGTTAAGCGGGTTATCATCCACTACTAATACCGTACTTTGTGCTTTAGCCATAGAACTTAGGCTCCGACTGTTAATTTTACGTTATTATATAAAACAAGCCAGAAAAGTTTTTCCAAAATCGACTCACCTGTAAATTTTCAGGAGATAGCAATGGAGTCCAAAGCCTACGGCTTTGACCCACTGCTCAAAGCCTACGGCTTTGGACTCCGTATCCCCGATTTATTTACAGGTGGAAATTACGCCATCTCAAATTTTAGGGCTGGCACAAGTTGTTGCATGTTCTTAAAAGCCCGTCTGTGCCAACTAAATTGTTGCGATATTTGAATAATTGGCACAGTGTCTTTACTTTGAGAAAGTTTATAAAGGAATAATGATAGCATAGTAATGCCTGAACTGTTCAAATATTCCAGTTCTTGCAAATTGAGGGTTAATTCTTTAGGGTTATCAGCCACGACACCATACAGCATTTGTTCAATGGGATCATATTCACTCAATTCCCGTAATCGTAAAGTGCCTTGAAACTTAACCGTAACCGTAACGGAGTCGTAAGAAACGTAATAATCTTGTCCTTTAATTATCATCATTCGCTCTTTTAAATGGATTAGTGAGATGTGATTTTAGCATCATAAATAGAGTTCCTCAATAAAAGTGGGAGTCGCAACGCTTGCTATGTGTTCGCAAAGCAAGCGTTGCGACTCTACAAAATTCAGAAACCTAGATACAACCAAACCATACACCACTAATCCATTAGATAGTTATTTCAACCATAGTTGTAACAATTTGAAGTGTAGCTTCGGGCGGATAACCCTCAAACTTCCAAGCTAGTTTAGCTTCATACCCATTAAACATGGTTAAAAAACCTAGCCCAGATTTCCGATTTTGACTCATGGCATTTTTTTGAATTTGACGTACTTGTAATAATCTGGGGTCTTCGGTTAATAACTCCTGAATTAACTCATGAAACTTTGGAATGGCAGGAAGTTCAATCAAATTAGTTAAATAAAAACGTAAACAATCATGATACAAATATAAAGCTAAACCAAATTTATAGTTAGCCAATTTGTAACCATACTTGGTCGCATTTTCTAACAATTCATTAGCAATATAGCCCACCGCCTCAATCACCTCTAAAGCCTTCGTATTGAGTTGGCCTTCAGGTTTGGGAATTAAATTAGCCCAATATTCAGACAGAAAGTCAGCCGATAAGCTATTGCTACGCCAATGATTCTGGGCTTTAGAATGAGAAAAATACATTGCCAACGACTCCAATTCGTCTTTAGGTTCAGTAAATTTCCCAAATATTTGCACTTGCTTCATAAACCTCTATTTTCGTTTAATGACCACGAAAGTCAAATCATCTGCTAATTTTTCTGTGCCTATAAATTGATTAACATCAATCACAATCGCATCCTTAATGTCATCAACAGATTTAGCCCAATGATGACTCACCACCTCACATAATCGTTCCAAACCGTAATAATAGCCCTCGCTATTCGTCGCCTCAGTTAAGCCATCGGTATACAACACTAATCCATCGCCGCCATGTAATTCAATGGAACGTTCCATGACCCAATTATCAATATGCGCCACCATACCGATAGGAAAACCCAAATCAGTCGTATCGACTAACTCCACCTGCCCATCTCGGCGCACCACCACAATCAGTTCATGTTGCCCACTCACCGTTAAAGTTGCCACCTCCCCAACAGGCGGAGGCAGATAATCCAGCAAGGTTAAACTTAAATTACGTTTATTTTGCATCCGTTGCATGTTCTCATAAATGGCTCGATTCAAAGTTGTCAGAAAATATCGCGGGTTAGTTTGCCCACTCGCCAACAACGTGCGAATGGCCGTTTGGGTCATGAGCATCACCAAACCACTTTTCAGCCCATGCCCCGTCACATCGCCAATGCCAATTTTAACCCGTCCCTCATATTGCAGTATATCGTAATAATCGCCCCCCACTTCATCGGTAGGCTGCATGAAACCCGCAATCGACAAGCCGCTAATTTGCTCTAGCTCACTTTGGGGCGGTAACAACATCTGCTGAATTTGCCGCGCAATATCTATTTCCGCTTCTAACCGCACATTTTCGCTAGTTAAACGCTGATTTAGGGCTAAAATTTCGGTATTGGCAACATGTAACGATTGCGCGATGCGTTCTCGTTCTTGAATTTCTTGTTGTAATTGACGGTTATTCGCCTGCAAATTTTTATGCAAATCGCGTAAAGAAAGGTGCATTTCTATCCGCGCCAATAACTCGGCCTGTTGAATGGGTTTGGTCACATAATCCACCGCCCCGACTTTAAACCCCATCACTCGATCATCAATTCCCGTTAAAGCCGTCATAAAAATAACGGGAATATCCTTCGTCGCCGAATTAGCCTTCAACTGACGGCATGTTTCAAAACCATCTATCCCAGGCATCATCACATCAAGCAAAATGAGGGCAGGCTGCACCGATTCGGCGCGCTCAATCGCACTTCGACCGGTACGAGCAATAATCAATTCAAAGCCATACGTTTCCAAATAATTGACGACCACCGCTAAATTAACGGGGTTATCATCCACTATCAAAATGATATAATTTTCATACTCAATTCGATAAAGCGACTCATCTTGCGCCAAATTTTCTACCATATTTTTGCCATCCTATCCCATGGGCAACTGCACATAAAAAACAGACCCTAAAAACTGTTGTTCATTATAACCACCACTCTCAGCCCAAACTCGCCCACCATGAGCCACAATAATTCCTTTAACAATCGCTAAACCCAGCCCAGGGCCACCGCCCTTATAACTACTTTTGCCAGAGGAGTGCAAATCAACTCGCCCAGTTTGATAAAATTTCTCAAAAATAAGTTCTAACTGCTCTGGGTCAATCCCAATGCCGCTGTCCTTTATTCTAATTTCTACTATGGGTGGTTCACTACTCAGACATTGGCCTGTAATAATAATTTTACCCCCATCAGGCGTATATTTAATCGCATTAACAATTAAATGATAAAACGCCTTATAAATAAGATTATTATCCGCCTGAATTATCGGCAAATCAGATAAATTTTCTAACTCCAATTCTAAATGACGCTCTGCCCAAACGGTCTCAAAAAAAGCACACACGTCCTTAATCACCGCCGCCAACGAAAGTTCATGTTTTTTCAAGCGCAGCAAATTGCTATCCACTTCCGTCGCATCAAATACATGGTTGATAACCTCTATCATCCGCTTGGCCCCGCGTAAAATCCCCTCCGTAATATTACTAGCCTCTTCATCCACCAACACGGACGACGTTTCTTGCAAAATTTGAGCATAACCATACACCAGATTTAAGGGTGTACGTAGCTCATGAGACATAACATTAATAAAATCAGTTTTCGCTTTATCCAACCGTTCTAATTTATGATAGGCTTGATTTAACAATTGGGTACGTTCTTGCACCAGTTGCTCCAAATGTCGGGTCAACACCCGTAACCGCAAATGAGTCATCACCCGTGCCATGATTTCCTCACGTTGCAAAGGTTTCGTTACATAATCCACACTGCCGACCTCAAACCCCTTCAGCTTGCTTTCAATATCCGATAAGGCTGTCATAAAAATAACGGGAATATCGCGCGTCTGCGCCTCAGCCTTAAGACGGCGACAGGTTTCAAAGCCATCCATGCCAGGCATCATCACATCTAATAAAATAATATCAGGTTGTGCTAAAGTGGCGCGTTTAATTCCTTTCTCGCCATTGCGGGCCACAATAATTTGGAAGCCATAATCCACTAAATAATCAACCACCACGGCCAAATTAGTAGGATTATCATCAATAATTAAGATAAGACAATGGCTAAAATCCAGCAACTCCGCCGAATTTTTGGCTAACTCATTCATAAAGCAACCTCATGGGTTAAACATAGACAGCTTACACAAAACAGCAAAATTACCCTCACCCCCGTCCCCTCTCCCACGAGGAGAGGGGAGACAAGATACACCCTCGCCCTATGGGAGAGGGCTGGGGTGAGGGTGTATATAAGTTCTTATTTAGACTCATTATACCACCACCACAACTTTAACTCCATTACACTTTTATCACCATAATGGTTAAGTCATCATGAGGTTCAGCTGCACCAACAAAACGGGAAATCTCAGTTTTTAGATGAGCCAACATCGCCGTTGCACTAAAATTAGGCCCATGTTGGATGGCTTGCTCCAGCCGCTCAAAACCAAAAATAGCTCGCTCATGGGTCATGGCTTCCACCACGCCATCGCTACTCAAAATAACCAAATCTCCTGGAAATAATTCTCGGCTCACTTCACGATAATCACTCGGCCAGCTTAAAGCCGTCCCCAATGGCACGCCGCCCACCTCTAGCCACTCTAACTCCCCATTGGCACGACGGATGAGCGGTGGTACACAACCCGCATTAATCGCCCGTATATGCTTGAGTGAGCCGCGAATCGTAATTTCAATGTAACACAACGCACAATTTTGTTGGCGAGTGCGAGTATAAGGACGAATGGCTTCATCTAACTGGCTTAACAATTGTTTAGGTGAACTCGCATGAGGAATGATAGAATGAAAAGAGGCCAAACTAATCGCCATTAAAAGTGCGGCGGGCATCCCTTTGCCCGACACGTCGCCCACGGCCAGGGCAAATTTATCATGGGTCGCGGCGATGGATGATAACGGATAATCATCAAAGGCATGGTAAGCATAAAAATCTCCGCCCACTTCATGCGCCGAAATACTATAACACACAATGTCTAATTCAGCCCATTGCGGATTGATGGGCGGCAATAAACTCTGTTGAATTTCGCGGGCAATGGCTAATTCATCTTGCATACGGTCATTGAGGGTTTGCAAATGTTGGTTGGTTGACCATAACTCAGCCGTGCGTTGGTTGACCAACAGTTCCAATTGCTGCCGTTGCACCTCTATCTGCCGTACCCGCACCGTATAAAAGCTGAAACCCGAAGCCATGATGGCTAAGACTAATAACAGCCGAAACCACCAGGTTTCCCAATAGGGTGGCAAAACTGTCACCGTCAAGGTAAGGCCCGTTTCATCCCACACGCCCGCGCTATTGGCACTTTTAACCTGAAAAAGATAACTCCCCGCGTCCAAATTGGTATAAGTGGCAAAACGGCGTTGCTCGGCCATAACCCACCTTTTATCAAACCCCTCCAAATAATAGGCATATTGATTTTTAGCCGAGTTACCATAATCTAAAGCCGCAAACTCTAACGATAACACCGTGTCCTCTGGCGAGAGGGTCAGTTCTGTCATTTGATTTAATGGAATATTTTCATGCGGCAAATTTAAGCCCGTCAGCACTGTTTTTGGGGGTTGACGATTAAGTTTAATTTGAGTGGGGTCAAAACGCAATAACCCATTGATACCCCCAAAATATAACTCCCCTTGCGCCGACTGATAATACGCCTCTTCATTATAACCGATACTGGCTAAACCGTCACTTGTGTCATACGTAATAAATTGTTGCGTCTCAAGATTAAATTGCGCCAAACCGCGACTCGTACTCAACCATAAATTTCCCGCCTTATCCCCCAATAAACCATACACCACCTGACTCGGCAAGCCGTCCTCCTCACCATAACGGGTAAATTCCTCCAGGTCAGGATTAAATTTATTCAGCCCACCATTCGCAGTCGCCACCCACAAAATGTTGGAGTCAGCCTCTTGATATAACGCATAAACATCATTATTGCTCAAACTTGACATATTAGCCGCATCATGACGATAATGGCTAAATTTTTGCGTGGCAAAATCGAAATAATCCAAGCCACCGCCATACGTGCCAACCCACAAACCATGCCCCGCGCGGTCAGGCAACAGGGCAAACACATCATTACTGCTCAGGCTGGCGGGGTCATCAGGGTTATGTTGATATATAACAAATTGTTCCGTTTTAGGGTCAAAGCGATTCAGCCCACCGCCCTTCGTGCCAAGCCATAACAAACCATTGGGGTCAACATAAAGCACATTCACATCATTGCTACTCAAACTTTGTGGGTTATCAGGGTCGTGTTCATAGCGGGTAAAGGTTTCACTTTGGGGAAAAAATTTATTCAAGCCCCCGCCCGCCAAACCCAACCATAACACCCCTTTTTGACCGCCCACAATTGCATACACATCATCCCGCCCCAAACTTTGGGGATTATCAGGATTATTACGATAATGGGTAAATTGACCATGAGCAAATTTATTCAGCCCACCGCCCTTCGTACCCACCCAAAGTTGTTGCGCCTCATCCACATAAATCGCCCGCACATCATTACTACTCAACGAATTAGGCTTATCGGGATTGTAACCGTAATAATAAAATTGCTCCAAATTAGGCCGCAATTTATTCACCCCACCGCCCCGCGTCGCAATCCACAACACCCCAGAATTATCTTCATACAACCAACGCACATCATTATAACTCAAACTCGTCGGGTCACGCGGGTCATTTTGATAATGCGTCACTCGCCCCGTCTCACGGTCAAGTTTATTCAGACCACCCCGACTCGTCCCCACCCAAAAATTACCATAACTATCTTCTAACAGACTATTAATCGTATTATCGCTTAAGCTGTCAGGGTTCTCAGGGTCAGCCTCATAATGGGTAAATTGGTTGGTTTGTGAGTCAAATTTATTCAACCCCTCCTCCGTCCCCGCCCATAATACCCCCGCCTTATCCACATATAACACTCGAATCAAACTATTCGTAAGGCTACGCGTATCTTTCGGGTCGTTATAATAACGGGTAAAGGTTTCCGTTTTAGGGTCAAATTTATTCAACCCCTCCGAAGTTGCCACCCACAAAAAACCCGCCCGATCCTCCACTATGCGCCACACCCGATTATGGCTCAAACTTTTGGGGTTATCAGGCTCATTTTGATAAACGGTAAAGGTTTGACTCTCCCGATTAAATTTATTCAGCCCGCCGCCTGATGTCCCGACCCAAATATTGTCATGGGAATCTTCATAAATTGTCTGCACACGGTCAGAACTTATCTGCCCTGGCCGCTTCTCTTTATCAGGTTTATAGGTCGTAAACTGTTCCGTTTGCGGCTCAAGCCGCACCAAACCCGACCCCCACGTACCAATCCAAATAATCCCTTCATGGTCAATAAACAGATTCCCCGCGTTATCATTAGGCATAGAATGTGGGTCATTGGGGTCATTCCGAAACACTTTAATGGTATAACCATCATATTTATTCAAACCACTCTGCGTGCCAAACCACATAAAGCCCGTTTGGTCTTGCCCTATTGAAAAAACGGTCGCTTGCGATAAACCCTGTTCCAGGGAAATACGCTCAAAGTGGGGCTTAGGCTCTTGCCCCCTAACAGGTGGAGCCAAGGCCCATAAAACGAGACTGACGAATAGGATTGAAGTGAGCCATTTGTTCATAAAATGTACGCCAGGTATCCGCCATTCTTTGCGGACATGCCCACGAATAATTGTGGCTTCCTTATAATAGACATTATACCGATTTAATGATTTTCGTAGGGGCAGGGCTTGTCCCTGCCCACAATAGGGGCAAGCACAAAGCATTGCCCCTACAAAATGTCAACAATTTTTTAATCGGTATAAACTCTAATAACCATGAAATTGTTGGAGAGCAGGGTTGGAGTCGCAACATTTACTTTACGTACACACCACAAGCGATGTGACTCCAGAAACTAAAAACTATATGGGTTTATTTTACTGATAGCTGACAAGTTGACAAGCTGATTGCTGTTCACTTCACCCCGTCATGCTGTAACCAGTCGTTATAATCGGCCTCACTGTTAAGCCAGCCGACTTGGTCTAAAAAGGCTTTGAGCGTGGGACTTTGGGCGCGGAGTTGGCGGAGTTGCTGCCCTGTGGGGTCAACGGAGGCAGGGCTGAGAGTGTACGCGCCATGAAAGGCAAAATAGGCTTGGTTCAGGCGGCGCATGACCTGACCTTGCTTAACCAGTTGTTGCCGTTCCGTTTCCATAAATTGCTCGGCCTCCTCAATTTGGCCTGCGGCGAGGAGGTCATCAACCCGTTGGCGAATACGGCGCATGGTGAGTTGATATTCGGAGGGTTTTGCGGGGCGGGGCTGCCCTTGCTTATCTAGCGGCGGTAAATCCTTGACCCATTCAGGATAATAACGCTCTATTAAGCGACGGCTGAGTTCTTGCCCGACGAGTGAGGCGGTGGTTTCGTTAATGGTGCGTAATTTGGGATAACTGTCGTAACCCCAGGCCATGTTAGTGGGGAACATGAACAGGTAATTATGAGTCCATTCATGGATAATCGTATCGGCCAGATAGGGTAAATAACCGTAACGTACGACCATGGTAGGGTAGCTGCCTAGCCCACCAATATTAGTGACATAACTTGAAATGTCGCCCCGTTGGTTGAGAGTGTCTTCAATGTGAGTGCGTTGGGAGTCGGTCAGACCTGGTAATAAATTGAGGCTTTGGGTGCGTTCAATGCGGTCACGACGCGAAATAATGAGAAAGGTAGGGGGTTCTATGAGGCGAAAAGCGACAGGAGGAAATACTTGGCCGTTAAGGGTGAACCCTGCTTCATGTAAGATAGCTTCACTTTGTTGGGTTAAAATTGCTTCAACGTAGGGGATAAGTTTCGTTTGATTACGTTCTAGGCCATTAAGGATGGTCTCTTGTTCATAGATAGTGGGACTACACCCCCCCTCTATCCCCCCTGATTCGGAGGGGAAGCAAAAGAAGGGCGTGGCGTACAATTTGTGAAGTTTTTGTTGCAATTGAGCGATTTTTTGCTCTTGTTGCAAAAACTGACGCACCACGTCTGATTCTTCGGTCTGGTCATGTCCCCAGGCCAGCCGTGTCATGCGGCGACCTAGCTCATTGGTGACGGCTTCCGTTTCCCAATTGAAAAAATCGAATTGATACGGCCGAGTGGCTTGGGCTATTTGCACTTCTAGGGCATTTTGTGGTAGGACGGAGGCCGTAGGAAAACTAAATATAATTAAATTCCAAATCAATAGCCGCGCCAATCGCCGCCCACGACGACGACGGGTCAGGCGGGCGGTGGCGCGTCGCCATTGTTTGGTCGGCAGCCACAGCATGGATTATTGCCCCAAAAAATAATAGCCGAGAGCCGCCGCGATGAAGGAGATGGCACATAGCCCCAATAAAACCAGGCCCGCAATCAGCATGGGAACAACATTACTTTTCTTTTGGGGCGCGGCAAAGGGGCTGGATTCAATCACTGTCCCCATGTTATCCCGTTCTTCGGTGCGATAGGCGGCAGGTTGCATGCTCTCTAGCTGTATTTGTACGTCACCGATGGCCAGGGGTTTATCAACTGTCCACAATTGTGGGGTGTTGGCGGGCAAGCGAGTGCGCCCTAGGTAGGTGCCGTTGCTACTGCCGAGGTCAATGACATAGAAACGCCCTCCATCAGGGTGAATAATGGCATGGTTGCGCGAGGTTTTACCATAATCTAGCATAATGTCATTATCTGAGCTGCGACCAATGGTAACATCTCGCAATGTTAGGGGAATGGTGCGGCGCACGCCACTGGGTTCGATGATGGTGATACGATGTTGACTCATAGCGTAATGAATTAGGAATTGAGAATTAGGAATTAGGAATTGATTTCTAATTCCTAATTCCTAATTCCTAATTTGTCGCATGGCTTTAAGATAGCCTTTGTGGGCTTCGCTAAACGTATAGATTAAGAAACCCGTGACGATTGCTCCCATGAGGCTGCTACTGGCTAGGGCATTGGCGGGGGTATTACCTATCATTAAGAGGTGGGCGAGATTGGCAGCCATCACTGCGATGGGGAAGCGTAATAAACCAGGAATTTTAGTTAAATTACAGGCTATTTCCAAAATTAAACCGCCCATCAACCCTGACCCGACTAACGCTTTGCCATAATCATCCATGTCCCACGTTAAGACCGCAATAAGCATGTGGACTAAAAAATGAACCCCCAACGCGCTGCCTTTACGGCGGGACATGATGAAGACCAATGGCCCAGCGATGTAATAAAGCGTACCAAATGTTTGCCAAATATAGGGGAAAGTCGGGCGAATATAGATATTCGCGGCGTAAGCGACCCCGCCGAAAATAACCGTAATCAGCATAATGAGGGCGGTCAGTTGGGCTGACCCCATGGCTTCAACTCGTGCCGCGACATGTTGGGTCAACATCATGGTTGCGCTGGCAATTCCGCCAAGCTCCTCATTTTCGTCCCACGCATATTTATTGGTGGGGGCGGAGGTGGAGACCGTTTGTTGCGGGGGGATGTAGGTCGGGTTGGCGGTGGAGGTGGCGGGTAAAGTGGTGGCCTCTAACCTGAACTTTTGTTGGCTAATAGTTAAAACCCCATCAAGCGGTAGGGGCAAACCCTGCGCGCCGACGCGTTGCTGGTTGATAAAAGTGCCATTCGCACTATTCAGGTCATAGACGAAACATTGTTGGTTGATGAGTTGGATTTTGGCATGTTGGCGCGAAATTTTATCATCATTCGTAATGTGTAAATCGCTACCACTTTGGCGGCCAATAATGAGGGGCTGCCCTTTGAGCAGATATTTTTGCCCTTGCTCATGCACTAAATAATAGCTCATTTCGGCCATGACGGTTGCGCCTAAAACAGTCGGCGCAACGGTGGGAGTTGTAGGCATATTTTTAGGGGCGGAAACCGTGGGGGCGGTGGGCGAGGTTAATGAAAGTAAATGTTTTTTCCAATGCTCAACGCTGGGCGGCCGTTGGGATTTTTCTATGGCCATCGCCCATTGAACCGCTTGATTAATTTCTGCTTTGACTTGGGGATTGATTTGCTGAATTGTGGGGAGGGTTTGTTGCTTATTGTAACGCAACATACTTTCGGGTGGCACTTGCGCGGTCAGCAAGGTATAGAAAGTCGCGCCTAACGCGTACAGGTCAGAACTCGCGTCGGTGCCTGAGCCTAAAACTTGTTCTGGCGGCGCAAAACCAGGCGAGGCCGCCCGCGCCCCAATAATGGTGGCTTGCCCCTCCGTTGTTATTTTGGAGATACCAAAATCAACTAAAACCGCGCGGCCATCAGAGGTGATTTTGATGTTATGTGGCTTAATATCACGGTGAATAATCGGCGGTGATTGGTGGTGTAAATACATTAAGGTGTCGCAGATTTGGATGATGTAATCTAAGGCAAGATGCTCAGGACATGGCGTGCGCTGCTGTTTTAAGATTTGCCATAAATCCTGCCCCTCAATAAAATCCATGACTAAATATTGCGTATCGCCTAACCGAAAATGGTCGGTGACACGGGGCAAATTGGGATGATTCAGGTTCGCCAGAATAATGGCTTCTTGCTCAAATTGTTGCGCGGCGGCAGCGGTGGTCAAGAAATTTTCCTTAATGGCGACTCGCTTTTTCAGGACGGTATCAAAAGCTAAATAAACCGCCCCCATGCCCCCTTGTGAGAGGGGCTTATTGATTTGATAGCGTTGTTTTAAAACCTCATTGGTGGCTAAAGGCATAATATTTCCTCTTTTAAGGTCAGGTTTCGTTGGCATTTTGTAGGGGCAATGCCTTGTGCTTGCCCCCGTTTTGGGCAGGGACAAGCCCTGCCCCTACGAAAATCATTAAATCGGTATAATGTCTAATAAGTAGGCTAATTATAGCGAAACCTTAAAAAATGGGCAATTGAATGACCATTGCCCGTTTGGTTTTGGCTAAAGCCACCCATTCAGGTACAATTGTGAGCAATGATAACAACTCAGATAGGGAAAATTATTCAAAATGCAGTGGTTTTCAACTTTAAAAATGAGCGTGACCGTGCCATGAATGCTGACTCGTTGCTCGAAAATGTGGCTCGTTTGTTTGCGTTATTACGTGAACGTCAGATTGATTATTTGTTGGTCGGCGGTATTGCTTTGTTGCAATATGTTGAGGGGCGGAATACTGAAGATATTGACCTGATTATGGGACTATCCTCATTACGAAAATTACCTGAAATTAAAATAACTAGTCAAGATGTTAATTTTGCGCGGGGACGCTTGGGGGAATTACAAATAGATTTTTTGCTCACCCGTCATCGGCTATTCAAACAGGTGCAAAAACAGTATGCTACTCAGCACTATTTTGCGGAACAATGGATACCTTGCGCCACAGTGGAGGGTTTATTATTACTAAAAATGTATGCTTTACCCTCATTATATCGTCAAGCCAATTTTGCCCGCGTCGGGATTTATGAGCAGGATATTGCCAGCTTAATGTATAGTTATCAACCTGACATGG
>JAIFLK010000314.1 GCA_020049115.1 Chloroflexota bacterium | reverse complement strand
GGGGGGGGGTGAGGCGCAGCCGAGGAAGTGTCTTTTTCAGCCAGCAGCCGCCCATCGGCCCCAAATTGCGAGAGACGCAAAACCACTTTCGCCGTATCATCAGACAGGTGATAATGCAATTGAGCTTGATAATATTGGTTCGGCTCTACGGCGACCCGTTGCCCCACGCCAACCCAACTGCCTGATTTGGTGGCAGGAATGTTGAGAATGAGCGCGCGGTTCGTTGCGTCAACCATTGATACACGCGCCGAGGGGGGAATATCGGGTTGACTATTCATCTGCCAGCCCGTCATGGCTTGGCTGTCAAAATTGCTATTGGCTAAGAGGTTAACCGCGTTATTCGTTTGATAGACGCGCCATAAAATGGCTAAAACAAATAAACTACACAGGGTTAAAATAAGTGGACGGGGTGGGGTTAAATTTTTCACGTAGGACTTACACAGGAGTCCGCCATTCTTTGCGGATGCCCGCAAATGATTGCGGACTCCTGGGGTATGGCTTAATAAAAGAGAAGCCGCGAAGACACTCTCAGTTAAGCTAAGTGATAGCGTCACGAAGAGCATCCTCACGGTTTCTTTGGCAGGTAGCGAAGTTAGGGAGTTGCCATTAAGCTAGGTAACAGGACATATTTGACCATCAGCACGGCAATGATGAGGCCAGCCACAGACCCAGCGATAACCTGTTGTGTTGTGTGCCGTTTTAAGCGAACGCGTGACCAACCTACTAAGGGAATGAGTAATAGGCTCGGCCAAGTTGGGCAACCTATTACCATGACCATCGTGATAGTGGCCGCGCTCACGGAGGCAGCATGAAAACTAATTTTCCAAAATAAGGTGATTAATCCTAAAAGGCTGATTAATAAAACAATCGTTGAGGCCATGATTTGGACGAGAAATGGCACGTCAAAATAACGTAAGAGAACCAAGCCTAACACGAGCCAGAGAACGGTCACGCTAATGGGTTTTAGCCGATTATCGCGACGAGGCATGTAAAAATCTTCTAGGTAGCCAGTATGCACCAGCCATAAAATGTAAGCAATGGGCGGCAAAGCCATCGCGGGAACAATGAGCCATAACCAGAAAAACGTGGTTAGGGGGTCATCACTGTAATTAAGCGTTAGACTTGAGGTGAGAATTATCGCCAGCCAGTGTGGGCTAACAACATGTGAGACCCAGCGGGCTAAGACGACATCACGCTCTTTTGAATTATCCAAAATTTTGATTAAAGAGATGTCCATTGACCTAGAGTTTAATAGCACGTTGGAATCCATTTTAACCCCAACTCATTATTAATTGTTCATATTGTAAAATGAGGCCAAGCGCACGTCAATAAGCAAACATGGGTCTAGGAGGTCTCATGAGGCAAATTAGGCTATAAATTCGCCCACATGAGCCTAGATTTTTGATTTTTTGGTAATACCCAGCCCTTATAGCGTTTAAAACGCTATAAGGGCTATGATTTAGGTTTATTTAAACCCCACAAATAAACTCCACTTCATTGCCTTCAGGGTCAGTCACATACATGGTGCGGGAAGGCAAAACGGGGTGTTGTCCATAGCGAAGTTCATAGCCCAAAGCCTTCAGCCGCGCCTCCTCCGCCTCAAAATCGGTGGGGTCAAGTTCAAAGGCCAGATGATGTAATGGTACAGGCCGCATGAATGGGGCTGAGGGGGTTGGCAGTGGTACTAACACCACCATTTGTGGAATGGAGATGGCGGGATTACCTGCCCTGAGAAATACGGGGCCAGGTTGCCCGATAACGTCTAACCCCAATACTTCTTGATAAAATTTAAGTGCTGCACCGAGGTCATGCACATTTAAGACTATTTCGGCAATACCTTTAATTTTGGTCATGGTCAATTCCTTAATGAATATGCAGCTTGCACTGATAGTGGAGTGTCAAAATTTCATTTTGACAGGCGAAAATAAAATTTTCGCACTCTTGAAGCAAAAATTCCACACTGATTAGCTTTCACCTGTAAATTTTCAGGTGATAAGGCCAGCCATTATAAGGTTTTGAACCTTATAATGGCTTAAACCATGCCCCCATCACCCAATTATTTACAGGTGGATTAACTTTCCGCTGGTTTAGTGATTAACGGAATAGGGTTATGAATGAGATGTTTCCAAATATAAGGCACCAGGGAGGCCATTAATATCGCCCCTAAAACCCCAACTGACCATCGCCCTAAATTATCAAATAATAACCCACCCAAAATAGGGGCTATCACGCGAGTGAAACTTTCTAGTGAAGTTGAGATGCCTAAAATACCGCCTACCTCTTCAAATGAAACGACTTTAGTCAGCACACTATTTGTTAAGGTGGTGAGAACGCCTGCGGCCAAAGATAAGGGAATTAAGACTATCAACAAAAAGGTTAAGTTAGGCGTAAATGCCCAAGCTAAAAGTGAAACTGTCATTAAACCCGAAGCCCAAAAGATAAGTTGATATTCAGGAAAGCGGGTGGTGAGTCGCCGCATAGCCATGCCTTGCACCAATGACACCAAAATGCCGACGTAGCCTAAAATATAGCCTGTGGCTTGCGAGGTAAAATCCATACGTTGGGCAAATTGGGAAAACATCACGGTAAATAACGAAAAAGACATGGTGAACATGAAGCGAATGTAGAGCAAGGGGCCAAGTTGGGGGCGACTAAATGCCTGCTGCAATGCCTGTAAATTGAATGAAGTGCGGGGGCTTTTGGCAATTTCGGCGCGCCGTTCAGGGGTGAGGGATTCGGGTAGAAAGCGTAATACCGCGATAAAATTGATAAAGGCCATGCCTGCGGCCACAAACGCGGGCAATTCATAATTCCCGTTGCGGCTTAAAAATCCACCAATGGCGGGGCCAAAAGTGAAGCCAATGCCAAAGGCCGCGCCAATCATGCCTAACCCCACCGCCCGATTTTGCGCGTCGGTAATATCAGTGACGTAGGCTTGTACCACCGTAATATTTCCACCTGTCAACCCGTCTAAAATGCGGCTGATGAAAAGGATGGCTAACACTACCCCAGGGTGGCCTGAAATCAGTGCGCCAATGGGTTGGGCCAGTCCCATGATTAAAAAACCTAACGATGTACCCAAAATGCTAATTAATAAGATGGGTCGTCGGCCATATTTATCCGATAAGCGGCCTAAAATGGGCGCGCCCACCACCTGGGCGGCGGCATATGAGGCAATTAACAGTCCAATCAAAGTATCATTCGCCCCGTAAGCCTTGGCGTAATAGGGCAATAAGGGCAAAATCAAACTAAAACCCATGAGGTCAACCAGAATAATTAAAAATAGCGTTAAGATTCGTTTATCTTTCATAGAGTTTAGGCTGCTTGTGGTAACAATTCCTTTTTAGGACTTACGCAAAAGCCAAGTCTACCCCCCTTAATCCCCCCGACATCAGGGGGAGATGTTGCTCCCTCCTCCTACCCCCCTTAATCCCCCCGACATCAGGGGGAGATGTTGCTCCCTCCTCCTACGTAGGAGAGGGCTGGGGTGAGGTGTTTGCGTAAGTCCTATAACGCCAAACACAAAGGGCGCGCTCATGTGAGCGCGCCCCATGTTAGCCCTAACAGAGCTAACAGTCAAACCTAACAAAGTTTACTGCTAAAGTAGAGTCTTAACGCCCAACTTCTACATCTTCCAAAATGCCGAGTGCGTCGGGGACAAGGACGGCAACCGAGAAGTAGGTGCTGACGAGATAGGAGATAATCGCCTTTTCGTTGATGCCCATGAAGCGGACGTTCAGGCCAGGTTCATATTCGTCAGGAATACCTGTTTGATGTAAACCAATTACGCCCTGGTTGTTCTCGCCTGTCCGCAGCACTAAGATGGAACTGGTTTGGGCTTTGGTGACGGGAATTTTGCTACAAGGCAACAAGGGGATACCGCGCCAAGTTGGCACCATGTGGCCGCCCATGTCAATACTTTGGGGGTAGAGGCCAAGTTTATTACATTCTCGGCCAAAAGCGGCAATGGTGCGGGGGTGTGCTAACAGATATTGCGGGTTTCGGCGGCGGGTGAGCAATTCGTCCAGGTCATCAGGCGTGGGTGGGCCTGAACGGGTGGGAATGCGTTGGCTGAGGTCGGCGTTATGGAGCAAGCCAAACTCACGGTTATTAATCATTTCAAATTCTTGGCGTTCGCGTAATTCTTCTACCGTTAGCTTGAGTTGTTGCTCAATCTGGTTCATGGGTTCATTATAGAGGTCAGCCACACGGGTATGGACATTTAACACTGTTTGCGCCACGCTCAATTCATATTCGCGCGGTGAGGTTTCGTAATCAGCAAAGGTCGCGGGGAGGACGGGTTCGCCCACATGCCCTGAGGACATTTCAATGGCCGCCTGACCATACTTATCTTGGGCGTATTGCGGTTTATTCTTGTACGCCTCAAGGTGTGCCTTTAAGCTGTCAGATTGGTTGACCAATGTTTCAAAATCCTTCTGAGACAAAACCAACGTAATACAGCGAGTGACAGCCTTAACGGTGTACTCCCAAGAGTCATCGGATTCCGTTACCGTTCTATCCCCAAAATGGTCGCCGTCGGTCAACACTTCTAATATCACCTGGTCGCCATATTTGCCCGCCCCAATTTTATTGGCTTTGCCATGAGCGAGAAGAACAATCTCCTCTGAGGGTTTACCTAGCTCCACAATAACATCGCCCGCGCTGTACTCTTTCTGCACAAAGCGGCTAGCTAAGGCACTCAACACTGCGGCATCCTCAAACTCGCGTAGCAATGGTAATTCACGCAATTCATCAGGAATCACCTGTACTGTCGCGCCAACATTGGTAAATGTCACTCGTCCATCACCAACCGTATAACTCAAGCGACGGTTCACCCGATAACTACCACCGCGCGCCTGCACCCAGGGTAACACTTTTAATAGCCACCGTGAGGTAATCCCTTGCATCTGCGGCGCAGATTTGGTGGTTGTTGCCAACTGGCGAGCAGCGGCGGTGCTTAAACTTTGTAAGAGTTCATTTTGAGCATTTGAATTTGTTAAATCTGACACGCTTCACCTTTTCCTTAACTAATGTTAATATGTTGATTTTGTAATCATTTTATTACTAAGTACCCAAGCAAAAGTTTTGCGGCATTTCGTAGGGGCAAGCTTGCCCCGTTTTGGGCAGGGACAAGCCCTGCCCCTACGAAAATCATTAAATCGGTATAATGCCGCAGAATTTTTGCTCACCTACTTACTACTACCCTGTTCATTTAGTTTTTAGTATCTGGTCAGACAGGAATATCTGACCTACCAACGGTGGAACAGACATTCTTGTTTGTTAGGATAACTAAGAATTAAATGAACAATCCACTACTTGGAGCGCAAACCAAAAGGTTTGCACTCCCATATATCAAACCGCATCTTTTTGCTTATTAAACCGCAACAACTCTGAGGGAAGATGAGATTTCGTTACCTTACCTATATCCCATGACTCTGCGGTCGCGGTATCAACAACAGGGTCAGGTGGGGAGGGCGGAGTGACAGGCTCAGGTTTCCCTAAACCCAACAAAGTTAAGACACTGGCTGCCGAAATACCTACCCCAGTGGGGCCATCATCAAACAACATGGGGCGGGCAGAACTACTCTGTAACTCAAATTCTTTATAACGGTCTACGGTAATATGCCACCGCAGCACCCCCGCCATCCAATGTTGTAACCTTTCAACATAACCAAGCAACTGTTCACGAGTTTTGGTATCCAAATCAAAATTGTCAAACAGGGCGGGCAATTCAGTTTTGACAATATGCTCAAATTGCTCCATCCGCGCCGTCATGAGGTCATTAACTATTTTGACTGCTGCAACTCGGTCACAACTCAGGAAGTTTTGCACGACTAGCACCACATTATGAATTTCGCCTTCAAACTCTATTTCCTTTTGATACGAAAAAACATCGTTGGTGAAACAAGCATAATCAGCCGCCGAGTTATCTAGCCCACGCATCGTCCGAGTGCGGTAAATCTCAGGCGGAACTTCCTCGCCTTGGGCCAGCCGCGAAAGGCTCATGGTCAGATTTGAGCCAAAAGTCTTACGGCGCATCTCAACATAATCCACGGGGTCGGGAACATGGTTTTCAATCTGGTTAGCCAGTTCCCACACCCAACTGCTCGTCATATCCTCAATCGCGGTACGGAACATCTGCCGCGCGTTCTTAGAGAGCGTTCCCGCCGTGCGCGTCCACAGGTCAGCCAGACCAAGTTCAACGGGGTTAATCGGAACTGAGGTGGGATTCGTGGCATCAAGCGGCATGAACAAAGAGAGGCGGGCATTGAACACCTTTGCCCCCGTGAGGTCGCTGGTATATCGGTAGATAGCGGGAAAATAATCATCAGCATAAGTTCCCCAAACCAGCCAACAAGCCGTTAAATTAAGTTCGTCGGCGGAGCCATCAGGATGAATCAACGCCCCACATAAAGCCACATCAGCTACATCAAACTTATGGTCATTCCAGATGAAAATTTGGGGCAAGCCAGGTGGTGAAGCTAACATGCCCATCCGCCGCGCCCATTCTTTGGAGTGTCGGCGGGCGGTATCCAAATGGGAATTTAACCAAGTGGTGAAGGGCATGTAAAACTGCGGTAATACGGTTGGCCCTACCCGTTGATAGGGAACATGGGTGTAATTCTTGAATCGGTTCAGCCCTAACGTGCCAGGTGACAATTTTATCCGTGCCGCCGAAGCCCCCAACCCCGTCACGCCAGGGAGAAAAATCCCCGCCGCCGTAGACTGCTCCTCATGTTTATTCATATAACGACTAGAGCGCATGTGCCACTCATGCCCGCCTGATTGCCAATCCTGTAGCCCTCTAATGTAAACCAAAATACTGGCCTGTTCCAACGGGTTTAGGCCATGCTCTTGGAAAAGTGAGGGTAGTTCAGTGATGGCCGTATGCTCAAACTGCTGGAGGCGGGAAGTTAGCAGGTCATTGATGAGATTGGCAGCCTGTTGGGTAGAAATACCCAAAAATTTCTCTACAACTAAGATGCCATTGCTCAGTTCGCCTTCGGCCTCGACTTCACGCTGGTAGGAGAAAATATCATTCCGCAAATGCACCGCATCAGCAAAACTGTCCCGCAACACCTCCAGAGGACGCGTGGCCGCAATTCGGTCAGGAACTTCCACAAATACTGCATGTTCCACCAGCCCCGCCGACCAGGGCGCGCCGCCCACCTTGCGTCGCATTTCGATATATTCAATCGGATTCGAGAGTCGGTGTTCACTAATATTGTTCAACTCCCACGTTGACTCGTCCAGCAAATGCACGGTATTTTCAAAAAACCGCTGTCGCCAGCCGACTGATTTGGAGGGGGCAGTCCGTGACCACAAATCAGCCAGGCCACGTTCTACGGGGTTGGTTGGCTCAGGCGTAGGGCTGAGGTCAACAGGCATAAACATGGGCAACCTATCCAGATACGCCTTCGCCCCGACTCTATCCTGCGGGCGTTTGTAGACCTCCAGAAAATGGTCATCAAAATAAAACACCCACACATACCAATCTGTCACTAAATTAAGCTCTTCACTAGGGGCTTCGGGGTGAGTGTAGGCACAAAGGAGCGCGTAATCATGGGAGTCAAGGTCATGTTCATCCCAAATTTTGGGCGTATGGTCATCGGGTGAGGTGTCCAAAATCCCCATCTGATATGACCATGCTTTGGTATGAACACGCGCCTCCTCCAGGTTAGGGTTTAACCGCGCAGGCCAGGGGACGTAAAAATCGGGTAGTTCAAAGGGTTGCATTTTAAGCGAATGAGCAAATAAGCGAAGGGGCGAAACAACTCAATTTCGCTCATTCGCTTATTCACTGACCTATTTTACCATATTACTATAGTACCAAAATCATGTCAAATTTGAGACTTAATATTAGGACTCCTCTGCAAAAAGAAGTGCAACGCTTTAGCCTGAACACTCTGTTCCTGTACCAATTTGGGGCAAAGGGGCGGTCTGCGCCAAACCCATGACAACCGCCAGCATTAAGCTGACTAACACAAACGTTACTTTTTGCTTCATAAATCTGTACACTCCTTTGGGTACTACTTAAGTTAAAATTGAACAATATTTATTTATGCATGGCTATTAACCAAGAGCATACCATGTATAGTCGCGGTCAAGAATAGGCTTAATATAGTTTAAGGCAAAAGCCCGATAAGGAACATCCGCTTCACAAGCCTCCGTTAATAGAGTCAAAGCCTCTGGATTGCCATGTTGTGCAAATTTGAGTAACGTCATTAATTGTTTCACTTCACGGCTACGCATTTTAAGCAAATCTACCCGCCCGCGCGTTCCATTCAAATCAAATATATCCACTACCGTTTGCCCCCGTAAATCACGTCCATAAACACTCGCAGTCAAAGCGGCCTCATCCCACGAAAAAATTAAATGGTCAATGGGATTAGTTACGCCATCTGTCGGGTCAATTAATAGCGGATTGTCACGGTCATCTAGCGGGAATTTTACGCCCTTATGATTAGTATTATTACAAATTGAACAAGACAAAAGCAAATTTTCCCAAGTAAATGTTTTATCAGGATAAGCTGATTTAGGGTAAAAATGCTCAATCTCACCATAACTAACATGGGTGAGTTTACTTTCACAATAAGCACATTTACCATGAAACATGGTAACTAAAGC
>JAIFLK010000362.1:970-5348 GCA_020049115.1 Chloroflexota bacterium | reverse complement strand
GAGTCCGCAATTATTTGCGGGCTGTCCGCAAAGGATTGCGGACTCCTGCCAGTCATAGCAAAAGTGTAACTCTCAAATAAAATGCAGTATAAAATCCCTCACCTGCAAAATCCCCGCCTCGGCTGGCAATTGCGTCACCAATTCATGGATAGTTTGCTGGGTTTTGGGATGGCGCAAATCGGGCGCAATATCCAACATGGGATATAACACAAAACCACGCACCGTTAAAAGGGCATGAGGTATTTGTAACTCAGGCAAATCAACGACCAAATCGTCATAAAACAGAATATCTAAATCTATTTTACGTGGGCCATAACGCACTGTTTTCTCACGGCCAATTTCTTTTTCCATATTTTGCAGATAGGCCAGTAAATCGGTGGGTGATAGCACAGTTTGTGCTTTAATCGCCATGTTAAGAAAATTGGGCTGGTCAATCAGGTGCATGGGAACGGTTTCATAAAGTCGTGAGGTGGCGACAACCTCGACTGACGGCGGTAATTTTCGTAAGGCTTCATGCAAATTGGCCTCACGTTCCCCTAAATTTGTACCAAGTGCTAGATAAATGATGGGCATAGAAAAGTATTGGAGTCCAAATCTTTAGATTTGGTGGTCAAATCTAAAGATTTGGACTCCGTAAGTTCTTGAATTATAACGCTGTTTTAAAAATAAATCCACCTGTAAATTTTCGGGTGATGGGGTCTATACTGCATACCGAATGAGAATGACACTTTTGGGCAGGAGTGCAATGGCTTACAAGCCATTGCCAAACGGCTTAAGCCGTTTGACTCCAAGGTGTAACTCTCAAACAAAATGCAGTATAGTCATCAGGTGACTTGAAGTCACCTGATGACTAAATCCCCGAATTATTTACAGGTGGAAATAAATTGGAGCTAACATGATACCATTATTAGACCTAAAAACCCAATATGCACCGCTTAAGGCCGAAATTCAGGCCGTTATGAACCGCGTCTGTGATTCGCAATATTTCATTTTAGGGCCAGATGTCGAAGCCTTTGAGCAAGATTTAGCAACTTATTGCCAAGCTCAATTTGCCCTCGGCGTATCCTCTGGTACAGATGCCTTGCTATTAGCGTTGATGGCTCTGGACATTGGCCCTGGTGATGAGGTAATTACTACACCTTACACTTTCTTTGCGACAGCAGGTTGTGTGGCGCGGGTGGGGGCGAAGGCCGTTTTTGTGGATATTGACCCCCAAAGCTATAACTTAGACCCGCGCCAAATTGAAGCTGCCATTACCTCCCAAACGAGAGCCATCATGCCCGTCCATTTATATGGTCAATGTGCCGACATGGAGGCAATTATGGCGGTGGCGGAGCGACATAATTTGCCTGTCATTGAAGATGCGGCGCAGGCGATTGGCGCGGAATATAAAGGGCAGCGCGCGGGCAATATCGGGCATATTGGTTGTTTCTCTTTCTTTCCGTCTAAAAATTTAGGGGCGTTTGGTGATGCGGGGGCGGTGACGACGAATGACCCTGAGTTAGCCAAAAAGATGAAATTTATGCGGATGCATGGGGAACATACCCGTTATTATCATCAATATATCGGCGGCAATTTTCGGATTGATGCCCTGCAAGCGGCCATTTTGAGCGTGAAATTACGCTATTTGGATGAATGGACGGCGGGACGACAGCGCAATGCGGCGGATTATAACGCTTTATTTCGCCAAACAGGGCTAACCGAAGGCGATAATCCCATGATTACCTTGCCCCATGAATCGCTGGAAACGGGACAATATGCTGTCCGTACTGAAGCCGAAGTCAATCCCTTTAGCGGTCATCGTCACATTTATAATCAATATGTCCTGCGTTTCCATGAAAAACGGGACGAATTGAAGGCTTATTTGCAAGAGCATCAAATTGGACATGCCATTTATTATCCCGTGTCGCTGCATGAGCAAGAATGTTTTGCGGCGTGGGGTGGTAAAACGGGGCAATATCCGCACAGTGAATTAGCGGCCAAGCAAACCCTGGCGATTCCAATTTACCCCGAATTAACGATGGCGCAAAAAGAGGAAGTCGTGCAAACGATTGCGCGGTTTTATCAATAAATTCCACTTAGCCATTATAAGGTTTGAAACCTTATAATGGCTGACCTACGATTATTTAAAAATTAAGGAGCATCAAAGAAGATGGAAATTTTAGGGATAGATATTGGCGGGTCTGGCATTAAGGGCGCGCCCGTAAATGTAACGACGGGGGAACTATTAGCAGAACGGTATCGGCTGGAAACACCGCAACCCTCCACCCCCGCAGCCGTAGTCGCTACGGTAGCTGAAGTGGTACAACATTTTAACTGGAAAGGGCCAATAGGCTGCACTTTCCCTGCCGTAGTTAAACAAGGCGTGGTTTATAGCGCGGCGAATGTAGATGAGAGTTGGATTGGGACGAATGGGCAAAAATTGATTACCCAACAGACCAATTGTCCCGTTATTTTACTTAATGATGCGGATGCGGCGGGTATGGCCGAGATGGCTTTGGGTGCAGGCCGAGGCCAATCAGGGGTGGTCATTATGATTACTTTTGGTACGGGGATTGGCAGTGCCATTTTTTGTAACGGGGTATTACTGCCCAATACCGAGTTTGGTCATTTGGTCATTCGGGGGCGTGATGCCGAAGACCGCGCCTCTGACCGAGTGCGGCAAGAAGCTCTACTCAAATGGAAAAAGTGGGCGCGGCGGGTAAATGAGTATTTAGGCCACATGGAACGACTTTTTTCGCCCGATTTATTTATTATTGGTGGCGGGGTCAGCAAGAAACATGAGAAATTCTTACCGTTACTGACCACCAAAGCGGCGGTGGTCTCGGCGCAAATGCTAAATGAGGCGGGTATCATTGGCGCGGCAATTGCGGCAAAACCATTGTTAGCTTAAGGACAAAAACCCCTCAACCATTGTGTTGAGGGGTTTTTTGTAGCTGAATTGCAATAAAGAAAACTTATCTGGTTCATGATGAAATCAGAGCAGCCTCGCGTTGCGAAATAAAATCTTTATGCGCCTCCGCATAAAGACGCAAAGCCACCGCCATGCGTTGCTCATATTTATCCCCCAAGGCTTTGAACCATTTGAACAAATCAGCATCTATGTGAACAGTAACCGCCACCTGGTTTTGAGGCATCTGCCACTTGGCACGCGCAAAAAAGGTTTCATCTAAAGGCGGTAGTTCTGACCTATCTATCATTTCGTCAGTCAAGGTATCAACCATAGCCCAATTGGTTTCTGAGGAGTTGTTCATATCTAATTCTTTCATGAGTTGTTCCTTTCATAATGGAGATGATACGAATAGTATCCTCACCACGTTCAGTAAATATGACGTAACTACAACACGTCCATTTAACGTCCCTATGCCAATCCAACGGTCTTCATCGTAATCCGCACGTTCATCAATCGCAACCAACATGGGCGCATCAAATAATTGACTAGTACACTTGGGCGTAAATAACTAATTGCAGGTGAAGTCACGTTACACCGACCTGCAAGGTCTTCAAGACCTTGTAGGTCTAAACTACGCACTTATTTAAGCCAAACGGTACTAGCATCCCTAAAATCAATTCCATGTTTGCGAATATTGGTTACGCGTTTTTGTTCATCCCATTCAAATTGCATAGTTATAATTATATGCCTTAATAATCACTTTTCCAAATCTGGTTAGGGTTAAAAAACCCCTCAACGCAATGTTGAGGGGTTTTTTAGTTACGGTCACAAATATAATCATACATCACTCACGACTTGTGCCATTTATATCCAAAATTTCGTTTACGGCGGAAACTAACTCATTCACCTCAAACGGTTTTTGGATAAAACGGTCAATCCCAATTACATAGTCGCCCATGGCGCGGTCTTGCTCAGGGTTACGGGCTGAAACAACAATAACGGGTACTTTACACAACGTTTTGTCAGCTTTCATCATGCGATAAAGCTGCCAGCCATCAATATCTGGTAACATGAGGTCAAGTAATAGCACATCTGGATTTAAGTTACGTAAGAACTCTAAACCCAGTTCACCTTTACGGACCCCCATCACACGGTGGCCTTGTCGCTCAAAAATGAGTTGAATTAAAATACTCATTTGAGGATTGTCTTCAATGGATAAAATTCGGGCTTGGCGACTCATGGTTCAACTTCCTTTTTTAATTAGAGACATAAAGTTAAGTTGATTATAACACAAATCCAAGAAGTTGCCTGTAGGAATTTTGGCCTGATAGCATTCATTTGGATTATTCAAAATTGTAAGATTGGCTTAAGCCCATCTCACAGCTTAACTGATAAATAATAGACATTATACCGATTTAATGATTTTCGTAGGGGCAGGGCTTGTCCCTGCCCACAATGGGGGCAAGCACAAGGCATTGCCCCTAC
>JAIFLK010000362.1:0-926 GCA_020049115.1 Chloroflexota bacterium | reverse complement strand
CAGGGCTTGTCCCTGCCCACAATGGGGGCAAGCACAAGGCATTGCCCCTACAAAATGTCAACGATTTTTTAATCGGTATAAACTCTAATAATTAGATTTTTACGGAAAACCTCACAGGTTTTAGAAACCTGTGAGGTTTAAACTACATAGTTGTCACAAATATTACAATCGTTCTACCGCGACGGCAGTCGCCCCACCTGTGCCGTGACACAGGGAAGCAATACCATATTTACCACCTTGCGCTTGTAAAGCATTAAGCAAGGTAACAATAACGCGCGCCCCTGAACAACCAATGGGGTGGCCTAAAGCAATGGCCCCGCCATAAATATTGATTTTTTCGTAGGGAATACCTAAAACTTTGCGGAGTAAAACATTGTTTAAGGCAAAGGCTTCGTTGTTTTCAAACAAATCAATCTCTTCAACCGATTTGCCGATTTGTTTGGCTAGTTTTTGAATGGCTGGCACTGTGGCTTCCACAAACCGCCAGGGTTCGCCCGCAGACCAGGCTGAACCTGCAAACCGCCCAATCGGGGTCAAGTTATGTTTCTTAACGGCTTCTTCACTCGCTAAAATCAAGGCAGCAGAGCCGTCTGAAATTTGGCTGGAGTTGGCGGCGGTTAATTTACCCTCTTTACGGAAAGCGGGGCGTAATTTAGATAAACTGTCCATGGTGGTTTCGGGGCGAATACCGTCATCTTTATTAAGCATAACGGCTTGTCGTCGTTGCATCACTTCTAATGGGGCAATTTCCCTGGCAAAATCCCCATTTTCAGTGGCGGCGGCGGCATTTTTATTAGACAAATAAGCCACTTCATCTAATTCTTCGCGAGTTATACCATATTCATCCACCAAGCGGTCGGTTTGTAAACCCATCGCCTCGCCTGTCATGGGGTCGGTTAGCCCTTCCTCAATTAAGACATCTTTCA
>JAIFLK010000301.1 GCA_020049115.1 Chloroflexota bacterium | reverse complement strand
ATTCATCTTCCTCATTATGAATTACCGCTAATATTCGGCCTAAAGCAATTTTATTATTCTCATGAAACCAATAATCAATGCGCTCAAGATGTTGTGTAGGAATAATTGGAGTATTACCATTCGTAAAAAATGAAGTTTGTTGATTGTGAATGTGAGTAAGTTTAGCAAGAAATTGCCCTAGCTTTTTATCAAGGTATTGCGGGTCAATGGGTGAGGCTTTTACTTTGGTCATGAGATAAGCAATCCCATTAACATCTGTACCACTTGCTTTAAAGCCCTTAGAAATTGCCGAAGCAATTGTTGTGCCACTACCCATAAATGGGTCATTAATGTGGGCTTTACTACCTGTAATATATTCACCCATTAACTTTTCAGCAAGTTGGGGAATAAATTTAGCAGGATAACGGTGATACCCATGCGTCCATTTACCCGTTTGGCTTTGAGTACACCCTTCAAATGACCATTCCTTTTCAGGTTTTAAGGTTTGAAAAATTTCACTAATTTTATTGGTTGAAAAATTATCTTGTGCTGATATTAACATAACTTTAACCTATTTCAATCTAACTCTAATTCATCTCTGACTAGTCTATTTAAATCTATTTCAAAAAAATCAGCTATTTGTATAGCTAACTCAAGGGAAGGTTTACGTTGTCCTGATTCTATTCTGCTGATATGGCTATAATCAATACCAAATATTTCGCCCAATTGTCTAACGGTTAGGTTTTGCCTTTGTCTTAGAACATATAATTTTTTTCCTAACCTATCCATATTCCCCATAAATTTGACTCTCAATAAAAGATATGATACAATCTTGTTGTCTTAAAGACAACAAGATTGTATTGTTTGAACATTAAACATAAAAAGGAGTTCACCCACATGGGCACCATGCCCGCACAAAAATTACTTACGGCTTGGAAATTGGAGCAGATGACCCCCGAAATGGCGATGGGGCATATCTTGCAACATTTGGTCATGCTAACGGAAAGTGACCAAGAAGCGGCCTCGCGACGAATGGCGATTCACACGGCGATTGAGGCTTTGAATATTGGCTGGGCCAATGTTAAGTTGGAATTGACCGAGTTAAGGCACTTGGTGGAGGCCATGAACGCGAAGAAAAGCGAAAAACGGAACGCGAAAAAAGGCGAATTAACAAACGCGAATGGACGCGAAGTGGCGGGTGAGCAGGGGCGCGGCTAGAAATCCCCTACTCAAGGCCATAGCCAATCACACCTACAAGGTTCTTTAAGACCTTGCAGGTGGATAACTTTGCGCCGACCTGTAAGGTTTCCAAAACCTTGTAGGTCTAAAAATTCATGCTATTAAAGAGCTACGAGACAGAACTCGTAGCTGCTTTTTTTATGATAGACGGATTTAGTGAATTGGTCAATTGTCGTTGGTCATTTGTCATTGGTCAATTGTCATTGGTGGTTGGTCATTGGTCGCGGCCATAACATGGCCAGGCCCACGAATCATCGTGGACTCCACTAACAACAAATAACGAGTGACAAATGACTAACAACAAATGACAAAAAAGACCTCACAGATTTTTGTAACCTGTGAGGTCTTGGTTTGCAGGCGGGTGAAGCCGCCATTTAGTTCGCAAAGCTCTGGAGTCGGTTCGCTTGAGCAGGTCGGCGAAGTTTAGCCAGGGCTTCCTTCTCAATTTGGCGGATGCGCTCGCGGGTCAGGCCGAAACGTTCTGCCACATCTTGTAAAGTAAGGGGCTGACCGTCACGCAGACCGTAACGTAGCTCTACAATGCGGCTTTCGCGCGCACTGAGGCAGGCTAAGGCTCGGCGGATTTCGCTTTCTAACAGCGTGGTATCCACTTGGTCTTCTAAGGCTTGGGTCAGGTCACTTTCCACAAAGCTTGGGTCAGGTCACTTTCCACAAAGTCGGCTAAGGTGGCCCCATCTTCACCCACAGGCTCTTCTAGGCTTAAGGTTTCTTGCCCATCTTGCAGTAGCTCATGGATTTGGTGGGGTTGGTCACCCGTTTCAGCCGCAATCTCTTCTAACTCAGGCGCGCGGCCTAATAGTTGGGTTAGCTGCCCCATGACTTTGCGGATTTTACCCAGGTGGTCAACCTTATGGACGGGTAAGCGGATGACACGAGTTTGCACGGCGACGGCACGGCTGACGCTTTGGCGAATCCAATAGCTGGCGTAAGTGCTGAGGCGCACCCCCTTTTTGTCATCAAACTTATCAATGGCGCGGATTAACCCTAACACGCCTTCTTGAGATAATTCAGCCAAAGTTAAGCCATGCCCCGTGTATTTGCTGGCGATACTGATAACCAAGCGACCATTGGATTCAATCAAGGTGCGGCGAGCCTGTTTACCAACATTCACTTCACTTTGCAATTTACCACTATTGGTTACGTCGGGGTCTTTCGCTAATTGCTTGGCGGAACGTTTACCTTTAAGCATGGTTTGAATCAGGCGGCTTTCTTCTGCCGGTGCAACAGGCGCAGTTGCCGCTAAATCGGCAATGCTTAAGCGAAATAATGCTTCATCAGGAGCCCAGGTTGTTGCCATAATATCACCTCGTTTCGTTAATAGATTTACGCTAAAATAACCAAGTCATCCGAAGGAAGCGAATTCAATCTTATGAATAATGATAAAGTGCTTCGCTTCACCCATGATAATGTGGGCGTAAATCGAACCTAGTTTTACGACATGTCGGCTAAAGGTCGCTGGTCGTAAGCAGCGGGTTGGTTAGCCCGCAGCGATTAGCCTGGTGGCTAATGGCTACGGACTAACATGCTCCCCTCACCCCCAGCCCCTCTCCTAAATAAGGGAGGGAGTTATTCTTGTCTCCCCTCTCCTAAGTAGGAGAGGGGCTGGGGGTGAGGTTCTTAATTCAATGAATTTACGCAAATCCCAAAGCTACCCCCCTTAATCCCCCCGACATCAGGGGGAAATTTTGCCCTCTCCCACTGGGAGAGGGTTGGGGTGAGGGATAAGGTTTCTTAATTCAATGAATAATCTACAAACGGCAAGCGGTCTACTTGTTCATGAGTTTGGTAGGCTTGTAACATGTAGATGAGGATTTTATCCTCTTTATCTAAAATATGAATGGTTTTCGCCATTAACGCCCGTAATGATTGGGTCTCAAGGAGCGTTTGTTTATCGGAGTGGCGAGACCAAAGTGGGCCTTGAATGGCCGTGCCTGCTAAGAAAGCCAGCGCAATGGGGTCTGTGGGGATGACGGCCCCTGAAAGATCTTCACCCGACGCTTCCGCCAAATGGGTAATATATCGCTCCATGATACTACGTAAAATGGTGGTCATTTGTTCCAAAGTATCGTTACGATTTTCATCGGCGAGGGGAAAGGGGTCAACTTGCCCAATGAAAAAATCATCTTTACCTTGATAACAATCCCTAATCACAAACCTATCTTGTCCAATGGTAATTAAATTCATGCGCCCATCTTTCAAATGTTCCACAGCCGTAATGCGGGCCGTTGTGCCAATGGGATAAAATTCAGCAAAAGGGTCATTGCCGTCTGTTTGTGGGGTATCTTTGGCTAAAACGACCCCAAAAGGTTGGCCGTCAGCTAAACACTCCCGAATCATGATTTTGTAACGGTCTTCAAAAACATGGAGTGGTAACATCATGCCAGGAAATAAGACCACGTTCAATGGGAATAAAGGAATGTTAGAATCTTGCACTAACATGGTTAAACCTCCTTAGAAGGTAATACACCGAGATGATTCGTATTAAAAATGAGTAGGACTTAAGCAAATACCTCGCTTCCTCCTCCTAAGTAGGAAAGGGTTGGGGTGAGGTTTTTGGGTAAGTTCTATTGATACGAGTTAGACGGTAAGTGCCTTCATCACATGGCGGGGTAGGGCTGAAGCCATGCCTCAATTTTGGTAATAGCAGTTTCAAGCGTATTCCCTAAATAAACCCCTGAAACTTCTTCAATCAGGGCGGGGTGGTAACAAAAAGCCACGCCGCCAAAAGTGAATAAGGGCAAGATACGATTGCTGGTGCTTTGCGGCAACCGCAGAGCCTCATTTTGGCTTAGGGTTGCCAGTTGTTTAGCGGCTCGAATGGTGGCGGCAGAAAAACAAACCAACTGTGGGCGAACTAACTCTATTACTTTGGGTAAATCTAGGGCAACACTGCTGTTACCTAAATAAGTGACTTGATAATTTCGCCGCCGTAAGTAAAAAGCTAAGGCTAATAAACCTATTTCATGTTGGTCATCAGGCGCACAAGCTAATAAAATATGGGCTTTGGGAGGGAAGCTGGAAGTCGTGGTGGTGGCTAAGGCAATGAGTTGTGAACGAATGGTCGTAATAGCATAGTTATGAGCTACCAGTTCGATTTGCCCCTGTTGCCATTGCTGTTCCGTCTGCCGCATGACGGAGAGAAACAGGTCAATCACATTTATTTCTGAAGGAAAGTTAGCTAGGGCCTCACGAATAAGTTGTTCGGCTTCAATGGCTCTGAAAGCTAAAAGGTGATTGATTAAAACCTGATGATAATGGGTAATTAAGCTACAATAAGCCGCTTGCTTGGTTGCTTGATTTAAAGTCTTGATTTCGTCAATGGGGTTATGGCTAACAAAAGTTCCTTTGCCTGCTTGCGTATAAGCTAACCCCTCAGCAATGAGTTCTTGCAACGCCCGCCGCGCCGTCATCCGACTCAAATCATAATGTTCACATAAATAACGCTCAGAGGGTAACTGTTGATGTGAACCATAGACCCCTTGCTCAATCTGGTTTTGCAAGGCTTCTTTTAATTGAAGATAGACCGGCATTGAATGTTGTTTATTCAGCGGCAGATTCATGGTTAATCCTTGCTCAGGTTCAAAAAGCAGCTCAGTTTTAATAGACATTATACCGATTTAACGATTTTCGTAGGGGCAAGGCTTGTCCCTGCCCAAAACGGGGGCAAGCACAAGGCATTGCCCCTACGAAATGACCACAATTTTTTAATCGGTATAAACTCTAATGTATATACCAGGTCAGTGGTATATACCAGTATATACCACTAGTATACTGTACTTTTGATGATTTGTCAATAGCTTTTTGAACCGAGTTTACAGGATTTAAGTGCCAGACCGTGAGGTTTTGAAAACCTCATAGCTCTACCATGATTAAACGTAGTTTTATTTTAACCTGACTAAATTAAATAAATGTTAACTAGCCTCAGTATATCAAGATTTGAGTGCAACTACTAAATCCCCCTCACCCCCGCCCCTCTCCCAAAGGGCGAGGGGAGACAAAATACTCGCTCTCCCAAAGGGCGAGGGTAGGGGTGAGGGGGACAAATCTTGATATACTGAGCCTAACCTTTAGTCATCGGATGATTGCTAGTACAGCTAGGCGTAAATAAGTGCGTAGTTCACCCAGCCATTATAAGGTTCAAAACCTTATAATGGCTTGAAACTTATTTCTGCCAAGC
>JAIFLK010000048.1 GCA_020049115.1 Chloroflexota bacterium | reverse complement strand
TTACTTAACTATCAAAATCAAAAGCAGTATCGGAGGAAAATATGGCTCATCAAGAAATAATCGAACAAGTTGTTAATGTCAAGGGGATGGTCTTGAATCTTAATAAAGCTGAACTTCATCGCAGTGGTCATGAAATTCACCTAACCCCGAAAGAAACGAAATTAATGGCTTTGCTCATGGAGAATGTGGGCAAAGTGGTTAGTCGTAATCAGTTGATGCAGGAAGTTTGGGAAACTGAATATGTGGGTGATACACGGACGCTGGATGTGCATATTTGCTGGCTACGCCAAAAGATTGAAGAAAATCCACGCATCCCCGAATTTATTCTGACGCGGCGCGGTCAGGGTTACGAATTGCGCGTATAGATTTGGTTTAGACCTACAAGGTTTCAAAAACCTTGCAGGTCTAGGAATTAAGCACAATAAAAAACTCCGAGGGTTTCTAACCCTCGGAGTTTTTTATTTACCTCACCCTAGCCCTCTCCTACGTAGGAGAGGGGACAAAACGTCCCCCTGATGTCGGGGGGATTGAGGGGGGTAGGGTTGTTAATGGGTTAAATAACCCAACGCTTTGCTCGTTTCGCTATTCATGACCACCCGCAATCGTTGGCCGTTACAAATCGCGGGAACATCAATGACATTAATGTAGGCGGCATAGTTCGCATATTGAGGTAATAGTTGCGGCAGGCTATTGACTGAGTGGGTAAGAAAATCATGGTTGAAAATATTGCCTGGTTGGTCGGGGTAGAGGGCGAGGGGGTAGATATTGCTCTCCACGAGGTCTTGGAAAAAGTGTGTGCCGTAGGAAACCTCTGGCGTAATGCCGCCGTGAGCCATCGCAATTTCTACTAACATGCGGCAATTGTAAATATCTGCGTAAGACACCTTAACGCCTAAATCCATGTTGGAACTGCCCCAACGACCTGGCCCCATCAAAATAAATACCTCCCCCTCAAGGCGTTTATTCAAGCGGCCCATCATGCGGGCAATTTCGATGCGGGTTTCGCTCTCAGGAATTTGGCTATAAACCATGGGGTCTACATAAACCAGATAACGAATATTATCAACCACTCCTTTGGGGACAAGGTGACTGGCGGTGAAAATTTGCTTATCTAACGGAATATTTTCTGGAACGGCCACGTTTTCTGCCCCCTGACGATTACTTAAGGGGCGACATTGCAGCAGGAAGATTTTTACTTCTGGTTTAGGATATTTGGGAATAATTTGGACGGTAAATTCAATGTCCACATGCCGTTTATAAGCACTGGTCAGCTTGCGGAGAATCCCTTTGATGACCTTCACAAAATCGGTGTTCTTGAGCAGATTATCAAAAGTTAAGACCAGTTGATTCGGGTCAATCGGCTGCCCTAGCGAGAAAATGGGCTTAACAAAACTCCCCTCATCAATGGCTGCGATGTATTGGATGCCCTCAAAATCGCTGGATAAAATCTCGGTGATGGGGATGGTTTTCATGACATTTTCTTCTAAATCAATCACATCCATAAAGCGTTGTGAATATTTGATGATGTCTGCCGCACTCTTAACGGGGCGTAATTCAGGGTGGCTCAACCCGACCATACGGGGATAATCTTTGTCTACGCGGTCAACGGCGCGCGTGCCTAAACCGCACACTATCCGCAAAAAACCTTCCTCAGCACGTAACTTTTTATTCCAAATAAACGGGTTATAACTAAAACCAACTCCCGCCACATAAGGCATGAAATAGCGGCCATGTTGTTTGCCTTGCACCTTTTGAATTAAAATTGCCATGCGTTCATCGTAATCTTCTAGCCCCTGCGCCTGACGATAAAATAAGGCATCAGGGCTTAATACACTGGCATAAATTTTAGTGACGGCTTGCTCTAACTCGGCTAAATTTTCATCTATTGTGCCTTGATTGGGCAGAAAGAAACTGTCATATTTGCCCGCGAAGGAGCTACCAAAATTATCCTCTAACAAACTAGATGAGCGTACAATAATGGGAGCTTTACCGATTCGTTGCAAAAAATCACGTAATTCTTCGGTGATGATATTGGGCATGTGGCTATGAACATAAATTTCACGGATAATGGGGTAACGTTGCTCAATTTCGTCACGAGAAAGATATTTATGGCCGCTAAATCGCTCTAAATTATTGATGGCGCGAAAATCGTAATAAACATCACTGCCAATAAAATAAGTTTCAGGAATATCGACATATTTCGTAAAATCAACCTCGTCATCGGCTTCAGGCTGCATGAGAATTTTATAAGCCAAAATCATCCCTGCCGATTTACCACCGATTTTACCTCGGCCAAAGCGTTGATTCTTAATATATTTCAAATCAAATATATTAAGACTTTTACGGGCAATGCCAATAAAAGCCAGTTGGTCACTCACTAGCCCTTTGAGCAACACCACAATAATTTGCTGGAGATGGTGCTTTACCTGCTCAAGTAATTCGGGTGGATAGGTGATATATTTTTCGGCTTGCGAAAAGAGCATTTCCCAGGGTGCAAGTTCAGGGTTAAAGGTTAAAACAATGTCTTCACGCGGCGAATGGCCTGGCCGATTTTCATTGACGGCATTTTGCACAATTTCTTGAAAATGACCATGTGGCAAATTATAGGCAAAATAAAAATCGGTCAGATAATCGCGCACGCAGGCCAACCGTTTCTCCCACACTTCGCTGGTTTCTTGCGTGGTCGGGTCGGTCAAGCCCTCCATTTGTTGGGAGATAATGGCTTTACGTTCCACCTCATCCTCAAAGATATGTGGCGTAATAATTCCCCGTCGAAATAATTCTTGGCGCATTTCGCCCCGAATTTTTCGAGCCAAGATGGGATAATTGGTTAAGGTTAGGGTTAAATTTAAGATTTTAGAGGTAGGTGAAATAGTCATGTTGCGCTTCCTTTAGAACAGCCATGCTTACAAGTTTACTATTAATCCACTGCTTTGGCAACGAATTAAACCTATGATGACTTAGCGACAGCATAGCCCAAGTCGCGCAATGCTCGCCGAAAAGCCGTTTCAGATTCAATTGGCACCACTAAATAATGCTCATTTGCCACCATGCACAATTTTTTCAAGCGAGTATCATTGGCAATCAGTTGGGCTAACGCGGCATCTTGCACCTGAATTACCCGCGCCGTGCCGACATCACTCAATTGGCTGACCCGTTCCCCATGCTCTTTTAACATGGTTTCTACGGTATTGGGCAATTGATTGCTGCTGCGGGCTTGTAAAAACTGTTGCACTTCGCTAAGGGCTGCGCCCGATTCGAGAAATTCTAACAATTTGGTCGGCTGTAATTGCCAGACCGCATCGGCGGTTTTTTGGGTAAAACGTTCTAAAAACATCTGGTCGCTGGGGGGCAAAGGCTCTAAAGCCACAATATCCATGTTCGGTAATATTTTTAAGACTTGCTTATTTTCAAAAGCTGATGGCGTATATTGGGTCGCTAAATCCAAACACCAATGTTTACACTTCCGTTTATAACCGTTTTTTATTTGCTGCTCACGCGACAAAAAAACCCGAATTTATCGGGTTTTTCGATGGTTTACACTTCCGTTTATAACCGTTTTTTATTTGCTGCTCACGCGACAAAAAAACCCGAATTTATCGGGTTTTTCGATGAAAGCCTGATATTACAAAAAACTAACTACTGGCTTTACTGGTGGCTTTCGTCTCAACAGTTGCTTTACTTTCGCTGCTACTGCTTTTACTTTCGCTGCTACCATTTTTGTTTTTACTGTCGCTATTTTGGCTTTCGTTGCTGCTACTTTTACTTTCGCTAGTAGTTTCAGTCGCTTTACTTTCGGTGGCTGATTTACTCTCGCCACCGTCAGATTTACCATTATTACTAGATGATTTCCCATTCACGGAGTTACCATTGCGAGTATCCGTAACATAAAAGCCGCTGCCCTTAAAGACAATCGCGGGTAAAGATAACTTACGACGCGCCAATGGATAGGCGCAAGTGGGACATTCAGCCTTCGCTTCGTCATGGAAGCCCTGGCGTTTGTCAAAAAAAGTATCACATTCTGGACATTGATATTGATAAATAGGCATAACATACCTCCTGTTTTTACCTTTAAAGTGTAGCGTAATCATGTTAGAATCGTATAAGAATAACGGCAAGCAAAATTTGAAATTTAGACTACCCAGAATCCGCGAAGATACACGAAGAAATCGGAAGCAAAACGAAATTTTTGCTATACGTTGCGGATTCTAGTTTAAGTACCTAAGCAAAAGTTTTGCGGCATGTTTAGACCTGCAAGGTTTTCAAAACCTTGTAGGTCTTCCGCAGAATTTATGCTCATCTACTTGGTTCTGTTTCAGCGGGTAATTGAGTTGCCATGAGAGCAATTACTTTTTGCACCACTTCCGCTAAAATGGTCTTGAGTTTACCCTGGGTGGTTGCGCCCGCCGCCCCGTGATGTCCGCCGCCGCCATACTCGGCCGTAATTTTATTAACGGCAACCGTGTCATCACTGCGTAAACTGAGCTTCACGCGACCATCACCCAATTCAAGCCCATAGACAATGACCCGCACCCCTTTGATTTCCTGGCCTAAGCTGGCAAACCCCTCCAATTCCGAAGTTTTAACCTCACAAGCATCTAGCATGGCGTGGGTAATGCCAAAATAAACAATTTGACCCTCGGCGGCAAAATTAAGATTGGCTAACACTTGCCCCTTTAATTTCACTCGATTAGGCGTGGATTGCTCATAAATCATTTTATACGCCTGAAATGGGTCGGCCCCATATTCGATTAATTTGGCAGCAATTTCATGGGTATGGGGGCTAGTTTTGGGGAAGCGAAAGTTGCCCGTATCGGTTAAGATTGCGGTATATAATGCCGTTGCCATCTGCTTAGAAAAATCGGCCTTCATGGTCACTAATAAATCATAAATTAGCTCGGCGGCGGCGGCGGCGTTGGTATCAATCACCGCCACATCTGCAAAATCAGCCGTGTCAGGGTGGTGGTCAATACACACTTTGATGGCGGTGCTTTTTTCGCAAAACTCACCCACATTGCCCGTGCGCTTCCATCCGCCAGAAGCATCGACCACGATAATGACTTCAGCCTCAGCGATAACTTTACTATGTTTCGATTTGCTAAATCGCTTAACCCACCGTTTGCGCCCCATAAAGCGATATGACGGCGGCAAAGGGTCATGGTTAATAATTTTTACCTTTTTGCCTAATTTACGGAGGTGGCCTGCCAAGCCCAATTCTGAGCCAATGGCATCACCATCGGGGTTTTGGTGCGAGGTAATAACAAAATGCTGGTGGTTATTAATAATGGCAATAATTTCGTCCCACAAAATGATGTCCCTACTTTCTCTTAAATTTTTATTACGTCCAGAGCTACAAGGTTTTAGAAACCTTGCAGCTCTAAAAACTTCGCGCACTTCGCGTTTCTTCGCGTTCTATTTTGCCCTAAGATAACAAATTTGGCAACTATGGTTTTTTAACTAAAAAGACACGGTTAACTTTCAACCGCGCCTTGTAGGTTATAAGTTGTAAGCTAACTAAAATTCTAACTTAACATTAGGCATCTTAAGCCGCGCCGCGTCAACTTGCCCATGCCCGTTGCTTTCTAAAACCAACGTATTCAGGGCGACCAGAATGGGTTGAATGTCCCGCCCATTAGAGAAAACTGCCTCGCCCAACGGCTGATGATTGTCTACCGAGCAACTGTCGCAGCCGCCGATATGAAAGCCCGCCAAAACTTGTTGCGCTTGGGGATAGTTACTGATAATGTCGCCAATGGGCATCTCAGCCGTAATTTTTAAGTCACCTTTCAGGGTTAAAATGTCATATTGTAAGGCCATGTTCGCTTGCTCGGCCTTTTCTTGTGCCGTTTCTAGCTCACGGCGCAATTGATAAATGCGGCTACCTAGTCGCTCCACTTGCTCCGTTAAATCTTTATGACGACGGTTGCCGCGCCAAACCATAAACATGCCTATTAACCCTAAGGCTAAATAAGGTAATAAACTCATGGGGTTTGCTCCTTTACGATACACTAATGTTTGCATATTGACGCTCCAAATTTATTCTAATGGGATATTGTACTACACTCTGTTCATTAAGGCAAGCTATTTTTATAAAAAATTTGATAAATATTAGTTGATTTTATATTTTTACTACACTCTGTTCATTAAGGCAAGCTATTTTTATAAAAAATTTGATAAATATTAGTTGATTTTATATTTTTTCTATGCTAAAATCATCACGATTGTACTCTATAAAGCGCAGGTGTTTATGATGCAGATTACCCGACGGCATATTATTACGTATCTTAACGAAAAAGGGCCAGCCACCGTAGACGAATTGGCCGAAGCAGTAGGACTAACGCCCATGGCGGTGCGCCATCATCTTAATATTTTGCAAGTTGATAATTTAATCACCGCTTCAGTCATACGGAAGCATAACGGCCCAGGCCGCCCCTCCCAAGTTTATCAACTGACCGAGGCCGCAGACCCCTTTTTTCCCACCGACTATCATGGCTTAACCGATTATTTATTAAGCGAACTTACCACCCGCCTCGGCGCAGAGGGGGTGGTTAATATTTTTGA
>JAIFLK010000056.1 GCA_020049115.1 Chloroflexota bacterium | reverse complement strand
TGTTTGAGGTTGAATCAACCAATGGCGACACCTTTTTGGGCGGCGATGATTTTGACCAGATTTTGATTAATTACGTGGCCGATGAGTTTAAGAAACGAGAAGGCATTGACTTGCGTAAAGATATGCAAGCCTTGCAACGGTTGAAGGAAGGGGCGGAAAAGGCGAAAATTGAGCTATCCACCACTCAGCAGACGGAAATTAATTTGCCCTTTATTACGGCGGATGCCTCTGGCCCGAAGCATTTAACCATGATGTTAAGTCGCTCTAAATTTGAGCAGTTGACCGAAAACTTAATTAGTCGTTCCATGACCCCCTGTCGTGAGGCCATGCAGGATGCTAAACTTAACCTTAACCAAATTACGGAAGTGGTTTTGGTCGGTGGTCAAACTCGGATGCCTGCGGCACAACAAGCGGTCAAGCAGATGTTTGGGCGTGAGCCGCATAAAGGGGTGAACCCTGATGAAGTCGTGGCGATTGGTGCGGCGATTCAGGCGGGGGTGTTGGGCGGTGAGGTGAAAGATGTCTTATTGTTGGACGTGACTCCGCTGACCTTAAGTATTGAAACGTTGGGGCGGATTGCCACGCCGTTAATTGAACGTAATACGACGATTCCGACTAAAAAGAGCCAAGTTTTCTCAACGGCAACGGATAATCAAACTCAAGTGGAAATTCACGTTTTGCAAGGTGAACGCCCCATGGCGGCGGATAATAAGAGTTTGGGTAAATTCATTTTAGATGGGATTCCGCCCTCGCCGCGTGGCATGCCGCAAATTGAGGTGATTTTTGATATTGATGCGAATGGTATTTTGAATGTGTTGGCGAAGGATAAGGCCACCGATAAAGCCCAAAGCATGCAAATTATTCCCTCTAGTGGTTTGTCAGACTCCGAAATTGAGGAGATGGTGCGCCAAGCCGAGTTACATCGAGATGAAGATGCCCGTAATCGTGAATTGATTGAAACGCAAAATAAGGCCGATACGGTTATTTTTGCTTCCGAGAAAGCCTTGAGTGAGGCGGGTGATAAAATTAGCGCAGAGATTCAAGATGAAGTGAAGAGTCGGATTGAGGCGTTAAAAGCGGCGAAGGTGAGCGATGAGGTGGAGACGATTCGGGCCAGTATTGATGAGTTGAGCCTGACGTTGCAAAAAATCGGTCAGGCCATGTATAGCCAAACTGACGAGAGCGCAGAGGCTTGCCCCCCGATGATGATTTTGAAAATGATTCTAGTAAGAATTAAGAAGGAAAAATTAGGACGTGATTCTTAATTTTTAATTCTTAATCTTGTGTTTATATGAGCAAACGCGATTATTACGATGTGTTGGGGGTAGCGAAGGGCGCGCCCAAAGATGAAATTAAAAAAGCCTATCGGCAATTGGCGCGGAAATATCACCCTGATGTGAGTAAAGAGGATGAGGCCGAGGCGAAATTTAAGGAAATTAATGAGGCTTACGAAATCTTGTTTGATGACCAAAAACGGGCGACCTACGACCGCTTTGGACATGCGGGCTTAGGCACGAGTGGCGGGAGTGGTTTTGGGGGCTTCTCAGGTGGTTTTGGCGGGCGTGACCCGTTTGAAATATTTGAGGAAGTGTTTGGTGGCCTCGGTGGTTTTGGGCGGGCAGGGGCGAGTGGCGCACGCCGTCAGCGCAACGGGCCGCGTCAGGGCGCAGATTTGCGTTATGACATGCCGATTGAGTTTGAGGAAGCGGTTTTTGGGGTTGAGAAAGAAATCGAAATTCCCCGTAAGGAAACCTGCGCCAAATGTAGCGGCAGTCGGGCGGAGCCAGGTACGTCGGCTTTGCGTTGTCCTGAATGTAATGGGACGGGCGAAATTCGGCGGCAGACGGGCTTTTTCATTAATATTTCGACTTGTTCACGCTGTCAGGGACGCGGTGAAATTATTGCCAGCCCATGTCGGGAGTGTCAGGGGCGCGGTCAATTGACGAAAACTCGCCGCTTGACGGTCAAGATACCTGCGGGGGTAGATAATGGCACGCAAATCCGTTTGACGGGTGAGGGTGAAGCGGGGGCGATGGGCGGGCCGCCAGGCAATCTGTACGTAGTATTACAGGTGAAGCCCCATTCGTACTTCCGCCGTAATAATGATGATTTGCACATTGAGTTGGCGGTTAATATTGCTCAGGCCGCGTTAGGGGATGAGGTGGATGTGCCGACCTTAGATGGGACTGAACCCATGAAAATTCCTGCGGGGACACAAACGGGGGATGTGATTCGTTTGCGGGGTAAGGGCGTGCCGCGTTTGCGCCGTGATGGGACGAGTGCGGGGCGGGGCGATGAATTGATTACAATAAATGTCCGTACTCCCACGAGTTTGAGTAAAGAGCAACGGGAATTATTAACCCAACTGGGCAAAACGTTAGATAAGGAAGTGGTGCCGCAGAAGGAAAAGAGTTTTTTTGACCGCCTGCGGGACGCGTTTGGAGTTTAGAGATGTAGCCTTTATAAGGTTTCAAACCTTATAAAGGCTTAAAAAATCCTGTCCCAAATCATGGTGAGGAGTCCGCAATTATTTGCGGGCTGTCCGCAAAGGATTGCGGACTCCGATTTTCCATCCCCTAAAAATTTACAGGTGGAATTTTTTTGTTTTTAATCCTGTAAATCCTGTTAATCCTGTCCAAAATCATGGTTATGGTTTGGCAATCACAATGGCGCGGTGAGTGTTGCCGATATAAGGCCAACATGTCACAAGGGTTAATCGTTCTTCATCAAAGGGGCCAATCCAACGGGCATTGGCGCGGCGAACCTCTTCTGGCTCGTCTAAATCTTTAACAATAAATTTCTCGGTGACATGATACTGATATGATTTATTACCCTCGTATAGCGTAATTTTATCACCGACGGCCAAATTGAGGGTGTAACGAAAAAGTTCACCATTCACGTTATTGTGTCCTGATAACACAATATTACCACCCTGACCAGGTAAGGCCGAGTTTTTATGCCAACCAATGGCATAATCGGCCACTTGCCACACATTTTGCGGTTTACCGTCAACCGTCCAGGTGACCCAACCAACCTCAATCACAGGCGCGTCCAAATCAATGCTCGGCGCGATAATGCGGGTGATGGGCGCGGCGGTGACGGCGGTTGGCGTGGATTTAGGGGTTTCTTGGGGCATGAGTTCAGGGTGAGCATTGCGCGAGAAATCAATCTCGGTGAGCAATTCGGACAGGGGCGAGGGGGTGCGGGTGGCTATGGGCGTGGCGGCTAGGGTGCTGGTTGGTGTTATGGGTGTGGCGGTATCAATCGCTTTCGTCATGGTCGCGGGTGGTGGCGTGGGGGTGGGGGGCATGGTTATGGTGGATTTCGTGGCAAATGCTGTTTGTGAGTCAATAATGGGGGCGGGTGGATGATTTAATTCATTGTAATACCCATAAAGCTGCCAGCCGCCCATAAAGAGCAAGGCCGCACCTAATACCATCAGCCCATGACTGAGGATAGGCCAAAAACGGTTGTGGCGGGCTAAGGGAATAGGCTGTAATTGGGGTGGTTTGGGGTGTAAATCGCTCATATAGGCTATCTTAAACGCCAATTGCTCGGATGTCAAACCGCAAAGTTGCCATTTTTAGTTGATTGACTATAATATGATGTTGTATCTGCCTTCGTAGCTCAATTGGATAGAGTATTGGTCTTCGGAACCAAGGGTTGGGGGTTCGAGCCCCTCCGGAGGTATAACAAGTGAATAACAAAAAAGAGTCTTGCCAAATTTGGCGAGACTCTTTTTTGTTGCCCAACATTTACCGCAGCTATTTATTAATCAATGGTAAATAGGTGCTGTCTGCGGTGATGGCCGCTTTGTCCACCAAATGAACATTATCTAGCGAGAATGAACCCGCCCCATTCACCGTGAAGCCATAACCCGACACATTGGTTAAGGTTAAGTTATCACTGCTGGCCTTAAGGGGTTGCTGAGTGGCGGCTTTGAAGCGGCTAAATGGCACGGTCACTTCTTGCCAACCATTAAAGTTATCGCTGAAGCTGGCGGTAAATTGCTGTGAACTGTCGGGGGCTTGATAGACGCGAATGTAATCAACCTCCAATTTTTGCGGGAAAGTGCTGTTCACATTGCCGCCGAGATTGCCACCCACCGCCACATTTAAGATGAGGAAGAAGGGATGGTCATAAACCCAACGCGTCCCTGTGGGAATGGTTTTGGTGCTGGCCGTAAAGTAATTGATGTTATCAACATACCATTTTATTTCAGTGGGAGTCCAATCCACGCTAAAGGTGTGATAATCATCGGCCACAGGGTTGGTAAAGACATATTTGCCACCCACGCCTGCGCCACCCGAATAGCCTGGCCCATGAATGGTGCCAAGAACGTCATGCGGCGATTTACCCACAAATTCCATCACATCAATTTCGCCTGAGATGGGCCAGGGATTTTGGTCAAAAATATCGTTGCCTAAAGCCCAGAACGCAGGCCATAAACCAACCCCTGCGGGAACTTTGGCGCGGGCTTCAATCCGCCCATAGAGAAATTCCACTTTATCGTAGGTCATTAAACGAGCCGAAGTATAGCCACAGGTGCCATTTCCCGTGCCATTTTCAGGCGGAATATAGGCACACATGTAGTCAGGGTTGTCGTTTTTCAAGACCGTAATGACCATGTTCCTTTACTATCGGTGTAATATTGGAGTTCACTATTGCCCCAACCCACATTATCCACCAACGCCCCATCGCCAATTTCAGGTGTCCAGATATTGGGATTGGGCGGAGTGCCTGCCGTTTCGCTAAACTCTTCACTCCAGCGCAAAACCCACTTGTCGGGGCTTACATTGGCGGTGGTTTGAGTTAAGTTATCATTAAGGGTGGTGGTAATGGTTTGGCCGCTATTCTTGCCATAATACCAGAACCTTAAGCCACCATAATTGCTCCAATTTTGGGGGCTAGTAAAGGTATACCAGAACCTTAAGCCACCATAATTGCTCCAATTTTGGGGGCTAGTAAAGGTACGATTGAACTTGCCGCCATTGGTATGCGCCACCTTCAAAATGCCCTCAGATTTGGCTTGGCCAGGCACTGCCATGGCCGTCCCCGTCATCACCTCATCGGTGGTTAAGGTCACATTACCTGTCGTTTGATAACCATAGAAACCTTCATTAAAGTCATCTAAGCCCATCACATTAGGAGCATTATCATCTTGAATAACGAGGATAGTGCGGAAAGGATACCCTAACGCAGCCCCTTCGGGCTGAGAAAGCAACAAGACAATCAGTTCATCTTTGCGCTCATCTTGCTTATCAGACCATAATTTAACACTAAAGGTTTGGGTCAGGCTATTGGGGGGGAAAACCAACGTCCCACTAATGGCCTCATAATCGCGCCCGTCAATTGCCCCACTTTCGCGGGTGGCGTAACTCACTGTAATGGGGGTGGTTGAGGTGGCGTTTAATGTCACCGTAATGGTCGCCGTTGTGCCTTCCCGCGCCGTGTATCTGTTTGTATTAAAGGCGACTTTCACTTTCTGCTCAGTCGTGGTTTTTCGGCCATAAATGGCAATATTATCCAGATAATGCGTTTGTGCGCCACCACTGGTTAATGAACCAAACGCCCACCCATGAATTTGCTCACCCGTAAAGCCATCATTGGGTGCGCCATTGCCGATATTTTTGCTGGTAAAGGTGGTGAAAGGAACTTCAATATAACGCCAGCCCGCCACTGAATCGGTGAAAGGATGCGTCCAGGTTTCGGCATCATCTGTGGTTGAGCCAGGGTTACGATTTTCTTTCAGTTCAAAGAATAAGCCCGTTCCCTTACCCGTGCCATAGAGCCAAAAACTCACTCCTTCATAACTACTCCAATCTTGGGGAGTCCAGGTATTGACGGCCTCATTCTCAAAGGCATGGGTGAAGCCACCCCATTGATTAATATTACTATTTATTTTCAGAACGATATTTGCGCCCGTTTGATTGGGCAGGGCTAAGGGGCTGTTGGCCGCAACGGTGGTGGTGGTCAAGGCAATCGGGCTACCATCACTCCAAGTGACATAACCAATCGAAACATTATTGGCATCTTTGCCTGTGGGCAGTTTGCCTGTTTCAAAATCATCTATCACTGTTTTTCGCACAATTAACATAATGTTGTCTAAATAATGGCTTTGTGCGCCGCCACTGGTTAATGAGCCAAACGCCCAGCCATGAATTTGCTCACCCGTAAAGCCATCATTGGGTGCGCCATTGCCGATATTTTTGCTGGTAAAGGCGTTGAAAGGAATTTCAACATAACGCCAGCCCGCCACTGAATCAGTGAAAGGATGTGTCCAGGTCTCGGCATCATCTTTGGTTGAGCCAGGGTTACGATTTTCTTTGAGTTCAAAGAATAAGCCCGTTCCCTTGCCTGTGCCATAAAGCCAAAAACCAATGCCGCTATAACTACGCCAATCTTGGGGAGTCCAGGTATTGACGGTTTCATTCTCAAAGGCATGGGTGAAACCACCCCAACTATTAATATTACTGTCCATTTTCAAAATGGTATTGTTGCCCGTTTGATTGGGCATGGCTAAGGGGCTGCCTGCCGCAACGGTGGTCACGGTTAAGGCAATCGGGCTACCGTCACTCCAAGTCACATAACCAATGGCAAGATTATTAGCATCCTTGCCTGTGGGTAATTTGCCTGTTTCAAAATCATCTACCAATGGCAAGGTAGTCCCTGACGCAACGGCGATAGCGTGGACGGGGAGGAGGAAACTCAAGGCTGCAAATAATAACGTTGCACCAAGAACAGCTACAAGGGTAAAGCGAATGGATTTGTTTTTTAACATCATCGTTTCCTTTATGTGACTTTCCTGCAAAAACGGTGTTTTGGAGTGCAACGCTTTAGCTTTGCGCTACCGCAGATGAGCAAAGCTGAAGCGTTGCACTCCTTTTTGCAGACGAGTCGTTACATATTTTTGAAATAAACGGTTACTTGACGGACTTGACCATTACGAGCAAAAATCGGGTGACAAATGGTTGCGCTTAAGGTTTCCCCCTGAATTTCGGTGGATTCGCCCTTAGCGTAATCAATCACAATTTTGGCGGTGTCGCTGCCATTTCGATAAATAAAGGGGACTTGACAGAAGGTAAAGGCTAAGGAATTAGCGGGTAAGGCGAGACTCTGTAGTTGGTCATCAATCGCAATATAACTAAATTGAGTTGGCTGAGTGATAAACTCTTGCGGGCGCAGTAAGGTGGGTTTGAAATGGAGTTGACCATGTTCAACCAATAACCCTAATTCCGTTAAACGGGTTAGTAATTCTTCCTTAACTTGTCCCGTCATGCCAGGTTGTTCTGCGCCTTGCCCTGCGGGGGTGTGAGAATAGGGGTCGGTGGGAAAGGCCCCATAAACCTGCGGCGTTTTATTAAAGCCAATGCCTTGACGAATATCATAATAGGCGACTCGTAATGCCTCTAAGGTTGCGCCCGCTTCGCCATGGTCACTCGCCCACAGATAGGTCTCTTGCACGGCTAACAACAATTTAGAGACCATGTGCCAATAAATGCTGCCCAACCCTTCATAGGCAAAGAACGTGCCTGAACGCCCCGTAAATTGGCTATGTTGGAAAATGGTCTCAAATAAATGTAACATGCTTTCCCGTTCTGCCGTTACCAATGGTGCATATTGGGGTTGTTTTTGTAAGGCGTTCAAGGCACGGTTAACATCTTTGGCATTGCGAAATGTTCCGTTAAAATGGTGCAGGCCATTTTCATCTCGCTGGATTAAGGTCATATCATTATTGGCAACTAATGCCGCAATGAGAGGCGAATCCTTGACTTGGGCTTCACTCAAGTTATTCTTATGAAGGAAACCTGCCAGGTCACGGTCAGGATAGAGAATGTAACTATGTTGGTCGGCGCGGTAGAGTTGGCTGTGGCGCAGACTATTTAATAAATCTAAAGCCTGTTGACCTGATAACATGCCTGAAGATAACACCGCCACTTGGCCTTCTAACATTTCGTATAAGTAGCCGACGGAGGCGGTCTTATCCCCCAATTGCAATAAATTGTAGGAATGATATAACTGGTCAGGGCGTAAATTGGCGCGCAAGGTATGTTCGATATATTGTTGCGCGAGGTTAAGGAAGTTCAACACATCAGCCTTAGCCACGTGAGTCACCTCGCCCGAAAAGCCATGTTGATAATAATAGTCACGATAATCGCTGCCCGCTTGCCCCAACGCATCCATGACGGCGCGGCGTTGTTGGTCATCAAATGAGCCTGA
>JAIFLK010000372.1 GCA_020049115.1 Chloroflexota bacterium | reverse complement strand
TGTAGCAACCCTACCCAACAACCAAAAAACCTCACAGGTCTTAAAGACCTGTGAGGTTTAAATCCATTCCGCGCCTCGGTGCCTTCCGAGTCGTGCTAGCCGTTCCCTCCTTAATCCGCTGTAGTCTCTGCCTAATCACAATATATCGTAGTACATTTAATTCCAAAAAAAATTAAAAGCCAGAAGCTCAGAAATACATCTAGCGGACACAACGAACGCCTAAAAAGAGGTACGACTTCGTAGTATCAAAGTAAAAGCGAGACGTTACGCGCGCATTACTACCACTACTGCCCCAGCCAGCACCACGCAATATTTTATAATTATTGATTTTTATATCATTACCTTCACGCCCATCATCAGGCTTATACGGATATTCCTTGTAATCCGTACTCGTCCACTCCCACACATTCCCCGCGATGTCCATCACCCCGTAAGGACTCGCCCCACTTGAATAACGCCCCACTTGCGTCGTATCCCCCACCGTGCCATTAAAATTCAGATACGTGTCATCAATTTTGTCACCCCACGGATAAGTACGAGCATCCGTCCCCCGTGCTGCCTTTTCCCACTCCGCCTCCGTTGGCAACCGCGTCCCGCGCCATTCACAATAACTTTTAGCTTGCATCCAATCAATGTTAATGACAGGATAATTGTTATAAGCAGCATTACCGTAATAAAAAGTTCGTTGATATGAACTGCTATTACGCGGTGGTTCACATTTCCCCGCCACCACACACAGCCCATATTGATAATTCGTCACTTCATATCTATCCAGTTGGTACGCCTTCAACGTCACCTGATGCACAGGTTTCTCATTCTCTTCACTCTTATCATTATCACTGCCCATCGTAAACACCCCCGCAGGTATCGTCACCATGTCAGTCATCACCAGGCTATTCAGTTGCGGCAAACTCAAGGCAAAGGTGCTAATCAAAGCCAATGAATAAACCTGCGGCGATAAAAGCGTCAGTGAAATCACCGTTGCTTGCTGCTCAGAGTGGTGCTGCATGACCCAGGTTAAATCAACCACCGCCGCTTCATAATCCCCCGTATAAGCCATCACCGCCACCCGTTCTAACCGAGTCGCAGGGTTGGCTGGATTCAAATCAATCGCCAAATCATAAAAGCGTTTAGCCTCATTCACCTCATTTTGGCATTTTTGCTCCTGTTCACGCAACCCCTTTCCCGTCACACGCCTCGCCCAACACGCCTTGGCCTCATCTTGATACTTTCTGGCCCGCGCCCAAAACGCAATCTCAGTAGAAACTTTCTCCAGCTCAAAGGTCGATTGAATCGCCTTCAATAACCTACTGTCTATGTTTTGAGTACGGGTATAGCTTTGTTCGGCTATTTTTTTACGGTAGGGTAACAAAGTAGCCTCGTTTTTAGTGAACAAAGCCAGCCGTTCCTCCGCCGACAGCCCATCAAACAACTGCAACGCATCCGCCTCAGAGCCTGGCAAATTAAACAAATAAGCCAAATTTTGCACCCGATTGCGCCCCGCCGTAATATTGTCTCGATAGGCCGCGCTCAATTTCGCCTTCACCACAGGATTATCGGCCTCGAACAACTTGGCCTGTTCATCTAACGATAAATTGCTAATCAACTCAACCGCGCGGGGTTCATACTCGCCCCCTAAGGCTTGTAATTTGGCTAAACTATTTAGCCGCGTGGCCGCGTCACTGGCCGTATTATTAAAATCGGCTTCACATTGCGCCGCTAAATAATCTGCCCGTTGAGTGTAATAAACATAACTGCCCACGCTTCACATTGCGCCGCTAAATAATCTGCCCGTTGAGTGTAATAAACATAACTGCCCACCGCCATCAGCAATAACAGCCCCAACCCCACACTCATCACGCCCCATCGCTGCCGTTGAATTTGTTGCCGTTTATATCGCCACTCCCGATTCGCCTTCAAAATCGGCTGCACCAAACGGTCATGCACCAACTCCAGCCATGTCCCTCCCGCCCGCACCTCCGCCCGCAAAATAAACTTATCTTGCAACTGCTTCACCAAGCCATTGGGAATCCCCGCCGTCTCCCCCGTCTTATCATTTTGATACACCTGCCCCCGCGTCTCCGCCGCCGTAATGAGTTGTTCATTAAACCACCCCCGCAGCCGTTCCTCCGTCACGCGGTTAGCACGAGGGCGTGCTAACTCCGCCACGCTGAGGAGTGACCCACGCCCTCGTGGGTCACTGCCAGCACGAGGGCGTGCTGACTCCACACCCAACACCCCCCGCAACACCTCCTCATAAAAATCCCCCAACGTCTGGTCAACATCCCCCAACTGCGCCAGGTCATCTGCCGTAATCTCCCTCACCCCAGCCCTCTCCCAGGGGGAGAGGGAGGTATCAAGTAGCCCCTCGCCCTTTGGGAGAGGGGTTGGGGTGAGGGTCTCATTATTCCCCTCTCCCCCTGGGAGAGGGGCTAGGGGTGAGGGCACCAAACTCTCCCACAACCGAAAACAGACCACCTGCAACTGCACAGGTTCCACAAACTCCCCCAACACCGTCTGACTATCGCCAAACCCTTGCAGCTTAATCTGGCGCAAATTATCCACCAACTGCTCCGCCACCCCCTTAGCAAAAGGGCGCAACTTTTCTACAGGTTTACTCACCGCCTGCAACGCCGCCTTATAACCCAACCGTTGCATCCCGTAACGCGTCCGCAAACGGTTCGGCAAAACCTGGCTAAACGGCTCAAGCGCGGCCACATAATCCTCCCGCATCGCCAACACCACCCATAATTGGGCCTGGTCACTCATAGCCTGCTGTAGCTGCTCAAAAAAAGGTCGCCGTTGCGCCCAATGTTGCAAATTCGTGTTCAAAATCTCCTCAAACTGGTCAATGATGAGGACAAAGGGGGTATTCACATCGGGGGTCATTCGTTGTCGCAAATAGTCACTTAACGTTAGCTCGGTCAATTCATGGGCGGGCTGACGATTTTCGTCCAGGCTCAAAATCAGGTTAAAGGTGAAGTTATTACTCACCGCCGTAATGCCAGGGGGCAACTCCCCACTCACCCGCCCGACGGGGAGGCTCACGTTAAAACGTTCTTTCGCCAACTGCGGCCGCAAACGGGTCTGAATGAGCGAACTTTTGCCCGCGCCCGACGTGGCATGGAACAGCACCAGCCGTTCCCCCAATACCAACGAGAGCAAATCGCGTGCTTCCCGTTCCCGCCCAAAAAAGAGATGGCCTTGTTTCGCGCTAAAGGTACGCGGGCCAATGTAAGGATTGTTCATCATAGTTTTATTTTATTCAGCCCTTATAAGGTTTCAAACCTTATAAGGGCTAAAAATTATCTCACCATTCATCATCAACCACCGGATTACTCTTACGTTCCCATAACTCTTGCAAAAAGACCAACGTATCGCCCCAATGCACCTCAAAGGTCGTCTGCTCAAAATAACCCTGCAAATAATTACAATATTCCGCATGATTAGTCACATTCGGCATATCAGGTGGCACAAATTGCACCGTAAAACTCCGTTCTCGCCGTTGGTGGCGTTGAATCAAGCCATGCAACAACACCCGCAAATCCCACGTATGCAATTGATAACCCAACAGCAACAATAACGAAGAACTCAGCGCATAGCGCACCACCGACGGCACCACGTCAGGATTTTTAATATCCTGCGCCACATTAACCAGAAACCCCAAAAAGTCATCTTCCGTCAGCACCAACGAATCGGGGCAATCATCAATCCCATGCAGATGATAGACCAACGGCGTAGCCTCTGACGGCTCAAAATCAGGGTCAAAGCGATATTCAGGCTTCAAATCCCGTTGCAACTCTTCCCGCCAGGCATAGACCTCCGTGCGCGGCTCTTTACCCCACCGCTTTAACGCCTCCTCTATAAAACTGTGGGGGCTAGTCGTAATATACAGCGGCAACTCCAGCCGCGCCAACAACGTCAAGGGATTATCCTGATACGGGTCAAGATTAAGGCACAATACATCATGTAACACAAAATCAGAAAAAGGGCGAGTTTGCGCCTCGATTTTTAATTGCTCTTGGCGCGCCGTATCCTGTGACGGGTGAGCGCGCAACACTGCCCGATTTAAGGCTTCCAAATATTCCTTCACCATCGGTTTGCGGCTCTTATAGTTAACTTGGCGAAATTGCGACACCCGACTCAAATTGCTATCCGCCAACGGATACATGGCGATTTTTTTCAGCCATAGCTGCATCGCCCCATCATCTGCCCCAAACACCGCCTGCTGCAATACCCGATTACTAATAATAGGTGTTAATTTTTTGTCATTTAATTGGGTCTGAATCAATTGCCAATCATTGTTAGTGGTCATTTGTTAGTAGTTTATTGGAGTCCAAATCTTTAGATTTGTTCGAGTTCAAATCTAAAGATTTGGACTCCGTTTGGCCTCTATTGTAGTCGCAGGGATAATTTTTAGCAATAGTCATTTTGCTCTGTTATACGGCGCGCAGGGACAAATTGGAGTCGCAACGCTTCAGCTTTGCATCTTAGGGCTTACGCAAAAATAGCGTATTTGTGGTAGGAGTCCGCAATCATTTGCGGACAGCCCGCAAATAATTGCGGACTCCTGCGTAAGTTCTTGTATGTTCCCAATAAATCAGACAGGAATGTCTGACCTACAGTAGAACAGACATTCCTGTCTGTTCATGGCAACACAGTATCTAATCTTAGCGACTTAGCGTCTTGGCGTTAAAATTTCAACGCCAAGACGCTAAGATGCAAGAATAATTTGACAAGTCCCCTCAACCCTCGTATACTACTGAACAGTGTTCATTAACGTATGGAAGCGCAATGTTGACCCCAACCACCACCGATTATCGCCGCCAAATTTTAGATGTCGCCCGTCATTTATTGATAGAGGACGGCTACAAAAACCTCTCCATGCGGAAAATCGCCCGTCAATTGGCGTGCAGTCAAGGCACCATTTACCTTTACTTTAAGAACAAAGATGACATTTTCTACGCCCTCATAGATGAAGGCACCGAGCAACTTTACCGCGATTACCAAACCATCCTCACCGCCCCCAACGCCCCCCGCACCCATTTAGAGCAAATCTGCCGCGCCTACATTCACTTTGGCCTCACCAACCCTGGTTATTACGAAACCATGTATATTTTATTACCCTTGCTAAAAAAGCGATTTTCTCAAGAACAATATCGTCGCGCTCGCCGCTTTTTGGATTTAACCGCCAACACCTTAAGCAATTACGCCGCAGAATCTGGCCGCACCTTAAGCGACCCCTTCATGGAAGCCACCATTTTATGGGCGGCCATGCATGGCCTGGTGGCTCTCATTTTGGCCCGCCGCATTGATACGCGGTTGGCGCAAGAAATCTTAAT
>JAIFLK010000167.1 GCA_020049115.1 Chloroflexota bacterium | reverse complement strand
ATAACGGACTATTTGTGCTTTAGCTTGCGTAAGCTGTGCCTCCACCGCAGGCAACGCCGCCAAATCCTCCCGACTCATCTCCCGTACTTGCACCCCGCTTAAGCCAGCGTCTTTCAGCGTCACATACTTAAACTCGACCACATGGTCAAGCAGTTGATATTGCCGCATATCAGGCCGCAAAATCATGGTTAAATCGGCGTAACCCCGTTGTAACTCCGTTTCCGAATCAATCATGTAATACAAATCGTTAAATAAGATGGCTAAAAATGCCGTTTTAACCAACAACTCATCCGCCTGCCGATAATCGCGATTATCTAACGCTTTGAAACGTTGCTCCACCAATTCACACACAGGCAACAAATTCCCTGTGGCATAAAATCCCCTGACGGCGCGCTCAATTTCATTTTTGTTCGATTGAGGCAACAATATCTTTTGCAATCGTTCAAAATATAAGCCATTAGCCGTCAAATTAGGCACTTTTAACAAGAGTTGCCCCCATTGATTACGCCCATTGACGGTCAACATGCCCAGATAATAGAGCAACGAAGCCACAAACGTATCATCATTTTCCGCCTCTAACATTTCACGCACGCCAAAACGGGACGTTAGATTAGGTATAGCTAACGGCTCTTTTTCGTCCACTGCCCTGACAATGACATTGCCTCCGCCTGGCAAGAAGGCCGCATATTCCAATTTCTGACGGTCGGTACTGAGATTATTGTCCAACATATTGGCGGGATAACGGCAATAATTTTGCAGTTCATCCAAAAAATAAAGTACCATCGTGGGGTTGTACATTTTGGTGGCAGGCACACTCTCTACCGTATCAGGTGGCACAAAACAGTAGCCGTTGTAATAAATCTTCATTATTTGCATGGCTTCGGTTGCTTGCGCCGCCGATAAACCGCAATGGTTGACCACCTGTTGTAACATTTGCTCAATTTCCGCCTCATGAAAACCACACAAATCATTAAATTCAGGCTTAAAGTAAATGTTACGGGCGATGTTATGCCCACTGGTCAGGTCGCTCATGACCACAGGTGAGACCCCCGTCATAAAGACCCGTTCCAAGCCCATGCCCGCGAGGGTGCCTTTGATGACCTTGAACAGGGTTTTCAAAATGCCCTCGCCCTCTAGTAATTGTTCATAACGGTCTTGCCCCCGTTTGCGGCTGACCATGACCTCATTGGCAAAATTGTCATATTCGTCAATCATCAGATATAAACGGTGGGGCGTGGTTTTGACTGCCGTTAATGAGGAACGAAACGAAGAGAGCGCGTCAGCATCGTCTATCCTAATCTCACGTTTTAAGTAAGATTGATAGTAATTGGCAAAATCAGCGATACAATCATTAATATGGCTATATAACGACTGCACAATTGCCTCAATATCGCCATGCGGGTCAACCATGGAGAAATCCCACTTCATCACGAAATATTGATTATGGTACGGCGTGGGGTTTTTGCCAATCGCCAAATGACCAAAGAGCCGTTCAAATTTATCAGCCTTCGCCACATCGTAATAATTCTCCAGCATGGAGAGCAGTAAACTCTTCCCAAAGCGGCGCGGCCGTAATAACAGGAGATTATGCCCCACCTCCTCCAAATCACGGATGCGGTCGCTGCGGTCTTGGTAAAAGAAATTTTCCATGACAATTTGTTCAAAATTGCAATTACCGTAAGGAAATTTTAGTTTCATCATGCCTCCAATGAATGATGAGTTATCACTCATTACTCAATTGTACCACCATCATCGTCAAATCATCATGCGGCTCGGCCCCTTGCGTGAAGGCAGCAATGGCCTGCTTAAGATACTCTAACATGGCCGCCGCGCTCGTCGTTGGCCCCTGTTGCATGATAGCCTCTAGGCGGTCAAAACCCAACATTTCGTCCTGAGCATTATTCGCCTCGACCACGCCATCACTGGTCAAAATCACCATGTCACCTGGGGCAAAGGGGCGCGTCACACTTTGATAGCCCAATTTTGCCCCATGCCCTTGCCCCAACGCAAAGCCGCCTATTTCTAACGTTTCTACCGTTCCGTCACTCCGCTTAATATAGGGCGGAATACAGCCCGCGTTAATAATAGTTAAGGAGTAGGAATCCTCCTTACTCCCTATTTCCACATAGACCAACGCGCAATTTTGCTTTTTGGGCTTGGTATAGGGCAAAATAACGGTATCTAAATAAACCATGCGTTCGGTGGCCGTTAAATTCAACACCAATGAGGCATCCAATTGGGATAAACTGGTTGCCATGAGCAGGGACGCGGGGACTCCTTTGCCTGATACGTCCCCAATGGCAAAGATAGATTTCTCTGGCGTTAAGTGATATTTATAAAAATCACCGCCGACCTCTTTGGCGGGGGTACTATAACAAACAATTTCTAAATCAGGCCAAGTGGGGTTGGGCGGGGGTAATAAACTGTTTTGCATCTCATGGGCAATGGCGAGTTCCCGTTGAATGGCCGCGAGTTTGGTGGCTTCCTGATACAATTGGGCATTTTCTAGCGAGATTGCCATTTGTGACGAGAGCAAATTGAGCATTTCCAACCGTTCAGGCGTAAACGCGCCTGTCGTGAGGTTATTTTCCAAATAAATCCCCCCGATAACCTGCCCCTGATTGACGAGGGGCAGACACAACACCGATTTAGGCTGACATTTTTGGACATAAACCGTTTGAGCAAATTGGGCGGAGGCGCGCGCATCATCTAACACTAACGGCGTTTGCATTTGCTCAACATAACGTAACATGGACAATGACAGTTTGGGGTTATCGCTTTTCCCGCCAATCGTTTCAACGGGCATGGCTTGTAGAGACAGGGCATGCTCTGTCTCTATGGTTGCCTCCGCTTGTAACAACCATTGTTTCCCCTGACGCAAAATTAACAGCCCCCGTTGCGCGCCCGCATTTTCCATGACAATCTGCATCATCTTTTCTAACAAACTACTCAGCTTAATCTCGCCTGAAATGGTTTGCGCGGCCTTCATAACACTCGCCAAATCAAGTTGCTGACTGCCTGTGCTACCACCACTGCCTGGTGGCGTGGTGTGAACAGGGTTTGAACTAGGCCGACTCGCTTCGGGGCGCAGTTCGGGATGTTCTTTTTCCATCTGTTTACATTTTGCCACCGCGCCCCATTGTTGATAGAGTTGATAAGCCTGACGTAAGTAAAAATCCGCCAACGCCGCGCGCCCTTTACCCGCATAAAATTGGCTGGCTAATTCACAGGCCAATGCCTCATCTTGCAGATAGCCATGCTCTTTAGCGGAGGCAATGGCTTTATCGTAATAATCACCTGCCGCGTCATCTTGCCTTAAGACCCGCGCCCATTCCGCCTCCACCAAGTAATATTTGTGCAGATGGTTCATGGGGGCGTGCTTCGCCCAATGCTTCATTTTGCGCTGATTACGCCACACCCGAAATCGCCATTGGAGTTGTTGCATTTTAGACACGGTGGGATACAGGGCTAAATGGGTCAGGGAGTCGTAGAAATGGAACAAGGCTTGTAGTGGTGTTGCCATCAATGCCGCTAGATTCAACTCAACTTGCCGCGCATATTCTAGGGCTAGAGGATAGTTGTGGAAATGGTAAGCCAATATCAATTTATGATTATAGAGAGTTGCCAAGTCTTGTACCAGCAAATGGGGCAGGTAACTCACCTCATCATATTTTGTTCCCGTCAATTGCCAGGGCTGTTCTGTTAGCCCGCGCCAATTTAAGATGACTTGCCAAATTATATCAACATATTTCAATATTTTTTCTTGGTGCAGGTGCGCCACCTGGGCATGAGCCACCCCAACTCGCGCCTCAACTTGGGCTAAAGGTTCACCACTGAGATAGAGCAGAACAGGCGGAGCTAAAGCACACCAGGCCGCAAATTCCAAATTACCTCGTTCTAAGCCCAGTTGATAGCCACGCGGTAAATCGGACAAGGAGTCTCTTAAATGTGCTTGCCAGGGCTTGATGAAGTAATTGAAAATAAAAATATTTCCTGCTTCGTAAAAACTCTGTTCAGCCACTTGCAACGTCAATTGCCCCCACTGATACCCCTGTTGAATATCCCCCACCACGCCTGTCATGATAATGCCATAAGTTACATACATTCCTGCCGCTAAGGGAGTCATGCCATGTTGCAGCACTAACCTGATTCCTGTCAAAATCATTAAGGCGAATAAGGTGGGGGAACTTTGATAGGCCGCAACACCTGCAAATGTTATTAATTGTATCGTAGCCAAGCTGTAGGGATTGGTCATGGTTGGCAAGGCTAATAACTCGGCGGGCGTTTTACCCCGTAACAGCCAACGTGTCTGCAACAAAGCTCGCCCCACGTCCAGTTGGCTAGGCTGACGGGGCAAGGTCAGCCCCAGCTGCTTTAAGGCCAGCAGCCCCGTGTCAACCGCGAGTAAGGACTGACCTTGCGCGGTGTAGACTTTTATTTGCACCTCATAAAACGACACTTTATCCAACACCGTTTTGGCTTGGGCTAAGGCGGTTTGGGTTAATAACATAGCCTGCTCAAAATCGCTACTCAAATAGGCTGCCTCTGCCATGCCCGCGTATAACGTTAACGTTAATTCATAGTCACTTTGCCAACTGGCTAAGACATCGGAAGTTTTGGAAACTTTCGAGGTCTGCAACACCTCCAAACCCGTTTGGTAATACATTAAGGCAGGTTTATAGGCCGTGGCCCCTTTCGCTTTATTCCCCGCCCACAGATTCAGCCGCGCCACCGTCAGCCGTTCCGCCTTATCATTGATTAAGGCGCGCCCCTTGTTCCAATGGTTCGTTATTTCAAAGAGTTGTTCATTGAGTTCGTTTAACTCCCTCACCCCTAGCCCCTCTCCCAGGGGGAGAGGGGAATGTAAAACTCCCTCGCCCTTCGGGAGAGGGTTGGGGTGAGGGGTCTGCACATTCCCCAACAGCAACCGCCCAATCTGCAAATGAACGCGCTGCTTCTCCGCCTCAGCAATCAGCGAATAGGCGGCCTGTTGCACACGGTCATGGGCAAATTGATACTCCGCCGTAGTCATCTGATGACTAGGAATAATCAGCCCCTCCAACACCGCAGATTCTAACACCTGATTTGTTTCCTGCGCGTCATGTTCGGCAATGATTGCCAATTCAGGCAAGGCAAATTTATTGCCCAAACAGGCCGCTAATTGCAACAGCCGTTGCGTTTCAGAAGCTAACTTTTGCACCTTTTGGGTCAGCAAATCTACGACATTATCCGTAATTCCCTTCGCCCGAATCTGCCCCATGTCCCACTGCCACGCAAATTGCTCAAAATCAAAATTCAGCAACTCTTCTTCATACAAGGTCTGCAAAAATTGCCCCACAAAAAAGGCATTGCCCTGCGTCTTTTCGTAAACTAACTCGGCCAAGACCTCACAGGTTTTAAAAACCTGCGAGGTTTCCTGTATCCCCCGTAAGGCTTCCGCAATCAAGGCATGGGTATGGGCAAACGTTAAATTGTGTAATTCAATCATGCCCACCGCCACCTCCGCCTGTTTGAGGTTCTCCACTGCCGTCATCAATGGGTGAGCCGCGTTCATCTCATTCTCCCGATACGTGGCAATGATTAACACATGTTCAATACTCTTATCGGTCAAAATCAACTCTAACAAATTGATGGAGGGAAAATCCGCCCATTGCCAATCATCAATGAAGATGACTAACCCTAGCCCCGCGCTTTGTAATGGTGGGGTTGCCATAGCGCGCACCAAATTACGTAACGCATAATTAAAGCGATTCATGGCTGCCATGCCGTCCAATTCAGGCACCGCGGGTTGCTTACCAATAATTAACTCTAATGACGGCAATAAATCGGTCAACACTTTGCCGATATTGCCTGCCGCCTCCTGCAAATGGGCGCGCCATGCTTGCAACTCATCAGGATTTTTAGTTAAGATAAGTTTCACAAACTCATTAAAGGCTTGAATGATAGCCGAGTAGGGGATATTACGCTGAAATTGGTCAAATTTGCCCTGAATGAAATGCCCCCGCCGCGCCGTTATCGGCTTATGCAGTTCATACACCAACGCCGATTTCCCCACGCCTGAATAACCCGCAATAAGCAGTAATTCCGATAGACCTTGTAGGTTTTGAAAACCTGCAAGGTCTGCTTGTGCCACCCGCGCAAACGCTTGCATCAACGTTTCAATTTCTTGCTCCCGCCCATACAGCTTTTGCGGCAGTTGGAAACGCCCTGAAAAATCCCGCGTCCCTAACTGCACCCTCACCCCTAACCCCTCTCCCAAAGGTAGAGTGGGATTTTGTTCCCTCTCCCCCTGGGAGAGGGCTAGGGTGAGGGTCTGCTCCAAATCCCACTTCACCCCATGTGCCGATTGATAACGGTCTTCGGCATTTTTGGCGAGCAATTTCATAATAATGTCAGACAGCATGGTAGTCGTCTGATGACTTGAAGTCATCAGATGACTAGGCGCAAGCGGCGTTTTCGCCATGTGAGCATGCACTAAAGCCATCGGCTCGGTCTCCTCAAACGGCAATCGCCCCGTCAGCAATTCATATAACGTCACACCCAACGAATACAAATCAGTGCGATAATCCACCACGCGGTTCATGCGCGCGGTCTGCTCAGGCGAAATATAGGCCAATGTGCCTTCTAAATTATTGGCATTACGAAAGGTCAGATATTCCCGTGACAGCCGCGTGGAGATACCAAAATCTATCAATTTCATGACCGTTGTTGTGGGATTATAGACCACATTCGCGGGGTTAATGTCCTTGTGCATGATTTTTTGTTGATGAACATGACTTAATATATCACATAATTGCATCGCCAACGGCAAAAACTCCGCTAGGCTCAGTTTGCCCGCCAAATTGAGGTTTCTTAAGGACTGCCCGCCAAAATCCTCCAGCACCATGACCAACGAGTTATGATAAGGTAACAATTCATACACCTTGACCACGCCCGCCAAATCCAAACGGCGCGTCATGTCATATTCTTGCCGATAATGAGTCAATTGTTGCGGTGTAGGATATTCACCTTGCAACAGTTTCAAAATTACGGGCTGTTTATCGGTCTCGCGCACCCCGCGATAAACTTGCGAATTGCTACTTTCGTAGATTTGCGTGGTAAATTGATAACCTGTTAGTTGTATCATAGCTTAATTCCTATAACAAAAAATTTCTCACTTCTCACTTCTCATTTCTCACTCACTCGGCTTTTCCTCATCTTTGGGCGGCTCACCTCGCCGCCGCCGCATCTCAGCCGCCGCCTCCCGCGCCCGCGTGAACATGGATTGGTTCAGCACATTATCCAAATCCCGTTTTTTCTTTTGGTCATCAATATCAATTTTGAATTGCGTTAACTGTTGTTTTAGGGCTTCCTCCCGCTTCTTCACCCCATTCACCATCTTAAAAAAGGCCGACAATAACGCCCCAATCCGAATCTCGTTGGCCTGATTCATATCCACCACTGTATTTTGGCTCGGATTAAGTTGAGTTTGCACTGCCTCATAATTGCCCTCGGCAATGTAATGACTCCACTCCGTCGCCTTTTCGATATAAAGCGTCGTAAATTGTAAGCGTTCAAAGGCAATTTTGACCAATGCTAACGCCAAATCAGGGTTTTCCTCTAACGCGGCCGAAAAGTCAGTATACTTAATTTCAATCGCCTCAACGGGACGAATGGCAATCGCCGAAACCGAGCGCGGGGCTTGGTCAAGGAGAGCCTCTTCGCCAATAATTTGCCCTGGCCCAAGCTGATTTAACATAATTTCTTTACCAGCTGTAGTAATACTCACCAACTTCACCCATCCCTTACGAATGATAAAAAGTGACTCGCTAATATCACCCTTACGAATTAACAAGCCATCTTTCTCAATGACATGTAATACGCTTTCATCAACTAAACGGCCCAGAGTCTCAAGGTTAGCCTCTTTGAATAATGGTAATCGTTGCAAATATTCTATTAATTCCAGGTTCATGTTCATTAGCGAGTCAGCTAATCAGCGAGTCAGTCTATCAGCAAGCAGTTTTTCGCTGACTCGCTGAACGCTGACTCGCTGACTAGCTGATACTCAGTTTAAGTTGGTCTAACGCTAAATTACCACCACTCATCACCAAAACCACCTTTCGCCCCGCCAAATGTGTCTTAATCTGTAACGCCGCGCCCAACGGAATCGCGCCCGCCGACTCCGCCATGTTATGGGTATGCTCAATCATCAAGCGAATGGCCTTAAGAATGTCCGCGTCATCTACCAAAACAAAATCATCTAAATATTGACGCATAATTTGCTGTGTATTTTCAAACGGTACGCGGGTCGCCACGCCCTCCGCAAAGGTGGTCATCTCCGCCGTCACCAATTCCCCCGCCAACCAACTCCGCTGCATGGCGGGGGCCTGCGCTGATTGGCACGCAATCACCTCAATATTGGGGTTAATCGTTTTCGCCACAATGGACACCCCACATGCCCCACTGCCCGCGCCCACAGGCACAATAATCACCTCCACGTCAGGCAAATCTTCCATAATTTCCAGGGCATAAGTCCCCACGCCCGCAATAAGCAAATCTTCGGTTGGGCTAACAAATCGCCCGCCCTGCGCCTGCGCTTGCGCTTTAATCCACTCCCGCGCCGTATCAAAATCAGCCCCATGGTGAATCACCGTCGCCCCCAGCCCGCGCATGGCCGCGACTTTGCCTGGATTGGCAACTTCGGGGACAGCAATAGTCGCTTTAATCCCATGCATTTTGGCCGCAAAGGCAATGCTCTGCCCATGGTTGCCCGTTGAGGCGGTGAATAAACCGCCGCGCCGTTCCGCCGCGCTCAAATGCGCGGCAAAATTTAGCCCGCCGCGCACCTTAAATGCGCCAACGGGCAAATGGTTTTCATGCTTCACATACACCTCCGCCCCTAACAATTCACTCAGGCTGGCATAGTGATAAAGGGGCGTAGGCTTCAAATAACGATACACATGCGGCCGCGCCGCGATAACATCATGTAAGGTTGGCATAATTAGCGTTCAGCTAGTCAGTCTGTCAGCTTGTCGCAGTCAGCGTTCAGCTAGTCAGTCGGTCAGCGTTCAGCTAAAAACGGATGAGCTGACTGACTGATTGCTGACTAGCTGAACGCTGAATGCTGACTAGTGGATTGTTCATTTAATTATTGTAGAATAACTGGAGTCGCAAACATGAGTTATCCCATATCTAACAATGTTACAATAATGGTCTATCGCTACGAAAACCAGTGAATTAAATGCCATGTCATTCTGAACGGAGCGTAGCGGAGTGAAGAATCCCTCAAGACTCTGCCAACCGAAGTGGTTTTCGGCCCCGATAATCTCACTTTTTAGGCCAAAGTTGCAGGGATTCTTCGCTTCGCTCAGAATGACATGCGGTTTTCGTGGCGAACAATGATTATTGTATGAATGTTAAATATGGGATGTCTCATGTTTGCGCCACACAAAGCAAGCTTTGTGACTCCGCCTATTTACTAAAAACTAAATGAACAGTCCACTAGCTAACAGACTGACAAAAGTTAATGAAAGTTTGAAATGTAAGTAAATGGGTAGGGTCTGTAATTATACGGGCTTGGAGTTGCTCCAAGTAATATTTTTCTAAAACAGGGCCAGGGTCGTGCTTGGTATAAGTCAATTTTTGATATTTTTCACTTAACAACGCTTTAAGGTAGTGATAATGGAAATCGGCATGAGTATCAAAAATATATTTCCCTGTCATTTCAGGGTCATTAAGATAGACATCGTAAAAATTAATATATTCCCGTAAATCAGGGTTTTGCGGGTGACGGGTAAAAATCTTACGATTACCTAAAAACCAACTTTCCATGCAACGTTGATGTACAATTATGGTTAATTGCGTTTGTTGCAGTTTAACCTCATGGGCATTGATATAAGTTTCTATTTCATTTTTTCGTTCCTCATGTGTAATTTCTTCAGCATCTAAACAAATCACAAAATGATGATAGTTACTATTTATTGGCGATTGATTGATAGTATTAATTTCATCAATGTAATAAACAATACGCTCTTTAATTGAAGGATAACCACCACCATCAATCAGGTAGTAATTATTTTGAGTAATTTTTCGATAGTTTTTGACGCGTTGTAATTGTGGTAAGAGATAACTGAGCCAAGCAGGATAGATTTTTGATTCAGTTCTTCGCCCTTCTACCAAGAAAAATAGATTCATCCGTTAATTCCCTCTTTATATTCCTCAAGGTTCATCAGTTGCACAAACGCGTCTACTTTAGAAGGATTTAATTCCTCAAAATCAGTGGCATTTTTAACTGTCACCACACTACCTTGTCGCGTGACAATTTTCCAATACGCCATGGGGAAGTTGTTAATAATGTAGGGGTGATGGCTCGTGATGATAAATTGCAAACCACGTTGACGATAAGGTAATTCGCTGAGAATATCAATACAATTAACGCCGAGGCTGTTTTCAAACTCATCAATCAAAATGACAGAATGTGGCGGTAATAAATAAACCTCACTAATATACCTCAACACTTTTAACATTCCTGTAGACATATTTTTATGAGGTATCATGATTTGATTTTCCTCAATAGACAAAATGGGAAGAGCAGCTGAATTTTTATCAAATCCCGTTATCTGCATGTCTGTCACATTGGGAAAAACAGAAATAAAAATATCTTTTATTTCTTCAAAAATAACAGGAAACAATTTATACACTAAAACCAATTTAAAATAAGTGGGTAATTTACTTCTTTGAATTGTTTCAAGTGAAGGCAATATTTCTAAAAATTCGTATAAATTATGCCTTACGATTAAATCCCTGCGAATCGTTATAGTTTCACTATTAAAAATTTTACTCAAAGAATCACGAATAGGAATAATATCCGCGTGTGACCTCAGTGTATCAATGAAACTCTCATTGGTTGGTAAATCAAACGGGCTAGCTGTGTTATGAAATACGGCACCATGTTCATCTCGCTTAAATAATAAATCAGAAGCTAAACAGAATTTTTCTTTAACAAAATCCTGAACATTAACACCAGGAAGTACAAATTCATCTGGATTTTGCCCAAATTCACCTGACCACAAACAATCAGTCCCATTGTCCAGGTCAAAGTTAATTTTCCATTCTGTATTTTCAAAAAAATCCCCTTCAGCAATTTTTTGTACATTTAAAATTGCTCTTAATATTTGGCTTTTCCCCACCCCCGACACGCCCACCAACAAATTAAAATCGCCAAACTCCATGGGGGCTAACTCCCAACCTGTGGCCTTGTTTTTGTAGCTAAAACGTTTAATTCTCATCGTCGTCTCCTTAATTCTTCACTCACCCGTTGACAGAAATCGTAAAAATGGCGAAAACTGGGCAAATGAGGCGTATCCAAAATGCGCGCCTCTAGTTGCTTGAAATAACTCTGCTCCATTACGCCCGTCGGGTGGCCTTTGCGATATTGCACCCCTTGAGCATGGCACAATTTAATGAAATATTCGTAGTGAAAATGTTGCAAGGGTTTGTCATAGCCCTTGGGTTTGCCCATGCGTTCAGGGTCACGTTGCGCGATATTATAAAAACGGAGATATTTCACCAACTCTTTGTTATTGTGAGCATGGTTATATAACGCTCTATGACCTAAGAGCCAAGTTTCAATGGCACATTGTTGCACAATTAGCACCAACTCAGTGTTATCTAATGAAATATTTTTACGCCGCAAGCAGTCCAACACCTCAATTTCACGCTCCGAAACGGTTTGCTCATCGGCATCAAAGCACATGACCAAATAATCATAATTGCCCGCCGCGTTGACCTCGCGGATGGCGTTGGGTAAATGTTTATAAATAATGCTGGGAAAGCCACCCGCATTAAAAATGTAATAATTAGCCTGCATGGCCTGTTTATATGAACCGACGCGCTCAAATTCGGGCAGCAGATAAGTGAGCCATTTAGGGTAAAGTTTCGCTTCCGTTTGTCCTTCCACCAAAAAATAGAGATTCATGCGTTAATAATTCCATCCGTAAATTCTTCAAGTTGTAATAATTGCATAAAGGCTTCATGCTTCGAGTCACCCAAATGTAACTCAGCAGCGGTTTTCACCGTGACCACATCGCCTTTACGGGTGACAATTTTCCAGTAAATCATGGGAACATTATTAATAATATAAGGATGATGACTCGTAATAATCAGTTGCAAATCACGGTCTTGGATTAGCATGTCACTTAATATATCGATACAATTTACACCGAGGCCGTTCTCAAATTCATCAATCAAAATGACGCTGCCCTCGTCACAAAGGTAAAGATTAGCAATAAAGATGAGCGACTTTAACATGCCCGCCGAAATGCGCGAGCTGGGCATCCAATTGGTCATGCCATGTTCCCGCAAATAAAGCGACGGGGCAACATGGGAGTTTTTGGTCAATATGTCCACCTTCACCTCGGCCACATGCGGAAAGAGTTCAATGAAACGTGCCTTAATTTCATTGAACACATCGGGCAGATGATGATACGCCACCGCCAATTTAACGTAGATGGGTAAATCACACCCTTGCAACCCCGCCCAAGTTTGATAGGCTTCCGCCGCCAAATCAAGATGCACCCATTCGGTGTTAGTAAATTGGCTCACTTGTTCTATTTTATAAACTACTTTATTAAAGCTAGAGTGAATCGGCGCGACATGGTTATCTTCTTGTAATAAACTAATGAGACTCTCGCGAGTGGGTAATTTAATCGGCAAAGCCACGCCTTGAAAATAAATTACACCTCGGTCACGTTCAAAGAGATTTTGCTCGCCCCGAAAAAGTTGCTCCCGCAAAATTTTGGGACGCAAATGAATCTCCGCCATGCTGAAACTGCTTGGGTCAACGGTTTCCGTTTCGCCCAGCCAACGGTATATTTCGTCATTTATCGTAAACTCCACCTCCCACGCCACGCCATTGGGCGACTCGCCATTGGCGAGACATTTCAAATCCAAAATGGCCTTAATGATTTGGGTTTTGCCCACGCTGGACGCGCCCAACAGCAAATTCAAATCCGTCAACTCAACGGGATTGAGTTGCCAGCCCCATACTTTGTAATGATAAGCCAACCGAGTGAGCTTCATGTGACTGCCTCCTTTTATTGTATACTCAGTATTTCAAGATTTGGGTGCAACTACTAAATCACCCTCACCCCCGCCCTCTCCCAAAGGGCGAGGGGAGACAAGAGACTCCCTCGCCCTTTGGGAGCTAACTATTACCCACATGTTTTTAGGCGATGGAATTAAGGCCATGTTACTCCTATACTCCATTTCGTTTGAGACTTACACTTTCATTGTAACAATCTGGAGTCCGCAATTCTTTGCGGGCTGTCCGCAAATGATAATCTGGAGTCCGCAATTCTTTGCGGGCTGTCCGCAAATGATTGCGGACTCCTATGCCAAAAGTGTAACTTTCATTTGATACGCAGTATAGCACGAGGCTAAAGCCGTCGTGCTGAGAAAACAAAGCCTACTTAAGTAGGCTAAAAACCGATTCCAAGAGGCCAAACCAGTGCGCTTTAGCGTACTTTGTTTTCTTAGCACGACGGCTTTAGCCTCGTGCAGACTTGTGGGTAATAGTTAGCTTTGGGAGAGGGCGGGGGTGAGGGTGACAAATCTTGAAATACTGAGTATAGTTATTTCTTACGCCAAACCATTAATATAATACCCAGTAATAAAATAAAGCCGCCCCACATTTGCTGCGAACTCATGATGGTGCCAAATAAAAGAAAGCTATATAACGCCACAAAAAGAGGTTGAGTCGCTCGAATAACGCTACTAGTAGACATTTCTAAATGACGCAACCCTTCATAAAACGCCACAAAACTTAAGAACGGGCCAAAAAATGCCCCACTAATCAGCCAGCCCCAAGTGGTCAAACTCGGCCAAACGAGTTCCCCGCGACTAAAACTGACACTGCCCACAATGACCGCCATGAGGGCCGCCCGCGTAATGGCTAAAACTAAGGGTGATACTTCCATTACATTTTGTTTAACCAGCAACGTGCCAATGGAGGCCAGCAAATTAGAGGCGACCATCAAGCCCAAAATCCACCAAATGATGATGGGGCCTTGATAGGTCATCACAAAAGTGCCACTAATCGCAATAAACATGCCCACCCATTGACGAAATCGCAGTTCTTCGCCCAAAACAAATAAGCCTAATAAGGCCGTAATCAGCGTTTCGCTGCGGCTGAAAAAAGCCACCATGGTGGGGTCGCCTAATTTAAGGGCGTTGAAATAAAGCAAGTTTGCCAAACTATGTGCCAACCCTAGCCACAATAAGGGGCGCAGCACGGGGCGAACTGTCGTAGGAAACCGTAAGCCATGTTGCCATAAATATAACGCCAGGCCCCATATGGCGGCGACTATAAACCAGACAGGCATGAAAGCCATCGGTGATAATTCGCTCATGGCCTGTTTACTGGCAATGAAAGTTACGGAAACGAGCGCGGCGGAAAGAAACGTCAAGCCAATTCCGCGTCGGCGGTTAAGTACAGGTGGGCTACCCCCTCCTGAGAAGGAGGGGGTCACGGGTAGATTAAGATTCACAGTGGACCCAGGTTATAGTCATCAGGTGACTGCAAGTCACCTGATGACTAATTAAAAACAATTTCACCATCACGGTCAAAATCATTGCCCCAAGCGATGTCGGCATGTTCGGCAATCATGCCAGAGTCAAAACGTGCCTGCTCCCAAGCGGCGAACATCATTTGGCGGCTATGTTCTACCATCGCTTTGGTGGCGGCGGGGTGCGTTTGCCAAGAAACTTGCCAACAATTATCAGGTTGGTGCGTGAGGCGAATGGTGCGATAAGCACAGGGATAAATGGCAATGGCGGGGCTGGCGAGATGAAGCCGCGCCCCTACCAGGTCTGCTTTGGTGCAATGATGATGACCCGTTAAGACTAATTTCACTTGTGGATGGCGGTCTAACAAGGCCAAAACCTCCGCGCCATTATTACACACAAAGTTCGTCCAACCTGCTTGGCTATCAATGGGGGCCAATTTATGCAGGGGGTGATGCACCATGACGATAACAAATTTATCGTTATGATGCGTCAATTCTTCTTCTAACCAGGCCATTTGTGGCGCATCAATCACCCCACTCCAATCGGCATCGCGAATGGAGTCTAGGCCAATGACTTGTATTTGTGGATGTACTGCCAACGACCAATAACCCGCTTGGGCCTGGCCATCATTAGGTCGGTCAGCAATTTGGGGGTTAAAGTGTTGAGCAAATTCATACCGACTTAGCCCCGTTACACTATTTAAGTCACGGCGGTCATGGTTGCCAGGGATGATATGGCATGGTCTGGTCAAGCGGTTGATAATTTGGCCGAATTGGCTAAATTCACTCGGCAAGGCATTATCAACTAAATCGCCACTAATTAATACTAAATCCAAATGAGTTTGGCGGCTTAACTGGGTTACAACCTCGGTTAACCAACCCGCCGATTGCGCGCCTAACACGTCATGGTGGTCACCTTGAAGGTGGTTAATATGAATGTCACTCAATTGAGCAAAAGTAAAAGTTGTCATGGGTTAATTGTTGGAGTGCAACGCTTTAGCTTTGCCTAACAAACTACGAACAAATATAAAGATTTGCACTCCAGAGCTTAGTGAGTGTTTCTTAAATATTTTTTCGGCCATGTCATTCTGAGCGAAGCGAAAAATGACATGCGGTTTTCGCTACGGAAACAGCATTTTCATCTCATTTAAAATTCGGGATGACTCAGGTTTACCGCCCCAACCCCATCCACCGTTTCATGAAACCAGGTGGCGGTTCTACTTTAATGGTAAGTTCAGGGTCAATAAAACGGCCTGCCTCGTAGTCTTGTTGCCAATTATAACGCTCCACGACGGCTTTATCAATCAACTGGGCTAGGGGTTCTGGCTCGCTTTCAGTCGCTAGCAATAAATGACGAATTTGTTGTAATTGTTCCAGGTAGCGGTCTAGCCAATGCACTAAATTGGCGCGGCTGGCTAACCAATCTGCGGCCACTGCGTCGGGGTTGCCCACCGCCCCCGCCGAAACTTGCTCAAACAATCGCCCCGCAAATTTACGACTCTCGCGCCAGGAGGGTTGGCGGGTGAGGGTGTTGAACAAGGCGACACCTAACAATGCAGGCAAGGGCTCCATGGTCGTAATGAGGCCATCATGTTCAGCCGCATCTAAAAAAAATGGTTCGGCTTCTAACAAGCCAATTAAGTTGACGACGGTTTGCATGGCCTCTTCAGATGCCTGCGGACTAGGGATGAGGCAATAAGGTCGGCCCTTGAACAGGTTGGCATGGGCATGTTGATACCCCACGCCGTTAGGGGTAACTAAAGGGTCGCCACTGATAAAATGGGCGTGGTCGGGCAGTAATTTTTTCGCCCAATTTTGCACGGTGGTTGCGCTGCGACAGGTGTCCGTAATAACCACGCCAGGCTTAAGATAGGGGGCTATGGCCTCTAAGGTGAGGTGAATACCGTTCAACGGCATGGCAAAAATGATGAGGTCGGCAGATTCGCAGGCATTGACCAAGTTCCACTCAGCCTTATCAAACGCGCCTTTACTGACAGCGGCTTGACTGATGGTGAGTTCTTTGTCATGGGCAATGAGGCGCGGCGGGTCGGCCTGTTGTTTCAAGGCCAAGCCCATCGAGGTGCCGATGACACCTGTGCCAACAATTGTTATGGTGAAATCGCTCATGTGAGTGATGAGTTATGAATTATGAGTGATGAGTTAAAAATAAATAATTCATAACTCATCACTCATAACTAATTGAGGTTGTCTGCCCATTGGAGCAGGGTTAAAAGATACTCTTCGGGGGTGAAGATAACTTGAATTTGGTCTTGATGACGGGTAATGAGGCGCACCGCTAAGGGTTCACAGGCAGCGGCCTCAGCCCAAGCCGCACCGATTTGGGGGTGTTGGGCATGGATGATGAAGGGAGTGAGAAATGAGAAATGAGAAATGAGCGGTGAGAGGTGAGAGGTGGGGGGCGGGGTTGAGACGAGGGAGGGGCCGCGGGAGAGGCGTTGGAGGAGGCGAGGCCAGAAAGCTTCTAACAAAACGATTAAGACGCGGTGAATGATGGGTTGGCCTAAACTTTTACCAACATCATGGAGTAAAGCGGCTTGGTGTAAAGCCATATCTATTTGCCCGACTTGTTGTAAGGTGTGGGCCACGGCCAGGGCGTGGCGTTGGTCATTGGGTGACATGCAGGCAAAAAGTTGTTGTTGGGCGGGAGTCGTCAAAATTGTCCCTAGCCACGTTTTATCTGCAAGTGATAAAGTATCACTAGATTGGACAACAGCGGCAAAAAATTGGGAGCTACGATAAAGAATGGGATGCACAGATGTAACAATTTACCTTTTGATGGCGAAACAGTTGGAGTCCAAAGTAAGATGCCGTATTGTCATTAGGACTTACGCAAAACTGTTCATTTTGAGGAGTGACACACGAGGGCGTGTGTCACTGTTAGCACGAGGGCGAAAACTGTTCATTTTGAGGAGTGACACACGAGGGCGTGTGTCACTGTTAGCACGAGGGCGTGCTAACTCCGCGATTTTTGCGTAAGTCCTAGTCATGAACAGACAGGAATGTCTGTTCTACCGTAGGTCAGACATTCCTGTCTGACTTATTGCATTCGCTTAAGGAGTGCGAAAATTTCATTTTCGTCGGTCAAAATAAAATTTCCACCAGTACATTTTCAGGGGGATAGCGATGGAGTCCAAAGCCATAGGCTTTGCCCCACTGCTCAAAGCCTACGGCTTTGGACTCCGTATCCCCGATTTATTTACAGGTGGAATCAATATATCAACCGAGTGAGGGCGAAAGCAGGCCCAAAAATGAGCCAACCAATCGGGTTAATAAAACCACCCGTGAATAGGGAAATAAGAAATAACCCCATGAAAATGAGCATACTAAAGGCTTGGAATTGCTCCAACATAGCAGCAGCTGGCGGGGGTAATAGGCCACGTAAGACGAAAAAACCATCTAACGGGGCGAGGGGAATGAGGTTGAGAAAAAAGAGACATAGGTTAATAAAGCTAAATTCAAAGGCGAGATAGCCTAAGCCATGAGCTAAGGAGGGCATGACCGTTTGGATAACGGGGTTAAGAGTATGCCATAACACGGCGGTGGCGATGGCTAAAAGGAGATTGGCAATTGGCCCAGCGACGGCCACCAACATGTGACCCGTGCGGGGATTGGGGCGTAAGTGGTTGGGGCTGATGGGAACATACGCCCAGCCTAGCCCAATAAATATCATGAGTAATGAGCCGAGGAGGTTGAGTTGAGCAAAGGGATTGAGCGTAATATGCCCATAGAAACGCGGCGTGTCATCGCCCAAATAGTCGGCGGTGAGGGCATGGGCAAGTTCATGAATGGGAAAGGCGAGGAGCAAAATAAAGAGACGGGGGCCAAGTTCAATGTCATTCAGCGAAAGGTAAAAGGCTAAAATCAGGGTGACAAAAAACGTTATATAGGCGTAAGGAACTTCAATGAGCCAACGTAGGCGGTTAATGAGGTCATTAAGGCCGCTGGCGGGGGGTGGACTGTAAGAATATTGGGTGTTGTTATACATAAATTTGCTCACTTTTAATTGGAATAAAAGAATTATAACATAGCCTGAATGGTTTGCGAAATACAAGGATTTTTGAGAGGGTTAAAAGGCAAAAGCCCACATCATAAATGACGCGGGCTTTTAAAGGAGGGAGGGTTCACACTACAATTAGCTTTAGTGTTGAAGCAATTATAAAATTTTAAGATTAAGCCTAAATGAAGCTAAACTTAATCTAAAATGAGAATACTCAGTATATCAAGATTTAGCCCCCTCACCCCAGCCCTCTCCCAATGGGAGAGGGCGTATCTTGTCTCCCCTCGCCCTTTGGGAGAGGGGCGGGGGTGAGGGGAATTTAGTTGTTGCACCCAAATCTTGAAATACTGATACTAGGCGGTGCGTAATCGGCGGGCGACTAATAAAACGGTCACTAGCCCAACCGCCAAAAGTACGGTTTGGAAAGCATCCAAACCCGTTTTCGGGACGGTGGTGGCACTGGCGGCAGAGGCATCTGCTGGGCCTGCTCCGCCCCCGATGGGGTTGTTGGCTGCCGCACCGACGGTGGCGGTGGGCGAGGCTTTAGGGGTGGGCGCGTTAGGGTCGCCCTCAGTTTTAACGGTGGTGGTTATCTCTTGACCATTGGTTATGGCGGCGGCTTCGGCGGCAGTCTTATTACCCGCCTGAATAACGGGCGTACTGGTTGGAGTTGGGGCAGGAGTATTAACCACAGTGGCCATGGCACTGGTGGGGCTAGGTGGGGGAGGTAACTTAATGACTAAGGTTGGGGTAGGGCGACTAGCAACATTTTGTTGGCCTTCGATATTTTTTCGTAATACAAACACCCCGCCAATCCCTAATAAACCCAACACCAATAACCCAACGAGAGAAACCACTAAAACAATAAAAAGTTTACTTTGACCACTGTTTTCTGCTTGCATATTAACACTCCTGGCAATTATTAAGTAGCCGATATTCATCGGGGAGCTATCAATTTTAACATGATAACTCCAAACATTATGTCAAACTATTGTAGCATATTCCCGCCAAATCGCCAAATTGACATAATATCTATTCTCAAAAAAGGAGTGCAAACCTTCAGGTTTGCTCGTTTATTGTGGGGCAAACCTGAAGGTTTGCACTCCAATACTCCACAAACAAAAAAACGACTACCGTCATGGTAGTCGCTGTAATTTATGAAGTTGGTTCATGGGAATTAATTCCTAACATAGCCACCGTTGGGAATGATTTTCGGCTGACGCAACAGCATGGCTTGCGTTGGGTCAGACAACTGCCCCATGAGGATGGTTGGCTGGCTGTGTTCTAAAGCACGGGCAAGGCTACGCTCGGTTAAGGCGGGTTGGTGGCGTTCCATTTGTTGCAATTGCCACATGTCCTCAATTTCCCGTTGCGCCCGAATGGGTAATATTAAATTAAGCTCAAGCGTATGCAGCACTAGCCCTAAGCCACTCAGTCGCTTCTTGATTTCATTACTGACATAATTCGTTAGCAATTCACGATTACGGGCAATAACGCTGCGTTGTGCGCTGCTGCTTTCAGGGGTGGCGACTAACTCCTCCAACAATTGGCGGCTAACAAATTGCTTGGTGAAGAGTTCTAGGTTATTTCGTAAGATTTGCGCCAATTTTTCATTGGGAATTTGCGCCGCTTTATAGAGTTGCTCTGGCGTAAAATCGCGCACATCCCGTGACCAATTGGCATCCATTTGCCCCAT
>JAIFLK010000018.1:1614-15376 GCA_020049115.1 Chloroflexota bacterium | reverse complement strand
TGGTTATTTGGGCGCGGGCTGTCTTATCGTCGCTCGTTTGCTAATCGGCTTTTTGTGGATATTTTATATAGTTATCTTGGCCTGGCGGGTAAAGTGGAAGATACTGTCGTTAAATTGCGCTTGGAGGCCATGGGGAATGATTTATTTCCGCAACGTAAAAATGAGATAATTCCTTTTTTAGCCACCATGTTAGGCATTACGCTTGACCCCGAAGTGGCAGAAACCTTGCCCTTGAATGACCCCCAAGCGTTACAACAGCGTACATTTCTGGCTATGGGCGAATGGGTGGAAACTCTCGCCCAACGCCACCCCGTTATCATGGTCTTTGAGGATTTACATTGGGCTGACCCTAGCTCCGTAACGCTGATTGAATATCTTTTTGGCTTGGCTTTTTATATCCCCGTCATGTTAATTTGTGCCACTCGCTTTGACCGTGAGACCAATTTCTGGAAGGTTAAGGAATCTAATAAGATTGATTACAAAGATGAGATTCATGAGATGATTTTGTGGCCGTTAACCGATTATGAATGTCGCCAAGTCATCACTCGCTTACTGCAAATTGACCAAATTCCGACGGACATGGAGCAACTGATTCTGAGTCGGGCGGAAGGCAACCCGCTCTTTTTGGAAGAGGTGTTGCGGAGTTTGATTGAGCAAGAAATTATCCAATATCAGGATAATCAATGGAAAATTACCCGTGCCGTGACGGAAGTAGATATTCCGAACACCTTACAAGGTGTTTTAACCGCTCGGCTCGACCGCTTGGAGAATGATGTTCGTGCCGTGTTACAAGTGGCGGCGGTCATTGGACGGGTCTTCCCGCGCTTCATTCTTGGCCCCATGGTGCCTGAGCCTGATAAGTTAGCTGATGCGCTCTCTAAATTACAAGCAGCGGAACTCATTGAGATACGCACCCAAGACCCTGAGCCAGAGTACATGTTCAAGCACGTTTTGACCTATGAATTGGCTTATAATAGCATGTTGTTGCAACAACGTAAGGTTATTCATAAGCGGATTGGCGATTACATGGCGCGGCTTTTCTGGCAACTCGGCGAGGAATATGCTTCTCATGTGGCGGTACATTACACTAAGGCTGAGGAGTGGGATAGAGCCTTTCGTTATTTAGTTCGGGCGGCCGAGGCCGCCATGCAATCCTTTTTCAATCGCGAGGCGGTGGAATTTTATAGTCGTGCCTTAGAAATTGTGGATAAGATTCCTGCGGCTAAATTAGAAAAAAGTGCCGTAATGGAAGTGTATTATGGCCGCGCCCGTATTTTGTCTCGCTTAGGCCACCCACAAGAAGCCATTGCGGATTATGAAGTTATGCGGGCGAAGTCGAAAGAACTGAAAGATGACTCGGCGCAATTGCGCGCCTTAAATGGCATTGGCGCACTCCATGCGAATTATGATTTTTCCTCAGCGACAGAGCTATTTCAATCGGCTTTACGGGTGGCCCGTCGCATTGGCGATAAAAGTGGCGTGGTCGATACGCTCAATCAATTGGGTAATTTTTACCTCAACATGGGCGATTTGAACCAATCTGTAACGTATTATAAAGAAGCCCGTAATTTGAGCCTAGAGCTGGAGAAAGAATCCACCCGAATCGAGGCTGAGGATGGCTTGGCCTCAGTGAATTTGGAACGAGGCAAAACGGCTGCCTGTATCCAACGATATGATGAGGAAATTTTGCATGTGCGTCGTCGGTTGGGCTATCGAGGGGGTTTGATTAAATCTTTAGCCACTTTATTACGGGCGCATACTTATAGCGGCAATTATTACGAGGCGCGTTTAATTGTGGAAGAGCTAGACCAATTGAATAAGAAATCAACGGACTTATTCTTAATGCCCCTCATTCGGTATCATCAAGGGCTAGGGCTGCTTTATCAAGGGCAGTTTGATGCGGCCATGCAGAATTTTGAGTTGGGGCTGGATATTTCTTATAAACAGCAACAAAAAGGGTGGCAAGTGTTGGGGCTGACCATGATGAGTTTTTATCACTTAATTCTGGGCTTGGATGAAAAAGCCTTAGAGCAAGCAACCCAAGCCAATAATTTAGCTCTGGAATTAGGTTCACCGTTATATATTTTACGCGCCCAATCCGTCTTAGGGGCGGTCTATCGCCGCTTGAATCGCTTAAATGAAGCCACCATGCTTTTAGAAAATATCTATAATGTGGCGATTAAAATGGATTTAATGTTAGATGCCGTAATGATATTGTATCAATTGGGGCGGACGTATGTCAACCATAATCAATGGCATAAAGTGAAAGATACGGCCGTCCAATTGCTAGAGTTAGCCCAATCTACCCAAATGCGGGAATATGTGGTGCTGGCACATTTGTTACAGGCAATGGTTGAAGTGCAAGAAAAACGGTATCAAACTGCCTTGAATTTATTGGCGGATGCGGCGACTTTGGCGGAACATCTTGAAGGAGTTTTGGGTCAATATTGGATTACGATTTATCAGGCTGAGTTATATACTATAACCAAAAATGAAGTAGCCTATAAAGAAGCGATGCTAACGGCGCAGAAATTACAACAAAGATTGGCCGAGACGATGGCTAATCCCACCCTGCGCGATATTTTCTTAAATGATAGACATGGGCAACGCCTCCAGCATTTGCTGTCCCAACATGCGATTTGAGTAGGCTATGAATACCCCCCTCAGTCCCCCGAATCGGGGGGAAGGTTTGCTCCCTCTCCTAATTAGGAGAGGGTTGGGGTGAGGTTTTTGCTTACAAACATGTCCACCCCTTTATTAACCAAAGTACGTCTTTTTTGCCAGAAACATGGCCTTTTTGTGACAGGGGATAAAGTGGTGGTGGGGTTGTCAGGTGGCCTGGACTCGGTTTGTTTACTGCATATCTTACGAATCTTACAAGCTGAATGGGGCTTGACCCTCATTATCGCCCATTTGAACCATGAATTGCGTGGCGCGGCCTCGCAAGCAGATGAGCAATTTGTGCGTGAATTGGCGCAGGCGTGGCAACTGCCCCTGTATGTGGAGAGTCAACCTGTCGCAAAGTTGGCAATACAGCGCAAGCAATCGTTAGAGGAAGCGGCGCGGCAGGCACGCTATGAGTTTCTGGGGCGAGTCGCCGCAGAGGTACAGGCCACCAAAATCGCGGTGGCTCACCAGGCCGACGACCAAGCGGAGACGGTTCTCATGCACCTGCTTCGAGGGACGGGGACGCGGGGCTTACGCGGTATGTTGCCATTGACCGTTATCGGCCAAGCGGCCTTGATACGCCCATTACTGGAGGTTACACGTCAGGAAATTGAACAATATCAGCAAGCCATGGGGTTAGCCTTTTCTCAGGATGAATCTAACAATGACCTGACGTTTTGGCGCAATCGCCTACGCCATGAAGTGCTGCCCTATTTAGAACAGTATAATCCGCAACTACGCTCAGCGTTGCGCCAATTAGCCCACATTGCCGTGGCAGACATGGCTTTGGTCGATGATACCTTGAACCAAGTTTGGCCGAAGTTAGCGCAGTTAGAACTGACGGGTCGGGTGGAGTTCGATTTGGGCTGTTGGTTTACATTGCCGTTGTCGCTACAACGGGCGGCGTTACGGCGAGCCATTTACCAGGTCGCCCCTGGGGTGGAAAATGTTGGTTTTGAACCCATTGAGCAAGCCATTCAGCTTATCTCAGGCCAACAGACAGGGGCGCAGGCGACTTTGCCGCAGGGTATTATATTACGGGTGAGTTACCAATGTCTTGTCATCACTCAGCCCGATTTTAAAGCCGTTAGCCCTACCCCTGCATTAATGAACTTAACTGAAATTACGGTTGTGGTGCCAGGGGTCACATCGTTGCCTGAAACAGATTGGCAATTACATGCCCAAATTTTACCCATGACGGCTGAAATTATGGTGCAAGTGAAGCAAGCTGACTCATGGTCAGCCTATTTAGATGCAGATTTAGTCACTTTGCCCTTAACATTGCGTACTCGACGGGCGGGTGATAAATTTGCCCCGTGGGGTTTACAAGGACAGCAGCAAAAAATCAAGAATTTTATGATTAATGCTAAAATTCCGTCACCTCAGCGTAATCAAATACCCTTATTAGTGGCTGATGAACAAATTGTGTGGGTTTGCGGTTATCGCATGGGTCATCCCGTGGCTGTTCAACCTAACACCTCGCGACTGCTTTATTTATCTTTTGTATTATTACCTTTTTGAACACCGTAACCCTTGTTTTTTGTAAGCAAAATTTCACATTCTGGGAGAATTGAAAATGACCATGCCCTCCATTTTACTCATCGTTGAAAATAATAACCTGAATCAAGCTAATTCTTTAGCCTCACATTTAACATTGGAAGAGTCCCAACTTGTCCAGGCTCATACCATTGAGACCGCGAAAGAACAAACCAGCCTTTTATGGCCTAATTTAATTTTGTTACATCTTCATCAGTGGGACATTGATGTCTTACAGTTGCAACAAACCCTTAACCAACTAAACCTTAATCTTCCGTGGGTGATTGTGGGCGAGGAAAGTCAATCGCTGATTAGTTCCAACGCCCATGTCAGTTGGGTTACACCCAATAACGTGTCTCAATTGAATGAGGTCGTTGTTCAGGCGTTAGATAAACAAGCCAATCGCTTTGTCCGTTTCCGCCAAATTGTGCTGGATTGCCAAAATCGGGAGGTGTTACAACGTGAAACATCTCATTCACTTACGCCCAAAGAATTTCGCCTGTTACACCTGTTGCTGACGCGGCCAGACCAAATTTTAACCCGTAAAGAAATTATGCAACATGTGTGGCAAACTGATTATATGGGCGATACCCGTACCCTGGATGTGCATGTGCGCTGGTTACGTAAGAAAATTGAAGATAATCCTGCCCGTCCCGATTACTTAAAGACCGTACGGGGCGAGGGCTACATTTTTGTTACCCGCTCATTAAGACAACCACGCGAAACGGCAGCGGCAGTTCCTACCGAGCCAGTAGAGTAGGATAATAGTACGGTATGATGATGGAAAGCACCTCAACGGGTGCTTTTTGTTATCAACACAACACAACAACAGATTGAGGAAGAAACGGATTTTTATGTATGGTTATATCCTAGGATTTATCCAAACACCTCACCCCAGCCCTCTCCTACGTAGGAGAGGGAGCAACATCTCCCCCTGATGTCGGGGGGATTAAGGGGGGTAGATTTTGCTTTTGCGTAAGTCCTTCATCCGTTGTGGTTTTTATAAGGAGTTAAATTTGAAATATAAAGTCATCTATTTCGTCCTGTTATTGTTCCTCACGGGCTGTGGTGAGCAACGTAATACGCAATCTTACGCGGCCACGCCATCCCGTCCTGCTGCTGCCGTCCTTCCTGTTGCTCTGCCCGCCCCGACCTCCATTGTGTCAGATAAGGTCACAATTAATCAATTTGTTCATTCATCCAGCCGTTTTAGTATCAACTACCCTGACAATTGGCGGGTGGTGGAACGGTCTGATAGCGTCTTATTGGTTGACCCTGGCGATAATGGTGGTTATACCGTTTTTTTTGCGGAGGCCGCGCAGCATTATGATGCCAACCAACTTAAGCAATATTTAGCGCAGTTCATGGCCGAAACCTTGATTTATAAGCCTGATAATTTTACTTTGTTAAACGAAAAGCAATTGCCCGATGGCTCAACGGTGGCGCAATTTCAAGCCCTTGACCCTACTTTTGGGCAGACTATCAATGAAGTCCACATTTTTCAGCGCGAGACCATCATCTTTATTGTCCTAATCAGCACCAGCCAAGCTCAATGGTCTATCTCCCATCCTCAATTAGCGGCCTTAGCTAACAGTCTCATGCCGCTAGATACCGCGCCGATGGTAGCCGTTACCGCTACGCCCGTGCCACCGACCTGGTTATTAACTGGCCCAACCAGCCATGAGTTTGCCTTCCTTTACCCCAGTGATTGGCAAATCTTACTCCAAGAGGCGCATCTCGTTTCGGTGCGGATGCCTGAGACGGAGATTGTCTTTACGGCGAATAATTACGTTTGGGCGGAGGATGACCAAACGAATCTGGCGCAAAAAGCGGCGGCTACTTACCTGAAAAAGTTGAAAGAAAAGTTCGCTAATGTTAAAGAAAGTCCGCCCGCCGATTTTGCCGTGGATACCCTGGACGGGGTCAATATTGATTTTACCTATCGTACTAAAAAAATCGACATGGCAGGTTCACTCATCACTGCGGCGGCTGATGGCAAAATTTATCAAATTATCTTTACCACGCCTATCACTGATTATCAGGCGGGATTGAATTGGTTTAACCCCATGTATCAAAGTTTTAAAATTTTGAACCCCGCCGATATTACACCGAAATAAGCGTTCAGCGTTCAGCGTGTCAGCTAAAAGCTGATAGACTGACACGCTGACTCGCTGATATTGCCCGCTATAGTAACCAATGATATAATTCTCGGCACGATTATGTGATTTGACCATCTTAAACCGAGCGTTTCTATGATGAAACGAGTCGGTTTTTTATTGATTAGAAGTTACCTTGCTAGACCTCACAGGTTTTTAAAAACCTGTGAGGTCTATTCTAGCCCATAAAATGACTGTGAAACGTCTTCTCTTTAGCTTACTGTTTTTGACCTTCATAACGGCTCTGCCCGCCCAGGCGGATATTCCTGAAATTTGTAGCGGGTCTGACAATTTGTTGCAAAATTGCCGTTTTAATGATGGCACCTCGAATTGGAATCACTTTACCGAAGAAGGCAATGCTGCTTTCATGGTATTACAGGGCGGTGGCGAGTGCCATGCCCCTAATTGTCCGGCGGGTTATATGGTCATTGAGGATTATTTTGTGGGCGGAATTTACCAGCAAATCCCAGCCGTCGCGGGCAACAACTATCAAGCCAACATTGTTTGGCTAGGGTTTGACTCCCTGACCAATGATAAATCCATTAATGATGCGGTGGGGGGAATTGGTCGTAAAATGGGCATTGACCCGCTGGGTGGCACTGACCCGCGCGCCTCTAGCATTGTGTGGGGGCAAGAAAGTTGGGAGGGTAGCTGTCGTTTATGTAATGGTTATGAAGTGGTGGCGGCGGCACAGAGCGATAAAATAACGATTTTCTTACGTTTTGATGACCGTTGGAAAGTTCATGCTCGTGAGAAGGGCTATCCTGTGCCACCGAGCAAAGACCAATTTTGGTTAGATGATATTGGGGCGCGCCAAGTGAGTGGCGAAGCTGTAGCGGCCGCCGCGCCCACCAATACACCTGAGCCACCGACCAACACCCCACCGCCCACCACCGATACACCTGCGCCTGAACCAACCGTCGCCGCGACCACCCCTAAAACGGAAGTGGCTGCGGCTGCGGTTGAAACCGCAACCGCTACGCCTGAGGCCACGATGACTGTAACGGCAACCTTAGCCATGACTCCTAACGCAGAGATAACGACAGTCGTCGCAACGGCAACCTTAACGACCCCCGTCGCGTCCTCTATGGTGGCAGCGAATGAATTGCCTAAAGTTATCTTGCCGCCACCTACGTTGACTCCCACGGCAATGCCGACCTCAACCCCCACGCGCTCGGCGGAGGAACTTGTGGCGAAATCGTTGCTACCCGCGCCTGAACCGTTTGCACCCCAAGTTCAGCCCACCCAAGCCCTCATTATGGAGGAAAATTGGGTTAGTTGGGGTGGCTCAGTTGCTTGCGGCCTCGGAGTGTTGCTTATCACCCTCGCCCTATTTTTATTGGGCGTAATTTGGTTATATCGTTTAGGCTCAAGGCCATTTGCCCCGCCCACCCCTAACGCAGAGGATGAGCCGATGACGGTTGAAGTTATTGATGATGGAGAAGATTTATGAGAAGAGAGAAAGGAATAATATGATGACAAATAATTTAGCGAATGAAGCAGCGACCACCTTCAAATTACAATGTATTCGTTGCCCGAAAACGTATCCTGTTACTGAGGTGCGCTATGTGTGTGACTGTGGCGGTTTGTTAGATGTGTGGCATGATTTAGAAATGCTACGCCCGCAAATTAGCCGAGGGCTATTTGATGGGCGGCTCAGTGGGGTGCCTGGCCCCCGTGTTGCGCCTACGACCAATTCGGGGGTGTGGCGTTATCGAGAGATTATTTTGCCGACGACGGTAGATAACATTGTCTCTCGTCCCGAAGGGCATACGCCTGTGTATGAACATCCCCGTTTATCTCAATGGGTCGGGCTGAAGAATTTTTACCTTAAGCATGAGGGCGAAAACCCAACGGGTTCATTCAAAGACCGTGGCATGACCGTTGGCGTAACGCAGGCGAAATTGATGGGCGCGAAGGCCGTTGCTTGTGCCTCAACGGGGAACACCTCCGCTTCACTGGCCGCGTATGCCGCGTTAGCCAACATGGCCGCGTTTATTTTTATTCCTGACGGTAAAATTGCCGCCGGTAAATTGGCGCAAGCTCTGGCGTATGGGGCAAAAACATTGCAAATTGCGGGTGATTTTGATGATGCCATGAAATTAGTGCGGCAAGTCTGCGATGACACGGGCGTTTACTTGTTAAATTCGCTTAATCCGTTTCGTCTTGAGGGGCAAAAATCCATTCCCCTAGAAATTATACAAGGCTTTCGGTGGCAACCGCCTGATTGGATTGTCTTACCTGCGGGGAACTTGGGCAATACCGCCGCGTTTGGCAAGGCGTTATATGAAGCGCAACAACTCGGCTTAATCAATAAAATCCCCCGTTTAGCGGCCATTCAAGCGGCGGGCGCGAGTCCTTTTTATCAAAGTTATCAGCTTAATTTTGCTGAACGTAAGAGCATGAAAGCTAATACGGTGGCAACGGCGATAAGTATTGGCAACCCTGTCAGCTACCCGCGCGCCATTCGCGCCCTAGAGTGGACGAATGGCGTAGTGAGCAGCGTCACCGATGAGGAAATTATGGACGCGAAGGCCATGATTGACGGTGTGGGCATTGGCTGTGAACCTGCCTCCGCCGCTGCCGTTGCGGGGACGCGCCGCCTCTTGGCTGAGGGCATCATTAAGCCTCATGAAATGGTGGTCGGAATTTTAACAGGTAATTTGATGAAAGATTCGGCCAATACGGTAGATTATCATACTGGGGCATGGCCGAACGCCAAATATCCCAATCCGCCGATTAAGGTTGAGGCAAATCTTAATGCGGTGCGCGAGTTTATTGAGCAGAAATTGTAATAAAAAGGGGGTGAAACCATGACGGTTTCACCCCCTTTTTTTATTAGCTAAAACCCTTACTTATTGCTGCACAAAAATCGCCGTAATGTTTTTAGCCGTATTCAGCGTCACCTCTAACGGGTCAGCCTCACCACTCTCGTCGCCACTCCAACCACTAAACAGCCAGCCATCCTCCGCCACGGGATATAATGTAACCTTTTGGTTCGGTAAATAGGGTGCGTCCTCACTCACATAAACCTCACCTTGACCAGTGGTACGTAGCACTAATTCCACTTCTTCATTGTTGTAATTGATGGAATTGCCCTCAATATCAAAGTTCATGTTCCCACTGCCATCCCAATTGCCAAAATCGAGTTCGCCTTCGTCATCACCGTCTAAGCTGATGTCATTATTGACATAATATTCCTCAGAGCCATCAGCATTAATCCGAGTCACTTCAAGTTGGTAGGTATCGGCATTGCCGTCATCATCCTCAAAATGAAGGCTACCTTTGGCTAAATCAAGCGTCACCGTGACAGTTTTCCCACCTTCAATGGTGATACCACCAGCATCAAAAATATAACTTGCCCCACTAGGGTCAGGGTCAACCGCAATGAACATGTGGGGTGTTTCGCCATCTTGACCCGCCTGATAAGTAATGAGTTGTCCATTTGGGCTAATGCCCATTTTTAATTTTTCGCCTGGGTCTAACCTAATCCCATCAAAGCCAACAACATACCCTGGCCCCTCCATTGTTAAATCGCCATTGATTTCAGCTTGTTTACTGCTACCAATAATCGCTTGGTACGGGGCATTATTGGCCTGAAATGGTAAACTTAGGATAGGAGGCAAATCCTCTTTTAAGCCCCCCGCCATCTCGATGCTTTGTGATTGGCTAATTTCGTTGACCTCTTTTTGGCTGTCAAAATCATAGCCTATCTTCTTGCCCTGGTCGTTAATGACCAGCAGGTTTCCCTCACCCGTGAAGGTAAACTTAACCATGGGCGTGTTATTCTGGCGGCCTGCGGCTTGTTGACAGAAACTACAATTCCACGTCCCCTCAGTATGGAGGGCAATGGGGCGTAACCCTAGCGTATTACTGTTGGCAGTCCCTGACCAGGGGCTTTGAGGTTCGTTAGGGTTCAAGCCCGCCAAATCATATTGCCACGTATTTTTATTGGTATCAATCACCATGGAAGTGGTTTTATTGGGGTGATTATTGTCATATTGGTTAATCCAATAAATACCATTCCCTTTATCTTCAATCGCATATGGCGTGGTGGCATGGCCACCAACACCCTCTTGGAAAAAGACCATTACATAAGCAGTACCGTTTTTCAATCCGTTGCTCAAAATAGTCAATATTTCTGTGGGGGTTTTAGGTTCACGCGGCCAACTATTAGGCCCAATAAAACCTGTACTGTTATCACCCACTTTAGTTAAGCCCTGGGTACTGAAATAACGCATAATGTCGGCGCGGACGGCCTCATTATTTGGCAAATCAAAGGTTGTTGCGCCCCCCAAAGTTCCTGGTGAGGCCATACCTTTATAGAAGCGTAAACTGGCCGCAGCCATGCCATAACAATGGCCGCCTTGCGCTGATTCCAACCATTCAGCTCGCCATTTACGGGCTGCCGCAGTTAAAGCACAATCACCCTGGTCATTAGCACAAACTTTATCCCGCCCAAACATGCTAATTAAATCAGCTGCATTGAGTTCTTGTCCAGTAGACGGTGGCTCTTTACCCCAATTAGCAAAATTGTACCCATTGGGGTTGGGTCTAAAGCCTAAATCCGCGGCCAGCCCACCGCTACTTGGTTGGGTGGCTGTAGGTGTAGGTTCAGTGCTAGGCGTGGTAGCAGTTGCTGTAGGTTCGGTGCTAGGCGTAGTGGCCGTTGGCTCAATGACAGATATGGCGGTAGGTTCAGTGGTGTTGCCGTCTGCTTTAATGAGAATGGGCAAATAGGTGTAATAATTTGTTCCTGGCACATGAGTCGCCGTAGGCATGGTAGTCGCGGTTGGTTCGCCTGGCATAGTCGTCGCGGTTGGGGTAAGTTGACTCACCCCACCTGTTTTGCCATTAATCCAATCAATATAACGGGACACCCGCGCATACACGCCTGGCACATTGGGTTTAGCACAACCATCGCCAAAACTCACCACGCCAGCCTGTTTATATCCCCCTGCGCCATCAGGCACAACATATGGCCCGCCACTATCACCCTGGCATGAATCCTCACCGCCTTGGACCGTGCCACCCGCGCACAGCATGTTGTCAGTAATTGTATTAAACTGACTACAGGTTTGGGCAGAGACAATGGCTAAACTCACCTGTTTTAGCACATCGGATGACGCGCCCCCATCCGAAGTATTGCCCCAGCCCGTCACGGTTCCCTTCGTACCAACGGCCGCGAGGGTGGCTTCGTTATTTGCTGTAATCAAGCTGACGAGTTTCACGCGGTCATTGAGCGTTGCAGCTGTGGCTAAATGGATAAGCGCGATGTCATTATCATTGGTGGTAGCACTATAATTCTCATGGACAAAAACTTGTGCAGCAGCTATTTTTTGTTGGGAAGGCTCATCAACACTAATGTTGTGTGCGCCTAAAGTAACGTTCACTTGGTTGGCTGGAATAGGGGTTTGTCCCTCAAAAAAACAATGGGCCGCCGTCAAAACCCATTCGGTGGCAATCAATGACCCGCCACAGAGAGACTGCCCAGGAGCAATCATGGCTTGCCAGGGCCACGTCCCTGGCACGGCTTCTTGCCCGCCGACAATGCGGGGGTCTTTCGGGCTATCGGCTTGCGCTTGAGTAATGGTTAAGACTAGGGTTACTGCGATGAGTATTAAAAGTAAATACCCTGTTTTTTGCATGTGCTTCATCTTACACTCTCCTTATGATAATGCGGCCACTGTAGTAATTTAGTTAAATTGTAGCATTAGAGTATACCTAATTTTAGGGACTTGGCAATTGGGATTACTTCGCGGCGGGGATGTCCTCTGATTTGATAATTATGGGTAAGAAAATATAATAATTTTCACCTGGCACATGGGTGGCGATAGGCGTGGGGGACTTTGTGGGCTGAGGGGTTGCCGTAGCAGTAGGCGTGGGTTGCAGCCCGCCTGTTTTGCTCGTAATCCAACCGATATAATGGGATACTCGCGTATATACACCTGGCACATTGGGTAGCCCACAGCCGTCACCAAAACTTACAATCCCCGCTTGTTTATAACTGCCTCCCGTAGGCACAACATACGGGCCACCACTATCGCCCTGGCATGAATCCTCACCGCCTTGCGCCTTGCCACCCGCGCAAATCATATTGGGAGTAATTCCGCCATACACATTATTGCAGGTTTGATTGGAAACAATCGCTATCGTTACCTGTTTTAATACATCCGATGACATGCCACCATCAGCCGTATCTCCCCAGCCCGTCACCGTTCCCAGGATGCCCACGCCAGCCAGCGAGGGTTCTTCATTCAGCGTAACTAAACTAACTGTTTTCACGCGTTCATTCAAGGTCGCGGGGTGGGTTAATTTAATCAGCGCAACGTCATTATCACTGCCGTAAAGTTCATGCACAAAAATTTGTGCCGCATTGATTGTTTGCTGCGAAGGCTCATTAATGTTGATATTATGCGCTCCTAACGTGACCGTTACCTCATTCGCGGGCGTGGGATTATTTTGGTCATCAACCAAACAATGCGCCGCCGTCAACACCCATTCAGTCGCAATCAACGACCCGCCACAACCAATGTTAAGGGATGCCTGCCACGGCCAAGCCCCTGGCGTGGCTTCCCGTCCGCCGACAATGCGTGGGTTTTTAGGGCTATCGGCTTGGGCTTGGGTGAACGCGAACAGCAATGTAATTATAACCAATAGTAAACGTAAATAGATTCCTTTTTGCACCTGCTTCATTGTTACCTCTCCTTTGATAATAGACCGATTGTAATAATTTTGTTAGACTCAGTATTTCAACATTTCCACCTGTAAATTTTTAGGTGATATACCTTTGGAACAGACAGGAATGTCTGTTCTACCTTTGCATCAGGTAGGTCAGACATTCTTGTCTGACCAGACCATCACCGTATTATTTACAGGTGGCAACATTTTGGGGGGAGTCAGCAGATGACTATACTGCGCGAGGGCATGAATTAAACTTTTCAGGAGTGCGAAAATTTCATTTTCGCTGTCAAAATGAAATTTTGACGGCATGAATTAAACTTTTCAGGAGTGCGAAAATTTCATTTTCGCTGTCAAAATGAAATTTTGACACTCCAGTTTATGCCCTCTCGCAGTATCAGTATTTCAAGATTTGTCACCCTCACCCCAGCCCTCTCCCAAAGGGCGAGGGAGTCTCTTGTCTCCCCTCTCCCAAAGGGAGAGGGGCGGGGGGTGAGGGTGATTTAGTAGTTGCACTCAAATCTTGATATACTGAGTATAGTACAGCTAGGCAGAAATAAGGTGCAAGCCCTTATAAGGTTCAAAACCTTATAAGGGCTGGGCGGACTACACACTTATTTACGCCCAAGTGTTATACTGCATATCAAATGAAAACTACACTTTCGGCGCAGGAGTCCGCAATTATTTGCGGGCTGTCCGCAAAGGATTGCGGACTCCTGCCA
>JAIFLK010000018.1:0-1598 GCA_020049115.1 Chloroflexota bacterium | reverse complement strand
CGCAATTATTTGCGGGCTGTCCGCAAAGGATTGCGGACTCCTGCCAGTCATAGCAAAAGTGTAACTCTCAAATAAAACGCAGTATCAGTATATCAAGATTTGGGTGCAATAACTAAAGCCCCCTCACCCCTGCCCTCTCCCAAAGGGCGAGGGGAGACAAGATACTCCCTCTCCCTTTGGGAGAGGGCAGGGGTGAGGGTGACAAATCTTGAAATACTGAGTATAGCAGTCATCTGCTGACTAAAGGCTACACATTAGCAAGGCAGGGTGAAAAAAAAGCGGCTGCCTTGCCCAACCTCACTTTCCACCCAAATACGCCCACCATGATGAGTAACAATCTCCTTACAAATAGATAACCCTAGCCCTGTGCCATGCGGTTTATCGGTTAAGGTATCGCCCACTTGCTCAAATTTCTCAAATATCTTCACTTGGTCTTCGGGAGCAATACCCAGGCCCGTATCCGCCACCTGAATAATTAGCTCATGACCACCCGACCATTCCACTTGGCAGATGATGTGGCCTTGTGACGTAAACTTAACGGCATTGGACAACAAATTAATCATCACTTGAATGAGCCGATTAAAATCCCCTTGAATGGTCGGCAAATCAGGCGGTATATTGACCACCAATTCAAGCGGCTTATCGATAAATAAAGCCGTCGTTGCTGCCACCGCCCGTTGCACAATCTCCTCAACTTGACAAATTTGGTGTTGCCAACCAATTTGAGCCGCCTCAATTTTGGCTAAATCTAACACCTCATTAATCAATTGGGTCAATCTTCCCCCTTCCATGATAATAATCGTAATATTTTGGCTGATTTGCTCTTGCGCCCGCCTCACTTTAACATCATCAGTTGTAATAAGGGGAAAGATTTTTTCATCAAGCCGTCGCTGAATCATCTTGGTAAAACCCAAAATCGAAGTCAAGGGAGTTCGTAACTCATGGCTCACATTGGCTAAAAAGGTACTTTTGGCTTGGCTGGCCTTCTCCGCCGTATCCCGCGCCTGCACCAATTCCGAGGTTCGCTTCGCCACCAACAACTCCAATTGGTCACGATATTGCTCCAATTCTTGGGCATATTGGGTCGATTGTTTCAGTAAATTACCCACCTGCTCGGCCATGAGGTTAAAACTTGCGGCTAAAATTCCCCGTTCATCTTGCGAAGTCACTTGGGCGCGCACCTCAAGTTGGCCCTGGGTAAATTCAGTTACCTGTTGCGTTAAATGAATCAATGGGCGAGCTAAATATTGCCCTATGACCACCGCCATCACCGTCACTATCGCCACTAAAACCATGATTAAAGACAAAGTGAGCCGATTTTGAGCCTGAATGGGAGCTAAAAAGGTGGTTTCAGGTTGAGCAAACAGCACTAACCAGGGGCGAGATTTTAACGAGATAACGGCCAGGCGATAGGAGCTATGGTCAGCCGATAATTCAGCTGAGGTAAAAAATCGAGGCGAGGTGATAGGTTGGCTTGAATTTTGCTTAATATTTGAAAGGCTGAGGGGCTGAAAATAGTTCTCAGTTTGCGCCCCGCCCGCTAAATAAAGCCGATTTTCATCCACTAAAAAGGGAAAAGCTCCTTCACCTGCTAAATT
>JAIFLK010000147.1 GCA_020049115.1 Chloroflexota bacterium | reverse complement strand
CTCAACGGGACGCGAAATTTTTGGAACGGGAAGGGCGGTTATTGTTCCTCTCCTTCCTCAGACCGATTCTCAATGGCAAGGGGTTTGACTTCAAAGAACCGAATGTGGGTGATGAACGGCGCATGGATATTGTGATAACTTACCGTGATAAACGGTATGTTCTTGAGCTAAAAATTTGGTATGGTGAGGAAGCGCATCAAACGGGGTTGCAACAATTGAGCAATTACCTTGACTTATATGGTTTGTCAGAGGGCTATCTGCTGATTTTCGATTTTAACAAAAATAAGCAATATAAAGAAGAACCCCTTGCCGTTCATGGCAAACAGATTTTAGCGGTGTGGGTTTAGATAAACAGGAGTGGCAACGCTTTAGCTTTGCCTAATGGCTGGGGCAAAGCTAAAGCGTTGCCACTCCTGAAACGGTTACTCCTCGCCCCTTTTGCCCAAGCGAGTTTCGCGACTCGATTCGGTGATTTGCATGAGTGCCAGAATGTAATCATTCAGGCCATTGACATAACTATTAAGATAATCTTGCGCTATTTCATTAGCGACCTCTTTTTGCCCGACTAGCTCCAACATCGCCACATGGGGACGAAAATCACGCAAAGAGAGCCGCATCACCCCATTGGCATCGGTGATAACGCCCCACGCTAAGGTCTTTTTGTCATTGTCATCTTTGGCAGTGGTGAAGCGCGTTAAGGTGCTAGATGGCACTACCACCCCCACATTTGAAAATACCTCCCGCCCTTTAATCAGGTCATTGAGCAAATCAATACGGCCAGGAATGGCATCTAACATGCGTTGTAACGGCGTGGGAATATTGGCTAACATTCTGATAGAGCCAACACTGGCACTTTCACCCGAAAGAGCCACCTCTTTAACCTTGCTTAATACTGCCCCAAACCCCGCCAATGTAGATAAATAACGCCGTTGTAATCGGTCAAATTCGACATAAAGCGTCGTACGGTCTCCCCCGCCACCTTTATAGGCCATGAGCGCGGCCACCGTTTGTTGATGAAGATTAAGAAAATCTAGGTCGGTCATGGGAACTTCAAAGGTCATGGGATAGAGTCGGTCACGGGGCGAGCGTTGACTGGCATCTACGGGAATGACCATGACGGGGTTTAACAACCTCGACTCCTGAATGGCTTGGAGCGCGTTGAGGGCGGCGGTGCGCGTGGTGGGCGATAAAGTTAACTCTTTTAATTTGGCGAGTAGGTTAGGGTCAGCTTGATAGGTGACGGCATGGATAGCCCGATAGAGTAACAATAAGTCATTCACCGTTAGCTGGAGTAAGTCACTCCGCAGCTTGAACAATTTGCGGAGTCGCAACATAGGCTTAACTTTCAGCGCATCTGTTTCCGCACTCGCTTCCGACATCACCCGCGAGGCAGACTTAAGCCACTCCCATTCGGCGGGTTGAAATTTAAGGTTCAAGGCATGGGGCAGGGATTGCGCCTGTGCGCTAGGTGGCAATTGATTAAGATAAACTGCCCATGATAACGCTTCGTTCGTCATCACCTCCGCTAACATCGCCCCCCACGCCCCATCAAAAAAAATATGGGATTGGTCAAAGAGCATGGTCTCGCCGCTATTCAAAATGGTCAGCGCATGGTCGCCAATGCCCCGCTCCGTTTGGCGGATTTCGGCTAACGGTAGATTACGTGGACGGTGGTCGCAATTGAGCAAAATCGGGGCTAGGCGCAACATATCCAAATCTTTCAATAATTCAGGGTTCATTTTCTTACGCAAATTAGCCCATTCAGCGCGTTTCGTGCGGGCAATCAGGCTCAATTCCGTAGGCCGCGCCTGCGCCGAAGCCGTCAACATGGCCGCAACTTGGGCGCGCACGGCGGTCACATCTATGGGCTGTTCGCTCTGTGGCGCGCAAATAGGTATCAAATAATAACGGCCCCGATAAATTAGCCCCACCTGGGCTTGCTTTAATGAAATAGGCGTGCGCGTTTCGCCATTGGCATCAGGGTCAAGATAGGCCAAAATTGACATCTGCTTTTGATAGGCGGGCAGCCTGATTTCTTCCGCCGCCTGAATAAGTTCCTGTAACCCTTGCCGCAACTCAGGCCGCAACCCTTGAATGGCTGGGGCGATAAATTCATTAAATTTGCGTTTCCGATAAAGGGGATAAGTTTCATATCCAGTCGCATCTGCGCCACGATTATAAGGGCGTTCCCTCTCCCAATGACGATAAATAGCGGCATAGCGCGCCGCATCTGGCTCAGTTTCCGTTATACCACGCAATAAATAGGTATAGGTGCGCTCACGCCATTCATTTTCCAAAAGTTGCTGATATTGATGCAAACAATGCACGGCAGCCATGACCCACGCGGTAATTTGGTCGGCCTCGCTCAATTGGATGTGGTATCTATTGAGCATGGTGTAAAACCCATGCGACTCGTTAACATGGCGGGCCGTATCCTCACGCAAAGCATAATCCACATAAAATTGCCACGTTCCTTCGGGAAAGGAGTCATCAATATCCTTGCCTGCCAACTTGAGCAAATTTTGATAGCCCCAAATCACCGCCGCAGGCCCCGCAAACAGCGTGCCATAAATCGTCTTATCAAGCACCTGCCGCACCCCTTTGAACATCAAATTGACATCTCGCTTAACGGTCTGGGTCGGCAATCGTCGCTCGGTCAAGCGAGACAAACCGCTAAGAATCACCCCTGGGATGTTTCCCGCGGGGACAACTTGGGCAATTTGGTCAACCACCGCATCCACTTCGGGCAAAGATAATTTCGATAAATTACTCATCATCATAGAATGAGCAATTGTTTTAAGGTTACTTGCCGTTTTAATTGAAGCCTGTTTATATTCGTTTTCTGTTTCCATAAATAACTCTCCGTGAGGGACTTTGCCGTTAAACTTATCAAAGTTAAGGTTAACTTTAACGTTGCCCATTATGCCACACTTAATGGATAGTATCAAATCACATTGCTAAAATAGCCTTAGCCAAGTAAAATGGCAGCATGAATCACCCTCACCCCAGCCCTCTCCCAAAGGGCGAGGGGGAATTTTGACTCCCTCGCCCTTTGGGAGAGGGCTGGGGTGAGGGTATTAAGTTATTGTACCCAAATCTTGATATACTGAGACGATGCGCTACTATAATTTGCGAGGCAAACCTGAAGGTTTGCACTCCCATAGAGGTTAAAATCATCATGCAAAAAGAATTTAACGACACGGGGCTGTGTGTCCCACACCGACATTACATGGTGGATATATCCGCCAAAATAGAAAAAATTAGCGAATTGGTGGCGAAGGGCAAATATTTCACCATCAATCGGCCGCGTCAATTTGGCAAAACCACCACGCTGTCACAACTCGCAAGACAGTTAAATCAACGGGGCGATTATCTGGCCTTGAGCATTAGCTTTGAGGGCATTGATAGCGAAACCTATCAATATCAAGATAGGTTTATCGCGACTTTTTTGGATATTTTGGCGCATGAATTTGATTACTTAAAACTGCATGAATTACTTAAAACTGCCTGAATTGGTGCAATTGATTGAGCAACAAATTCCTGTGGTAACTAATCTGAACGTTTTATCACGTTTAATTACCAAACTTAACCAGACCATGCCGACTAAACCGATGGTCTTGTTAATTGATGAAGTGGATAAGAGTAGCAATAATCAATTGTTTTTAGATTTTCTTGCTATGTTGCGTAATAAATATCTCCAGCGCAATGACGGCAAAGATGACACTTTTCAATCGGTGGTACTGGCAGGGGTGCATGATGTTAAAAGTCTTAAAGCGAAAATTCGCCCTGATGCTGAACAAAAATATAACAGCCCCTGGAATATCGCCATTGATTTCAGGGTGGATTTAAGTTTTTCCGCTACTGAAATCGCCACCATGTTACAAGATTATAGCCATGATAAGAGGATTCAGCCTGATATTGCGGCTATTGCCGATAAGTTATATTACTATACTGCGGGTTATCCTTATCTAGTTAGTAAGTTATGTAAATTTATTGACGAGGATATTATCCCTTTACGAACCGACCCCACCTGGACGGTAGATGACGTGGAAGCGGCCTTTAAGCTGATTGTTGATGAAAGTTACACCACCACGTTGTTTGATAGCCTGACCAAAAATCTCGAAAATAACCGTGAACTTTATGAGATGGTCTTTGACATTATCATGAATGGCAAAAAATATCCCTTTAATGCCAAAGCTCCCCTCGTCAATTTGGGCTACCTATATGGTATTTTCAGCCCTGCGCCTGATGGAAGCTGCCAAATTCACAATCGGATTTTTGAGCAGTGTATTTATGCTTACATGATGACCAACTATTTAATCAAGGAATCAGAGCCTTTATTATCCTTACAACCAGGGTTCTACAACTCTGACGGGCTGAATTTACCTGTTATCTTACAAAAATTTCAAGCCTTTATGAAAGAAAACTATGCTCAACAGGACGCGAAATTTTTGGAACGAGAGGGGCGGTTATTGTTCTTGTCCTTCCTCAGACCGATTCTTAATGGCAAGGGGTTTGACTTCAAAGAACCAAATGTGGGCGATGAACGGCGCATGGATATTGTGATAACCTATCGCAATAAACGGTATGTCCTGGAGCTAAAAATCTGGTATGGTGAGGAAGCCCACCAAGCGGGGTTGCAACAATTAAGCAATTACTTGGACTTATATGGTTTGTCAGAGGGCTATTTGCTTATTTTTGATTTTAACAAGCATAAGCAGTATAAAGAAGAACCCATTGCGGTTCATGGCAAACAGATTTTAGCGGTGTGGGTTTAGATTGGAGTCGCAACGCTTTAGCTTTGCGTCAGGAGTCCGCAATTCTTTGCAGGCTGTCCGTAAATGATTACGGACTCCGAATGAAATCCCTGCATTATTTACATATAGTAATATTTCGTTAGATACATTTTCAAACTGAGGCTAACTATGACCTTTAACACGAACCTTTTTTCGCTCGCATTTTTAAGCCAACTCGTCATCTTTGCCGTTGCCATTGGACTCGGCTGGCTCATCAAGCTATTTTTGTGGCGACCTTTTGAGGCCCTTAAAAAGCGTCTGCGAACCCCGTTGGCGGGGCAAGTTTTAGTCATTTTGGATAAGCTATTATGGCCGCTAATTGTGGGCGGCTTAAATTGGCTGACGGTGCGGCTCATTATGCAGCCGCTGGGTTGGCCGCATGACTTTTTGGCGCACTCGGCGGTGCTAATTATCGGCCTGTGGCTGGGGTATCAATTCATTCATGCCTGCCTAGAACTGAACCTTTCAGCCGCCGCCGCCCGCGTCTGGAGTCGGCAGATTTTATTGCCGCTAATTCTGTTATTTGTGTTTCTCTCGACGGTGGGCTTGCAAGAAAGAGTGCTTAATTTTCGCCTCACCCCGCCCAGTTTTGAGCAAGATGTTTCCGTTGGCTCACTCTTTTTAGGGCTGGGCGTGATGGTCATCTTTTTCTTTCTGGCGCGCTTGGCTTGGCAATTTATGGAGGATATTTTCCTGCCCCAAGCCGAAGCCTCGCCCGCGCTGACCCATGCCATTTCTACCCTGATAGGCTACACCATTATTTTTATCGGCGCGCTCTTAGGCTTAAGTGTGATTGGCCTAGATTTCGCCACCCTGACGGTGATTGCGGGTGGTTTGTCTATTGGTTTGGGTTTCGGTTTGCAACAAATTGTCAGTAACTTTGTCAGTGGCTTTATCATCATGTTTGAGCAATCCATTGGCCCTGGCGATGTGATTAATTTGGGCGGTAAAGTCGGCGTAGTCCATACCATTGGGGTGCGGCGGACGGTGGTGAGAACGGCTGAAAATCAAGAAGTGACTATTCCTAACTCGCTCTTTTTGTCCGATATTGTAACAAATTTATCACGGGACACGCCTCTCACCCAACTGAGTATTAAGGTTGGGGTGAGCTATGAAGCGAATCCGCGTGAGGTGGAACAGGTGTTATTGGAAGCGGCGCAACATCCCAGTATATTACATGACCCACAGCCAACGGTGGAGTTTGCTGATTTTGGCAAGAGCCTGGTTTTTATCCTCGCTGCTTGGACGAATGACCCGACCCGTTTGGGGGAAATTGCCAGCGATGTGCGCTATCGCATTTGGGACGGCATGAAGCAACGCCAAATCCAAATTACGGTGGGATAATTATCTGGGCCGCTTTTGAACCTCACCGTCAAACTGTTTGTAGAGTCCTTTAGAACTGTGTTATAATTTGCCAGAGTTTTTCGCTATTTTGCTAAGGGAGTAAAAATGACCGAACCAAAAATAATTCATTCACTCAGTGATTTATCGCCTGACCAGACCAATTTATATCAGGC
>JAIFLK010000178.1 GCA_020049115.1 Chloroflexota bacterium | reverse complement strand
CCGAACAGACAGGAATGTCTGTTCCACCGTTGGTAGGTCAGACATTCCTGTCTGACCATATACTAAAAACTAAATGAACAATCCACTACTTATTTTATCGAGTCAGACTTTATAAGCCTTTATAAGGTTCAAAACCTTATAAAGGCTGGCTTTGTTTCCTGAAAAGTTGTAGGTGTAAGTATTGCGGTTTATTTCTCAGTGACCAACCAACTCCAATAAAGCCAAGTGACCACCAAACTAATGGTGACTCCAATGGCTAAAGGGAGGTGGTAGGTGACAAATAAAAACCAGGGTTGATTAATCATGGCGGGGGCTTGGGCTGGCTCCATTGTTGCTCCTGCGACAACCGCGTGGGTTAGCCAACTCATAAAAAGGAAGAGCATGGCGACATAATAGCCGCGATATAGTGGCGACATTTTTATCACCGACCCAAAGCGTTCAGATAATTGCGCTAAGATAAAAACCATTGAAACTAAAGATAATGTTCCTAGAGTGCCTAAGAGAGCCAAAATAAAGGTCATGGGCGACTCCCCGTCATGAGTTGGAGTAATAGGAGGCCAAAAATAATTAACAAGAGACCGCCTAAGAAGCGTAAAATATCACCCCACCAATCCCCTACCAGGGCAGAAATGAAGGCATAACGAAATGCTGCCAATAAGAGCAACATTGCTGGCAGTAAAAATAGTTGGTAATAAGTGCGTTGATTGGCTTTATTTTCATAAAACCGAGCAATCGCCAATAAAAAAAAGAGATGAATACCAACAATAACCCAAATATAAATTGTGAGGATGGTATTAACAGAATCCATGAATTTTTGGGCGGCATAGCCTTTATAAGGTTACAAACCTTATAAAGGCTTGATATAATGACTAACGTTTAACAAAGGCTTCCACAAAAGAGTTTGCCATACGGCGGGGGTGTCCGCTTAAGATACCTTCACGCCCCTCAAACTTCGCCTGTACCTCAATCCCTTGCTGGGTGATGTTGTATTGGCGAATGTCTTTGGCATGGTCACTGCCGCGCATTTTTAGAACTAACAAGGCTTTATGAATCATCGACTCGAACTCGACATAACGCAAGATGATGTAAGAATCTACGAGGAAACTAATAACGCTGTTTGAGGCTGATTCACCCATAAAGATGGGGCTTTCATGCGTGAGAATAGAGGTAATGCCATACCGTTTGAAGGCGTTAATAAAACTAAATTCTAAACTGCGTAACTCTACGGGGTCTTGACTGAGGCGGCTGAAATGGCTCATGCTATCCACCATAACCCGTTGAATCCCCATTTCCCGTATAGTTTTTTCCACCATGCCATCAATGCTTTCTATATCTAAACGGCTGACTTCGGGGCTAGTCATCACAATTTTAAGTAACCCTTGTTTCTCCAACTCGGCAAAATTCCAGCCAAAAGCCATAGCATTATGATAAAACTGCTCTGGAAATTGTTCAAACGTGATAATCAGGCCAGGTTCACCTAACTGAATCCCATGGTGGATAAACTGCATCCCTAAAGTTGTTTTGCCTGTGCCTGGCGCGCCTTCAACCATGTTCGCCGTTTCAGGGAGGAAACCTCCTCGTAACATTTCATCAAGCCCTTTAATTCCCGTTTTAACCCGTTCAATACTCATTATGCTCTCCTCGGCTTTTCAACCTCGACCTCGCAAGATATGATATACCGCTTTAATCCGAAAATGTCTATCGCCACAGGCTTGGATAAACTGCTCAATTAAGGCGCGGGTTGTTTTATCATTAGCCAAACTATAAACGATAGTTTGGCCTAATAAAGCCCTAAATAACACTTTATTATCTACTAGTGTCTCAAGTTCAGACTGCACCGATTCTTCATTTCGACCAATATATTTAGCAATGTTTTCGGCGGTATCGGTGGTATTCGGGTTTTGATAGAAAAATTTTACCAAATCCCATTTGATAAACGAATTAATTTTGTTCTTAATAAAATCTAATAAATCAGGTGACATATCGCTCATCAATTGGGTGGTAAAATTGTCATTTATAGAAGCCAAGAGTTTCTTTTCTCCTTGCTGCTTGCTCCAAGGCTAAAACCGCCTAAGCAGCCACACACTATCTTAGCACTAGGCTTGAGAATTGGCAACACTATTTCTCCACCTGTAAATAATTGGGGGATACGGAGTCCAAAGCCGTAGGCTTTGTTCCACTGCTCAAAGCTTATGGCTTTGGACTCCATCACCATCACCTAAAAGCAATCCAGCTAAATTTTGACTATGTTTAAACCTCACAGGTCTTTGAGACCTGTGAGGTTTTGGCAAAAACTTTTCTGGACAGCTTTAAAATGATTTTACCATGAATAAGTAATCTAGCCTAAATGGGTTGACTCCATACAATGTGAGTGTATACTTGAATTTCGTTATATACTCAGCATATCAAGATTTGGGTACAACAACTAAATCACCCTCGCCCCCGCCCCTCTCCCACGAGGAGAGGGGAGACAAACGACTCCCTCGCCTTTGGGAGAGGGCTGGGGTGAGGGTGCTAAATCTTGACATACTGTATCTGGAAAAATCGCCCATGAAAAGCCAACTGTATCGCCTATTGCTATTATTTATACTCACTTTTTGCGTTAACCTGATAACTTCCGCCACCACGCGCGCGGATGAGCCAAACCCACCCTTTTTCCTCAAAATAACCCCTACCTACCAAGATGGTAAGATTACGTATGATTTGCGCCTCTCTAGTTTGGTGGAGTGGGATTTGGTGGATGTAACAATTAGATTCACCTTGCCCATGGGCAGCCGTTATGTTTCTGGCGAGGCTCCCGCCACTACGACGGTGCAATTTGATGGTCAAAATGTCCTCTTTTTCACCTCCGTGTTCCACAAACCTCTGCGCGGGGCCGTTTTCACCATTGAACCCATTGACTTGAAACAAACGGTTTTCACTTCCCAAGTTGAAATAACTTGGAAGGGGCAGCATGCTAACAGTTATACCATGCCACCCGTTGAGTTTGATATTACCAAAACGCCGTTAGGTTGGGACCGCCCGCAATTGCCCATTTATGTCGGCTTCATGGCGACGGTTAACTCTGATGATACCATTACTTACAGTCTTTATCCCCAAAGTTTCAGTGCCTTACGCATGTGGGATTTACGGGTGAATGTGGCTTTGCCAACGGGGATGAAATTTATCTCCGCCGAAAACCCGCCCCAATTTGGTCATACTTTTGACGGGCAGGTGGTCTATTTTCTGGCCTCCGAAATGCCCAAGGAAACCATTTTAGAGCCACTACGTTTTAAGGTTTCCACGGCGGGGCTGCCTGATAATCAACTTTTGACGACCCATGCTTGGGTTTCATGGAAAAATGCTGGGCGTGGGGTGGGCGAGTGGATTGTCGCCGAAGAAAATTTTACCACGGGCGACCTTAAGGTGATGCCTCGTGTACCACAATTTGCGGTGGCGGACATGGTGGGGGATGTGCCATTATCTAACTATGACTTGACGAGTTTGAAGTTGCAAGATAAAGGTGCATCGGTTCAATTGAGTTTTAACATGGTGGGGGCGATGAGACCTACTGACCCCCTCGTTTATCAATTTTTCATTGACAATGATTGCCGTGTCGATACGGGTTTTCAGCGTGATGGACGGGGTATGGAGTATCGGCTCAGATTTAATAACCTCAGTAATAAAACCGATTTCATGGCGTTTAACAGTCAGAAAAATGATTGGGATAGTTCCACGACCATGTTGTTATCTTATGAAATTAATGGGCCGTTGCTGACCATTGACTTACCATACATTTTGCTTAGGGATAATAAACAATTTTGCTGGTCGGCCCTATTGCGAAATGATACAAAAGAATATACCCCTGACCCACCTAGTGAACGTGTGCCTGAACTGCCTGATTTACGCCTTACCCAATATCGGGGCGAGGAAACGAGCGGTCTAGCGGCCCTCATTGATGAAGCCCTCAAAGGTCAGCCCGTTATTGTCATTTCGCTTAAGCCGACAGCGGCCATGACCAGTGAAGCCAAGCCCATCAATAAAAATCGCCCCACTATCACCCCCACACCAACCCTTCGGCCTAAGCCTAATGAGGAGCAGTTCATTTTATTAGGCGACGAGTGGCAATATCAGCCAGGCTGGTCTCAACCGCCGAGTGATTGGGCGGCGTTGGCCTTTGATGATAGCCCCTGGGCCACGGGGCGCACCACGTTGGGCTATGGGGATATGGAGTTCAAGACGGATTTAAGTTTGGGGCTGACGGCGGGGCAACAACCGAACACCACTCAGATGGAGCAGCCCGCCCATACCCCACCTAACCCGCCTGCGCCTCGAACTGACTTTAATTCTTTTTACATGCGGCATCATTTTACGGTGCAAAAAGTATCAAATCTCATTCGCCTGATATTAAAAATTGATTACGAAGACGGATTTGTAGCTTATCTTAATGGGCAGGAAGTGGCGCGGCGGGGGCTGAAAAGCCCTGGCACGTTGCTTTCCTTTAATAGCGCGGCCACTGACCGTGAGGGTGGCCTCGTAGAACGGATTGACCTGACTGATTTTATCCCTAAATTGAGTGAAGGTGATAATATTTTAGCCTTAGAAATTCATCGTTCCCTGGGGCGTTCCAATTTATATGCCGCGCCCGAACTCACCTGGCAACGACAAAATAAAGCCGTCATCACGCCCACGCCCACCGTCACCCCCACCCAACTTATTACGAAAACTCGCCCAACTGTTACCCCAACCGCCACGTCCATGCCGATGGTAAATAGCGCAGCCATAACCAATCCAACGGTGATTATTCCCACGCCACCGTCGCCAACGGCTACCCCCATACCTACTGCGGTACAAAATATGGATGCTCTGCCGCCATTGCCCCTTGAGCCGTTACCCCAAACCGAGTTTTTGCGGCCTAATCCTAATCCGTCCATTATTGATGCCAATGGCAAAATAGCCATTCCCCTGGACGATGGGCAAGGTTTTTACAATGTGCATGTGTTTACAGTTCGTTTCGGTTATGGGTGGGAAAGTGATTTAGTGCCGCGCGCCCGTCAGCCTCATTTTAGCCCTGATGGTCAGCGCATGTTGTTCAATCGCGATGGGGATGCGGTAGCGAATATTATGGAATATGATTTTGCAACTAAAAGCGACCGCCGCGTGAGCGATAACCCCTTGGATGGACATCCCTTTTATGACCTTAGCGGCACCCGCGTGGTTTATGATAACCCCGCCTTAGATATTGACCCTAATGGACGGGCCTATTCCCATTTGGTAGTGCAGTGTAGTTTATTGCCACCTAGCCTTGAACCTGACCCGCGCTGTCATGATGTGGCTGCCTTCGGCGTGATTATTCCTGCGGGGCAAATGGGGCGGGTTGAAGGGCAGCACCCCGTATGGGGCAGCAATGATATGATTATTTATCAGGGGTGTGATTCATGGGTTGGGGGGGCGAGTTGTGGCATTTACTCCGTCGGCTCATGGGCGACCAAGTCGCGCGGTGATGGGGCAATTCCCACTCGCTTGACCGATAATACCAGTGACATTCCCACCGATACTCATGCCTACCATGTGGCCTTCATGTCGCAGCGGGAGGGCAATTGGGAGGTGTATGTGATGACTTTAGATGGGGGTCATGTCCTTAATTTATCTAACAACCCTGGGGCGAATGATGGGCTACCGACCTTGTCACCTGATGGTAGCTGGGTGGCTTTTGTCTCTGACCGTGAGGGTGGCTGGGCGGCTTGGGCCGTGCCATTAGTGGGCGGAACGCCGCAAAAATTGTTTGATTTACCCAGCAAAACTCCTTGGGCCAGCCAAGAACGCTCATGGACGAATGAGCGCATTTCCTGGGGGCCGTAGTTAAGCAGGACTTACGCAAAAAGGCAAAATCCCCCCCTCAGTCCCCCCC
>JAIFLK010000014.1 GCA_020049115.1 Chloroflexota bacterium | reverse complement strand
ATACGTCCCGTTTGAACATGGTCAACGTGCAAACGCGGGTCATATTACAACGAACTGACGGCAAAATGATGGAGTTGGACGTGGTGGCGGAGTCGAGTGACGGGCGGGTGGTGTTGGTGGAGGTGAAGAAATGGCAGACCCCGATTGGGGCGACGGTGGTGGCGGATTTTCAGGAAAAGGTGGCCGTTTATGCCGTGCTACATCAAGATAAAATTATTTTGCCTGCCATTTTATCACTAGGTGGCTTCACCTCTGAGGCGCGTGACCTGTGCGCGGCGCAGGGCATTGGCATGATGGAGCAACTTTTTCCGCCAGAGTGATATTAAGAGCGTGTTTCTTAAATACTTTTTCGGCCATGTCATTCTGAGCGAAGCGAAGAATCCCTGTAATCTTGGCCTAAAAGTGTGCTAATCGGGGCCGAAAACCGCTTGGGTTGGCAGAGTCTTGAGGGATTCTTCACTCCGCTTTGCTCCGTTCAGAATGACATGGCGATTTAAGAAACACCCTCTAAAAAAGACCTCACAACTTTTCAAGGGCTGTAAGGTCTATAAACCACCAATAAGGCTGTTCCAAGAAAATAAACCTCCCAAAGAGGAGAGGAGTTAGCACGCCCTCGTGCTAACTAGTGATACACGAGGGCGTGTATCACTCCTCAAGATTTGGGACGCTTTAAATCTTGGAATGGCCTAACCAAATATTTAACGCAATTGTCGTTGAAAATTCTCAACAGTTCGGTCAAGTCTGAGTTGATGAACATTAAATCCCTTAACCTTCCAGGCGTGAACAATCAATTCCCAGGTCGCTTGGAAACGCATTTGTGGTGTTTGAGCCTGCCAAAATTTAAGGTCAAATGAACGGTCTAACTCTGCCAATTTGCCTTTACGTTCTACAAATCCCTCTCGCATATTATTTTCTCCCTTATCTTTCCATCAGCTAAGATTATAACATATCATCACAATATGCTAAAATCAAAAAGCCTCCCTTGCATTTTTAGCAAAAGAGGCTTTAATTACAGTCCATTTTAGACCTGCCAGGTTTTCAAAACCTTGTAGGTCTTTACAACCCCGCAGCGTTACGTAACAGTTCCGCTTTATCGGTTTTTTCCCACGGCACATCAATATCATTGCGGCCAAAGTGACCGTAGGCGGCGGTTTGCTTATAAATCGGGCGTAATAAATCGAGGTCTTTGATAATGGCGGCGGGGCGTAGGTCGAAATGTTTCTTCACCAACGCCACAATCGTATCATCACTCACTTTGCCTGTACCAAACGTTTCCACGCTTAAGGATAATGGGTGCGCCACGCCAATGGCGTAACTTACTTGTAATTCTACGCGGTCAGCCAAGCCACCCGCAACGATATTTTTCGCCACATAGCGCATCATGTAGGCCGCAGAACGGTCAACTTTTGTGGCATCTTTCCCAGAAAACGCGCCACCACCATGCCGCGCCACCCCACCGTAAGTATCCACAATAATTTTGCGTCCCGTCAACCCTGCATCACCCATCGGGCCACCCGTGACGAAACGACCTGTAGGATTAACAAAGATTTTGGTATTATCATCAATCATATTAATGGGAACAACAGGGCGAATCACGCGCTCAATCACATCGGAGCGAATTTGCTCTTGGGTGGCTTCGGGGCTGTGTTGCGTGGAGATAACAATCGCATCAACTCGTTTGGGTTTGCCCTGAGCATATTCTACCGTCACTTGGCTTTTGCCGTCAGGCCGCAAATAGGCAATTTCGCCCGTTTTGCGGACATCGGACAATTGGCGGCAGAGACGGTGCGCTAACGAAATGCTTAAGGGCATCAATTCTTCCGTTTCATTACAAGCAAAACCAATCATCATGCCCTGGTCGCCTGCACCCGTGTTCAGGTCGTCCACTTTATGACCTTCGCGGGCTTCAAGGGCTTCATTCACGCCCATGGCAATGTCGCTAGATTGCTCTTTAATACTGACAATTACGCCGCAGGTTTCATAATCAAAACCATATTTGGCGCGAGTATAGCCAATGCCCTTAATAGTTTGGCGGGCAATTTCAGCAATGTCTACGTAAGTATTGGTCGTAATTTCACCCATGACGCAGACCAAGCCCGTGGTAATCGCCGTTTCACAGGCAACGCGGGCGCGCGGGTCAGTTTTCAAAATTGCATCTAACACCGCATCACTAATTTGGTCGCACATCTTATCAGGATGGCCTTCCGTTACCGACTCGCTCGTGAAAAACAATTGCGGGGCCGTCATAAATGTTGTACTCATTGAAATTCTCCTTAAATTATCTGACTTCCAGCCATTATAAGGTTTTGAACCTTATAATGGCTAAATAATATGTTACGGTTGTTGACTAGACATGGCAACGGCAAAGCCAAAAAAGGCGATATAAAGGCCAATCATTGCCACGATAAACAAAAGATATAGGCCACTCACGCCGAGAGCTACCCAAGAAAGTTTTTTAGTTCGATTAGCGTCAACGGCTTGGTCGGCCGTAACAAGGCCAATGATTCCTAAAATGCCTGGCAAAAAAGGCCATAGACAAGACAAGCCTGGCACACATGACAATAAAATGCCTGCGGACAGGATAACTCCTGCCACTGCCATTAAGTCATAGTTATTTCCTTCAAAGGTAATGGGTACTTTTGGTTCCATGGGTGATAGTTTTAGACCTGCAAGGTTTTTGAAACCTTGTAGGTCTGAAAGTTTTAAGTGCCTTCATGCCAGCTGTTCAAATAGGCATCTTGTTCAGCAGTCAAAATATCAATATTGACCCCCATTGAGGCTAATTTGAAGCGGGCAATCTCATCATCAATTTCGCGTGGCACGGAGTAAACTTTGTTTTCTAAGTTCTTATGATTTTGTAAGACATAAATCGCGCTCAACGCTTGATTGGCAAAACTCATATCCATCACCGCCGCAGGGTGGCCTTCCGCCGCGGCCAAATTGACCAAGCGACCTTCCCCAAGGATACGAAGATTACGCCCATCAGCCATGCGATATTCTTCCACAAAGTTACGGGGCGTAGTTTTCTCTACGGCCATGGCTTCTAATGAAGGGAGGTTAATTTCCACATTAAAATGACCTGAATTGCTCACGCAACAACCATCTTTCATCACTTCAAAATGGTGTTTATCAATCACATGCTTATTGCCCGTCGCCGAGCAGATGAAATCAGCCAACGGCGCGGCCTCAATCATGGGCATCACGCGGAAACCGTCCATGACGGCTTCCAACGCAGGCAACGCGCTCACTTCCGTCACAATAACGTTCGCGCCCATCCCACGAGCGCGCATGGCAATGCCCCGACTACACCAACCATAACCCGCCACCACAAAGGTTTTGCCTGCAATCAAGATATTGGTTGAGCGAATAATCGCATCTGGTTGAGCGAATAATCGCATCAATTGTGCTTTGCCCCGTACCATAACGGTTGTCAAACAGGTGCTTGGTATTCGCGTCATTCACCGCAATCACAGGGATTTTCAGCGCGCCATCAGCCGCCATCGCTCGTAAGCGAATCACGCCCGTTGTCGTTTCTTCGGTGCTACCAACCACTTCACTCAATTGGGAAACGCGTTCGGTGTGTAACATGCTGACCAAATCACAACCGTCATCCATTGTTACAGTCGGGTGATGGTCTAACGCCGCATTAAGGTGTTGATAATAGGTCTCTTTGCCTTCCCCTTTAATCGCGAACACGGGAATTTCATACACTGAAACTAACGCCGCCGCCGTATCATCTTGGGTGCTGAGGGGATTGCTGGCGGTCAAAACTAAATCAGCCCCCGCCATTTGCAGCGCGCGAGCGAGGTTGGCGGTTTCGGTGGTGATGTGTAAACAGCCACTCATCTTAATTCCGCTTAAGGGACGTTCTTTCTGGAATCGCTCCATCAATGAACGCATCACAGGCATTTCTTTCAACGCCCATTCAATTTTCCAACGCCCTTGGTCGGCGAGGTTAATATCTTTAATATCAAATTCTTTCTTGCTCATGTAAATCTCCTTAAGGTAGTCTGTCAGCGTGTCAGCTAGTCAGCGTTCAGTAAAAAAGCTGGTCAGCAATCAGCTAGTCAGCTTATCAGCAACTATTTGATAGACTGATTAGCTGACAGACTGACTAGCTGAACGCTGACACGCTGACTAGCTGATTGCTTTTTTATAACTCAAAAAATCTTCTAACTCAGGGGCATCCCCGAAGTTTTCACGGTAACGGTCAGCAAATTGCTGACGGCTGTAACCATGGCGTTGTGTGCCATGTTGTTCCAACACATAAACGGCGGCAATCGCGCCCAATCGCCCACAAACAGGCCAGGAATAGCCGCGCATCATGCCCGTAATTAAGCCTGAACGGAAGGCATCGCCCACGCCCGTTGGGTCGGCAATGCGGCTTTCTTTGGCGGGCGGAATGGCATATTCCTGCTCACGGGTGCGGATGAGCGCGCCCTTTTCGCCTTGCGTGATGATGATGGTTTCCACCCGTGCTTGTAGGTCATCGTCGCTGAGACCCGTTTGTTTTTTAATCATCTCATATTCGTAATCATTCACGATGAGAATTTTTGCCCCTTCAATCCCCTTCACCACATTTTCAGGTGATAAACGAGGGATTTGTTGGCTAGGGTCATAAATGTAAGCAATGCCCAACTCGCGACATTCATCCACATATTTGACCATGGCCTCTGGGTCATTGGGCGAGATTATCGCGATTTTAATCGCTTCGTAATCTTGATTATGGAAGCTAATCCGCCCCGCCTTCGCCATTGCGCCCGTATAAAAACTGGCTATTTGATTGTTAGATTGGTCGGTGCTAACGAAAAATGACGCGGTAAAATCCGTCGAAAGTTGTAATACTCCCGCCGTATTCACCCCACGTTCTCGTAATCCTGCGACATACTCAGGCGCATCTTGACCCACCGCTGCCATGAGTAAAACGGGTTGGTCAAGCAAGGCCAAACTATAGGCAATATTGCCCGCATTGCCACCACGTTCACGCCGCATGGAGTCCACTAAGAAGCTGACCGAGAGAATCTCAATTTGGTCAGGCAAAATATAATCGGCAAATTTGCCGGGGAAAGACATGATATAATCGTAGGCCATAGAGCCAGTCACTGCAACGGTCATAACACTCCTTAATCTGCGTGTAGAGACAGGGCATGCCCTGTCTCTACTACATTTCATTTCCAAATATAAAGCCAACGGGTTTTGGCAAAACTCGTTGGCTTTGGCGTATCAAGGCTAACCTTTCAATTTCTTTTGTTCAGCTTCAACCGCCCGCCGCAAATTCAGGCCAAAGGGCGGATAAACGACGCTATGCTCGGTTACAATTCCCGTAACATACCTGTATGGCGTAACATCAAAGGCAGGATTACGCACCCGCGCCCCTTTCGGCGCAATGGGGCGACCAAATAACGTTACTTCAGTCACTTCGGAGCTATCGCGTTCTTCAATCGGAATTTCATCACCCGTTGCCAAACTTAAATCAACCGTTGAGGTTGGCACTACGGGGAAGAAAGGAATCCCATTTTCTCGCGCCACCACGCCAATTTTATACGTGCCGATTTTATTCGCCACATCGCCATTCGCGGCGGTGCGGTCTGAGCCAACGAAACAAATATTAACCTGTCCCGTCCGCATAAAATGCCCCGCCGCATTATCCACAATAATACTGTAAGGAATGTTATATTGTTCACATTCCCAGGCCGATAAACTCGCACCTTGCAAACGGGGGCGAGTTTCATCTAGCAATACATGGATATTTTTGCCTTGCTCGTTCGCCATGCGAATCACGCCCAAAGCCGTCCCCCAATCCACCGTTGCCAATGAACCCGTATTACAATGGTGCAAAATCGTATCGCCATCTTTAATCAATTCCGCCCCATTTCGCCCCATGCGGAGGTTAATTTCCACATCTTCATCGGCCAGATTTTGGGCTTCGGTCAACATGGCTTGGCGCAGGTCATCTACATTAGTAATATTTTCGCGCCGCGCCACCCGCAAACAGCGTTCCAACGCCCAAAATAAATTTACTGCCGTTGGCCGCGTTGCCCGTAAAATTTCCGCCGCCGTTTCTAAATCTTGTTGTAATCCATGGCGATTTGTGGCGGAACTTTGCTTGGCTGCTAAGGCCATACCAAAGGCCGCCGCCGCGCCAATCGCGGGCGCGCCCCGCACATACATTTCACGGATAGCCGTCGCCACGCCGTGATAATCTGTAAACTCAGCCATTTCAAAAATGCTGGGTAATTTTCGTTGGTCAATCAGCTTGACCAATTCACGGCTATAATCCCATTCAACCGTTCGCATGAAGCTAGTCGTTATAATTGGCACTTAGCGATTCGTTGGTTACGGATTTCAAATGTGTAATCAGCGAATTGCCAAGTGCCAATGTTGGCTATACAAAAAAAATCTCCGCAACGGGGGCGGAGTGACCCTAAAAACTATTGACTCAAGCCAAGTCGCAATGTTAGCATAAAGTAAAGCGTTTGTCAAAAAAGTGGCAATTCTTATTTTGACTCAATTTTCGCTATCTGGAGTCCAAAGCTTTAGATTTGACTGCCAAATTTGAAGATTTGAACTCCAGATTTGGTAATCGCTAGAGCAACTGATACAATACACTTCATAACGCTAGGAGGTCATCATGACACAAACAATGGTTGAAACCGCGCCTACAACGCGGGTGTTAGGGAATGGCAATTTTAAGGTTGAACCGCCCTTTTATCACACCTTAACCTTGCCTGACCATACCCAGTTACCTGATAAGAATGGAACTTTTGTGAAAAATTTTCAAGAACACCCCCAAAGTATTTTGCTGACCGACTCAATTTTGCCCCAATTGCGCCAAATTCAGCCCGATAATCAATATGCCATTGGGCAGGATTGTGGTATTTATTGGCGATTGAGTCAGCCCACTGAGCCGCTTTATAAAGGTGCAGAGGCCCCTGATTGGTTTTATGTTCCCAATGTCCCGCCCATGTTAGATGGTGCTGTCCGCCGTTCTTACGTGATGTGGCAAGAACATGTCGCTCCATTGATTGCGCTGGAATTTGTTTCGGGTGATGGGAGTGAAGAGCGCGATAAGACTCCCTATAAAGGAAAATTTTGGATTTATGAGCAAGCCATTCATATTCCTTATTATGGCATTTATGAGGTCAAAAAGGCGAGTATCGAAATGTATCATTTAGTTTCAGGCCATTATGAACTCATGTTGCCTAACCGATATGGTCACTATGAAATTTCCGAATTAGAGGTGGCGATAGGTATTTGGCGTGGAGAGTATAATCATGTGACCTTGCCGTGGCTACGCTGGTGGGATAGGCAAGGGAAACTATTGCCAACCAGTGAGGAGCAGTTACAAACCCGTGAGGAGCAGCTAGAAATTGAACGCCATGCCAAAGAATTAGCCCAACAAGAGTTGGCTCAGTTACGCGCGAAGTTGCGTGAGTTGGGCATTGATTTAGGCTAAGTGAACATTTATCACAAGCCGTAAGCTAAAAGAGGTCAGGCATATGCCTGACCTCTTTTTAACATTAGGCCAATTACTCGCTCTATCTACCCAGTGAACTTGTTACTGCGCCCAAAAACGACCATCCGTTAATAGCACATAAACCCGCGCCCCACTGCCCTTAAACATCAGCCCCTGCTCAAAATATTGGCTTTGCCCCGTATTATCAAAGCCATATTCCTTATCTAACGCCCAGCCCATCTGACCGTCAGCCCCACCCAAAAAAGTTCGCCATACCCAACCAAAACCGCGTACTGGTTCAACCAAACCAGGAGGAGGTGTTAGTCCCACGCCGTTAGGGTCAGGCTCGCCTGCTCGCGCCCAACTCCAATTGGGGTCTGTTTGCCAACGCCCTTCGGTTGCGCCATTTCCGTCATAAATGACATAAATTTCATCGGTGTCTTTACGCCAGAACATGTGTCCGCCTTGAAAACGTTCTTCGGCGATAGTCGAAATGGTGCTTTGACCCAAACTGGGGCAGCCTAATAAGTGGCGATAATTTTGCCAGGTATTAATGAACGTTGACCCTGCGTCACTATTACAATTTTGCCCCAAAGGAATCGGCGTAGGCTCAGAGATAATATTAAAATTTATTAGTTTCTCCTCGTCTGCGTTAGGCAAGTTAAAAGAGTCGCTTTCAAATATGACCGAACCATTACTATCGTAGACCACCCAACGAAATGGCCCTTTGCCAAAGTCTTTAGCCTCAACTAACCAGCTAATTTTCCCTTGATTATCTAATGCCCCTTGCCAATTGTCCACATTTTGCCATGTACTGCTTCCATCTAACCATTGAACTTGACTGCTTAACCCCGCCGCGTCACTTGAACCTTGTAATATTATCTGCCCCTTATCCGCAGGAACTACGGGCGGCGCAGCTTCCTGTAAGGTGGCACTGTTATCCAACATTTCAATGGAAATGGACTTAACCGCTAAACTACTCCAATCCCCTGCGGTACTCACTTGAGCAGGATTGCCCAACCAGATAACTTGGGGATAACGGGCTAACTCAGTATCACGATAGACTTCTTTATTATCTACCATGATTTGATAAACTTGTTGTAAATAGTTTATTTCAATTTCGTGACTATTTGTATCGGGTGCGGGTAAAGTAAACACCTGGCGATTATCATCACCCACTGAAACATGCCAATTTTCTATATCTTGCCACACTTCGATAATACGCCCCTGATACAATTCATTGCGGTCAATATCTTGGTTCATGCCATAGCGCGCTAACGAATCGCCCATTCTAAAACCAACGCCACGCTCTGTTATATTATCATAACGTAATACAACCTTCAGCCGAAAATTGCCTGACTCAGGAAAAGGATTATTGGGGGTATAAACTAGAGGAAAATTTTCGGCTTGGCTACTAAGCTGTAATAAACCATTACCCACCTCAATCGTACCATTGCCTGGCTCAAAAGCCCATTTGGTTTCATCTAAAGTCGAGTCAATAAAATTTTCCTTAAATGGATTGGCCGCGCTAATCATGAAGGGTTCAATTGTGGCTGTTGGGTTAGGCGTAGCTGTATCCGTTGGTACATCAGGCGGGGGTGTCGCTTCATCTACTGTAGGCAAAACTTCTGTGGCAATAACCTGATTGTTTATGGGTTGAGTTGGTGTAGGCTCAATGGGTTTAACTGTTGGCGGAATCTCTGCGGCAATAACATTACTATTCGTTGCTAATACAACGATTGCCGTTGGCGCAGGTGTAGTCGTGCGGCGTGACATAATCAACCCGCCGAAGATTACTAATAATAACATGACTGTCACCAGACCGCCACCAATTGCCAACCAGAGCCAGGTGTTGCTGTTATTACTTTTAGTTACAGTGACCGCCGTACCACAACGGTTACAAAATGTTGCTTCCGCGGCTAACCCTTGCCCACAATTGCTACAAAACCGTTGCGATACCACCGTTGGACGAGGCTGACTCGAACCCGCTGTTGAGGGCTGATTTACGCGCTCCATTACGGTTGTTAAGACATTGCCCGCCTGATTTTGTTCAACGGTATTACTCAAAGCGGTGATAAATGCGCCTGAACTTTGAAAGCGTTGGTCAGGTAAAGTGGCTAAAGCGGTTTGGACGCATTGGTCTACCATAGTAGGCAAATTAGGATTACTTTGTCGTAACGAGGGCGGGGCTTCATGGTTACGTTTGTAAATAATGGCATGGGGCGTTTCGGCTTGATGGGGGATTTGCCCCGTAAACATTTGGTAAGCTATCACCCCAACGGCATAAACATCGGTGCGTTGGTCAACATGTCCACCCACGCCCTGTTCTGGCGACATATAAGCGGGCGTTCCCATGCCCGTACCCGTGCGGGTGAGTTGGGTCGTGGCCTCCATCAGGCGCGCCAAACCAAAATCAGCGAGAAACGCCCAGTCTTTATCTAGCAAAATATTACTCGGCTTAATATCACGGTGGATAATACCGCGTTGATGCGCGTAATCTAGCGCACTCGCGACCTGTCTCAAATAGTGCAAACTTTGCTGCAAGGTTAAGGGCTGGCGCATGACCTCCATTAACGACCGCGACTCGGGAATGTAACGCATGACCAAATAACTGTAGGCCCCTTGTTGCCCATAATCATACACGGGCAAAATATGGGGGTGTTCCAGTTGGGCAATGGCTTGAGCCTCTCGCTTGAACCGTTCCATGAAGCCTGGCATTTCGGCATACGATGGCGGCAATATTTTGACCGCGACATAACGATTTAAGTCAGCTTGATGGGCCTTAAAGACCGTCGCCATGCCCCCTTGCCCAATTTTACTTTCGAGCCGATATTTACCTAAAGTCTGTCCAATGAGTTCTTGCATGGTGTAAAACCTCTAACAATCGTCTATACAAAAATTAATGTTGCTTGACGGGCCATCATCGCTGATGACATTAAATCGATAGCTGCCGAGTTCCAGATTCATAGGAGCATTGGGCATACATTTTTTGTCATTATTTAAAGTCTCTCGCATCAGGTCTTGATTTCCAACGCGTCCGCCACCACTGTAATAAATATTGGCATTGGCGTTCGTTGGAAAATTTGACCAAATACAGAGGTCTACCTGTGACCCCTTGTCAATACATCTATTATTACAAATTTGGCCTTTAGTAATTGAACCAAAGACTTGGGGAATCACTTTAGTGGGGACACGCGTGGGGATTAAGGTTGGGGTTTCAGTGGGGATGGGGATGCGGGTTTTAGTGGGGCGGCGGGTTACGGTTGGCAAAGGGGTGGGTGTATCTATCACCACTGAGTCACGCTTCTTTTTGGTGGCTGTGGGCGTTGGCTTAATTGTTACGGTATTTGTCGGTGTGGGCGGCAATGTGGTCTCAGTGGGCGTGGCGGTTACAACGATTACGGCAGCGGGGATAGAGGTTGAAATAACAGGGGTCGCGTTCATTTGATTGAACATAAAAAAGCCACCTATTCCAAGCGACAACAGCAATAATACCGCCAGTACGCCAATAACAATACCACTGGTGGTTGGATTATTAAGATTGAATTGGGTTGAGGGTGAAGAGTTAGGGCGTTGGGTTGCGGCAGCGATGGAATGACCACAAATGGTACAAAATGTTACACCAGCGGGGATTTTATTGTGACAGTTAGGGCAAAGTTGTTTCGGCCCTGATGAAGTTGACGAAGGCGGTTTACTGTTCGTTTGAGGCGTAACCTGCTGAATGGTCGTTTTGAAATCATGGGCGTTGGCTTGACCAATCGCATGTTCTAAGGCGGAGATGAAAACGCCTGAACTGTTAAAGCGATTTTCTGGTAATGTGGCTAAAGCTGTTTGGACACATTGGTCAATTGCTAGAGGGATGTCAGGATTAAGAAGTCGTAATGAAGGGGGTGGTTCAGTCACTCGCCGATGAATAATGGCATGGGGCGTGGTGGCTTGATGGGGGATTTGCCCTGTAAACATTTGGTAAGCCATGGCCCCAACCGCATAAACATCGGTGCGGACATCTATTTTTTGGCCGAGACTTTGCTCTGGAGACATATAAGCGGGTGTTCCCATGGCCGTTCCCGTTTGGGTTAAATGAGTGGTGGCTTCAATCAAATGTGCCAAGCCAAAGTCGGCCAGAAAAACCCATTTATCCGCCAGCAAAATATTACCAGGCTTAATATCACGGTGAATAATGTGGTGCTGATGAGCATAATCTAAGGCTGCCGCAATTTGTTTGAGATAATGCAGAATATCGTTATAAGACAAAGATTGTCGCATAACACTGCCTAACGTCCGTGACCCCTCAATATAGCGCATAACCAGATAACTATATTGGCCTTGTTGCCCATAATCATAGACGGGTAAAATATTGGGATGTTCTAATCCTGCAATAGCTTGGGCTTCCCGCTTAAACCGTTGAGCAAAACCTCGTTCTTCGGCGTAATTGGGTGGCAAAACTTTAACCGCGACTAGTCGATTTAATCCTTGTTGGCGCGCCCGAAAGACCGTTGCCATGCCACCTTGCCCGATTTTGGCTTCAATTTGATATTGCCCTAATGTTTGACCAATGAGTTCTTCCATGATGTGATTGGGTTACCTCCTTTTTTGTAAATCAGATTTTAATTGTAATGCTGAAGCAATGGGTACAGCAATTTGCATGATAGGAATGATACAGAGGCAACAATAACTGAGAAAGCCCAAACCAAAGGTAATTGCGGTAAAAAAGGAAGCCCCTAGCAAAATGATAAGATAACTGCCCCACACAAAAATAAACCAGCTAATTAACATGGCAATGCCTAAACCAGTTTGACCGCTATAAATTCGGCCAATGCCCATGATGCCAATAACGCCTAATATTTCTAAAACAACCGCTATATTAGGGTCAGGGTTGTTAGCCGTTGGTTGTTGATACGGGGGGGAATAATTGGGTATCTGGGCAGGCGGTGGATTAACAGCCAAATAGCCTTGAGGCATTACTATGGGTTCTAAGGTTGTTTTTTCAATAGAGTAGCTAGCTGCATCGCCATAGAAGGTGAATTGCATCTGTTGACCCAAGCGAATTTCATCACGATGAGTTAATGTAATTGTAATATGAGGAGTTAATTTCTGCCCATTAACGTAAGTTCCATTAGAGCTATTCAAATCCGTCAGGGTCACTTGATTCCCCTGGCGTAAGAGTTTGGCATGTTGACGCGAAACACCTTGCTCGTCAATCACAATCGGATTATCAGGTTGTCGGCCCATAATCGCCTCACCTGTAGGAATGGGGATGGTTTTCCCATTGGTTAATTGTAAATAAAATGATTCATTTATCATAGTTTATCCATTTTTAAGAGTTGTAAAATCTTCCCACCTGTAAATAATTCGGTGATTTAGTCATCAGGTGACTTCAAGTCACCTGATGACTAGACCGTATCATCTAAAAATTTAGCGGGACGGCGTTATTTGTCAAGGCATGTCGTAAGAGTTTGTTAGCTCGCTAAAGGTAGTTGCATTATCTAACAATAATTGGCGTTCTTTGCCATCTGCATTAACCCGATAAATCGCGCCGCTATTATTACCAAATTTAGCGGCAAACATGATTTTACGGCCATTATCCAACAAGCGCGCGTCCAAATAAATTCCCTGGTCATCTAGCAAAACAGGGCTACTGGTTTGTTGAAATTGATGCAAATATAAGGCGCGCTCGGTGGAATTTTCTTCACCTATGGCAAAAAGAAGTTGTCCATTTTCTAAATCAAATGGGGTAACATGGTCATCTCGGGCTTGGGGAACATCAAATATCTGGCCGTCGGTGGTATCAACCACATTAAGCCGCCGTTTGCCATCGGCAGTCGGTTGAGTCACATAAGCGTAATAACGCCCGTCATTAGGCAGAAAAAAACCTATCTCACTGGCATCGCGCACCAATTTAAGACTGTCTGCCTTAGCAACAAAATGAAGCATTAAATCTATTTTTCCCTCTTTTTGGCTGTAGTAAAGTAATTTCTGACCATCAGGGGTAAATAAACCTTGAGCAGCATCTACATGACGGGCCAAATCCACTAATTGCCCGTCAGCCAACCGTAGTAAGTATAAATCTTGTTTCGCCTCACTGTCAACTTGACTAATAAAAACGTAATCTCCTTGCGGTGCAATGGCCTCAATCACAATTTTTTCACCGCGTCGCAACTCTCGAGTTTCAGAGCCATTTGTTTTTGCCAAATATAACCCTGTTTCGTTTGCATAAAGCATCTGCTCTTCCGTCGGTGGCAGAAAGTGAATATTTTTGATTGCTTCCTTTTTATTGCGAAATAGTTCAACTTGGTTACTGCCATCAGGATTGACTATAACTGCAATGGATTCCTCCTCTATGATTGTAAATTTGTAAACCTTATTACTTACCAATGAAGGTATGGCAAAACCTTCGGTCACATCTTGAAAAGGTTGGCCGATACGTTGCCCATCTACGGAACTAAAAAGTTCAGCCGAATGTAATTTATCTTCATCGGTTATATTAGCAATGATTTGGTTATCCGTGGGGTCAACAATAACTTCCAATCGGGTTGCATTACGCACTAAGGTTTGGCGATTTTCACCATTAATATCGGCGAGAACCAATTCCCAAGCGTCATCTTGAAATAGTTCATAAATAACTTTTTGATTGTTGGGTAAGACATAGCCACTGACTCCCCCCGTCGAACTCAGACTGACGTTATAAAGCTCATTGAAACTATTAAACCAAGTCGGTGGTTGGTCAGGGGCAATGGTGGAGTACAGAGCCGCAAGCGGGGCTTGCAAATTTTCTTTACGGTCTCCCTCAGCTAGTTTATGTTTTTCGCCCGTTAATGGCTGAAAAACATACAGCATAGAACTATCTTTATCATCAATGGTTCTTGCGGCAATCCATAGCGTATTAGTAGCTTTCAGGGTGCCACTCATTAAGATATAAGACACGCCACCAACGACCATGAATAGTGCAACTATCACTATAGCTCCAACTCCCAACCATATCATAGGTTTAGGAATTGACTGAGGGGGATTAAATGAGCTACTCATGTTCTTACCACACACGCCACAAAATCGCGCCCCCAGGTCATTCATGGCATGACAATGTGGGCAAGAGTTAGCATTAAAGGGCTGGTCGGATAAAACGGTTTCAGGTTCATTAGCTATCATAAATCTAAAGGTGAATTGGCTACCAATTTGCAATTGGTCACCAGATTGAAGTGGCTTAGACGTGTGAGGAGCTAATTTCTGCCCATTAACGTAAGTTCCATTAGAACTATTCAAATCCGTCAGAGTCACTTGATTCCCCTGGCGTAAGAGTTTGGCATGTTGACGCGACACACCTTGTCCTTCAATCGCGATGGGGTTATCAGGTTGTCGGCCAATAATCGCCTCACCTGTGGGGACAGGAATAATTTTCCCGTTAGCTGTTTGTAAGTAAACTTCAGGATTCATGATGTTTTTCCACCTGTAAATTTTCAGGTGATAAGGCCAGCCTTTATAAGGTTCAAAACCTTATAAAGGCTTAAACCATGCCCCATCACCAAATTATTTACAGGTGGCTATTTTTTCCTCACTTTACATCCATACGACTAAAGGCCCAGTCAGGGCCGACATTTGCATTGCCAATAATTTGTTGCTGATTACTGCCATCACCGCCCATCTTCCAAATCGCCCAACTGCCACCACGTGCGCTACGGAAAATTAAATCGCCGCCGGGGGTATAAACGGGCAAGGTATCATGCCCATTCGTATCCGTCAATTGTTTCAAATTACTACCATCAATGCCAATGGTGTAAATATCCACATTATCATTGACCTTACGACTAAAGGCAATCGTTTTGCCATCAGGCGACCAGGTGGGGAAATCATCAGTGCCATCATTTGTAATTAAGCGATGCCCCGTATCATCCCAATTAGAAATCCAAATCCCCGATTTATTATCTCGGCCTGACCGATAGACCATTTGCTGTCCATTTGGCGACCAACTGCCATTCTCGCCAATCAATTCAAAGCGAGTTTGGCTAGGGTCAAGAATATTACGGAAATAGATACGGTAATCACCACCTGGCCTACCATCATACGCCACTGTTCGGCCATCAGGTGAAACACTCGCCCAACGTGCTGACCCCTCTTTCCAATCCAAGTTTTGTAATATGGTGAGATTATTTTGCAAACAAACCACCGTTTGGTCATTATTATGGCGTTCACATAGCCAAACACCGTAACGGTCGCGACAAATATCACCCAATGGCGTAGGCAAATCAATCCCCACCAATCCCCCGCTAATCGTGCCAAAATCACACTCTATGCGTCCGTCGCGCAGTTGTTGATTAATGCCTTGCTCACCAAAAAAGAACATTTGCTTACCATTAGGCGACCATGACGGCCCCGCCCCGCGTTGAATAATGAAGGTTTCATTTTTACCATTGGTATCAGCCACATAAAGATTATGTAAACTCCCGTCCCATTTGGTATAAGCCAATTGATACGTGCCACCCCCTTTCGGTTTAATGGCTGCCGCTTTAACGGTAGGCGTTAAGGTCGGCGTTTCCGTAATAATCGGCGTAGGGGTCATGGTCATGGTGGGCGTAGCGGTGGGCGGCCCTTCAATGGTAAAACTGCCCGTCGCCAGCAACTCATCATTAAATAAAATTTCTAGTTTCCATTCACCTACGGGTAAGGGTTCTCCCCCCGTCGCACCTAATGGATAATCAAACGTGCCATTGGTTTGACCTGACCAATTTTCTGGTTCACTTCGTAAACTTTCTTTGCCATCTAAATACCACACCCGCGTCCAGGTGTCTTGGGGGGTGAGATTCGTATAATCAAAAATAAAGTAAATTTCTTTAATCCCTACCTTAAAGCGGGTGACATAATCACTTTTTTGGCTTTGGTCAAGGGGTTTGGCCGAAAATAACAAAGTATTAATACTTGTTTTAGGCAGCGTAGTCGGGGTATTTGTTACGCTTACGGTGGGGGTATCGCTAGGGGCAGCAGCAACCATTGTTTCAGTAGGTGACGGCGTATTAGCGGCTATCGGGCTGGCTGAGTCGCTCAAGAGTAAAAAGCCAATGCCCGACATTAAAAGTAATATAAAGGCAATTAATAGCGCAATAACCGCCATTAAGATTTTATTTCCCCCCGCAGGCGGTGGCGGAGTATTTCTGACAGACATCATGGTTTTATCAGCATCAGACATGATAATTCTCTCCTCTTGACATTACAATGGCTAAAACCAAAGATAGTTAGGCAACACTTTAATAATTACAAAAAACGCACTCCCCGATTAATTGACCAGTGAGCGCGTTAAATTAAATGTAATCCTCTTAGCATGCCACCCTAAAGGCGTAATTTGCCCCTAATTTACCATAATAAATCAATTTTTGCAAATATCATTCCGTAATACTTAAATCAACGCCGTCTCCAACGCCTCCGCCAGCGAGCGCGTCGGCAGAAGTTGCAACGGTGGATTTTTCAATTGTTTCAATTGCGTTGAG
>JAIFLK010000215.1 GCA_020049115.1 Chloroflexota bacterium | reverse complement strand
AAATCCCCCCCTCAGTCCCCCCCAAAGGGAGGGAAGTATTACTCCCTCGCCCTGTGGGAGAGGGTCGGGGTGAGGGTTCTGCGTAAGTCCTGTGAAAGTGATAGGGCTTCAATATCACTAATCATTACACAACAAAATAATACAAAAAAGGGTGAGAGTTTAAACTCTCACCCTTTTTTGTATTATATCTTAATTTACTGCAACGGCAACTCCACATAGAAGCTACTGCCAGGGCAAGTCTCTTCATTTTTGCCAGGGCTTTCGGCCCAAATTTTGCCGCCATGCGCCAAGACAATCCCCTTCACAATCGCTAACCCTAGCCCTGGGCCGCCACCCTTAAAACGCGTTTTGCTAGACGAATGTAAGGCCATTTCCCCCGTTTGGAAAAATTTCTCAAAGATAATCTCGGTATGGTCGGGTGAAATGCCAATACCCGTATCCTTAATAATTACTTCAACCGCCGTTGGCTCATCGTTATTAGGCACGAGTCGCCATAAAATGTCTATATTGCCACCATCAGGGGTATATTTGATGGCATTATTAACTAAGTTATAAAATACTTTCGACAACAATTGCGAATCGGCATGGATAGCAGGCATGCCCTCCAAACCTTGAATCATTAAGTTAAGTTTCCGTTCCTCAAACGCGGCCTTAAATTTAGCGCAAGCTCGGTCAATAATAATGCCTAGCAACGTCTGTTCACGGTGCATTTGCAGGGCATCGGCATCAATTTTCGCTACATCTAACATACTATTGACAATTTCATGCAGCCGCTGAAAACCCGATAAAATCCCATCTAGGGCGGTTGCCATGTTAGCATCTTTTTGTAAGGCAGGGTTGACCTTTATCATTTGAGTGTAAGCACTAATTACGGTCATCGGCGTGCGGAGTTCATGCGCCGCCACCAAAATGAAATCAGTTTTGGTTTTATTAAGCTGTGTTAAACTAGCATACGCCCGATTTAACTCCTCGGTGCGTTCGCGGACACCTTGCTCTAGCCCCTCATTCAAATACTTAATTTCCGTATACAGATTGGAATTTTCCAACGAAATCGCCGCTTGCGCCGCAAAGGAGGTCACAATGGAAACCTCATCATCGGTAAACGCCCCCATGTCAGGCCGAGTCAGTGATAACATGCCAATAATTTCCCCTTTAGAAATCAGCGGCACGCCCATCCACGAATGGTTGATAGGCAGCCAGGGTAATTGATGCCAGGTCGGTTCATCAATGACATCATCTAACACTAACGGCGATTTACTCTTGACCATGCGCTCATAAATATCGTCTTCACGAATAGTAATATGCAATTCAGCCGCTTCTTCATGCTCAGGGAAACCATGCTTGGCACTGCTAATCAATTCTTGACCATGTTGGAGTAAAACCAAACCCCGTTCGTATGGCACCACCGTCGCCAATTCCGCCAACACGCGCCCAGGCACTTCCCGCACGTCCAAACTACTTGATAACACCCGCCCTGATTTTTCTAGGGCTTCGTATAACTGACGGCGATAGCTCTCGCGCTCATATAACTGAGCATTACGAATAGCACTGGCAATTTGATTCGCCAACAGTTGCAACACCATCTTCTCATCATTGCTAAAGGCTTGCTGATGATTACTATGAATATCTAACACGCCAATAATAATATTAGTTATCTCATTTTCTGAACCAATTCGTAAGGGTAGCACCAATTCAACTTGCGTATTGGGTAATAATTCGATAGGTAAATAATCGGGGTCATGATGGCTAACTTGTTGCTCAGTCCCATCAAGATAGGCTTGCGTGATGGCATAGCCTGTTTCCAACGAAATTTCAAGATGTTTCGCCTGTAATTTCAACCCAATTTCACCCGTCCCCGCCCGCAAAGCCAATTTCCGTTTACGCTCAACGGGCAACCAAATCCCCACAAAATCATAACCAGAGGTATTTTGAATCAGTTCCACTACTTGATGTAGCAATTCAGGCAGCGACAAAATAGAGGTGACTTGTTGTGCCACCTGACTACTAATTTGCAACTGTAAAGCACGGTCAAGCAAGGCTAAATTGGCCTGTTTTAACTCCGCGGTGCGCTCTTCCACCCGTTCCTCTAGGCTACGCGTCCAGGCCTCCAACATTTGATTGGCCTGTTTGGTTTGCTGAAACAGTTGCGTATTTTCAATGGCGACGGCCGCTTGGCTGGCAAAAATATTCGCCATGTCCAAATCCGCTTTATTAAAACAGCCGCTAATGGTGCGACTATCGGCATAAATTAGCCCCACCAAACTAGAGCGCGCAATCAATGGCACGCACAACACTGAGCGCAAATTCAAATCTAGCACACTTTTTTGCCGCCCAAACCGCTTATCGGCCAGCGCGTCATATAACAATATCGGCTCACGCGACTGCGCCACTGTGCCAATAATGGTATAGCTCACCTGCGCTTTATAAATCACATTCAATGGATTAACAGCGCGCCCGTTATCTTCCAGACCTGCAAGGTTTTCAAAACCTTGTAAGTCTAAATCTTGTATATCTTCTGTAACCTCACTGCCCCGCCCCACCTTAAAATCTAATTGCCCCGACTGGTCAACCAGGGCCAAAAAACAGCGTTCCGCGTGGGTTAGCTCTATCATCTGGTCAAGCACATAATTCAGCAACTCATCAATATCGTGCGTTTCATTCATGTGCGCCGCCATGCCCAAAATTCGCTTGAGTTTATCCTCTGGCGGCTCAATTTGATTGCCCTTGTTGGGGTTGACTTCCGAAGGCAAATCTTCATCTATTTGCACCATGCGGCTAGAACGCGTCACCCACTCACGCACAATATCGCGATTTATCTTAATTTCGGCCAAATAAGTGTGGTGTAACGATTTATTATCTAAATGAGCAATCATCGCCATGACCGCATCATGGGAACGGTGCAAATAAAGCCATGCCTCCTCACTCAGCGGCTCACCCTCAGACCAATCATAGACAATTTGCAACATTTGGTAATGATACCACCAGACATATTGCGCGGGATAACGATAAGCCATGAGGTCAGGCAACGGCCCTTCGGCCAAACGAGTCTCTAAATAACCCACCGCCTCAGCGGTGGCACGATGCGCCGCCGCCGTATTGCCCAAGGCTAAATAGGCTTGACTTAACCAGGCCAAACAATAAGCCAACAATTCGGGAGCTTCGTTTAATTGGCGCAAACTCGTGGCCGCCCGTTGCAACCGCTCATGGGCTTGCTCAAAGCGTTCCCGCGACACCGCCATGCAGCCGAGGGCAATTTGATATGTCACGGTATTAAGCGTTGTCCCCTGTTTACGCGCCAGATTATAACCCTCTTCCAAAATGGGTTGAGCTAAATCAAACGCCTCCATCGCCACATACACCCGCCCCAAATCCTGCAAATAATCCATGAGCTGTGCCGTTTGCTTTAGCTCACGGGCAATTTCTAATGCTTGTTCCAAATTATGACGAGCTTGGGGATATACGCCCAGGGTATAAAAAATCAGCCCTAAATTGTAATAGGTTTCGGCTTGGCTACTGCGGTCACCAATTGTAACAAATAATTCTAAGGCTTGTTGACGATAACGCACCTGTTCGCCCAAATTTTGGGTCAGTTGAGCAAAGGCATTCAACACTTGCGCCTCACCCCGCCGATGACCTAACTCTTTATAAATAGCCAGAGCCTGGTTAAAATAGCTCTGCGCCTCATCCAAATTATAGGTGGCTTGAGCAACATAGCCCAAATGACTCAAACTGTTAGCCTCACCCAAACGATTACTTGACTCAGTCAAATCAGCGTCACGATACAACGTTAAGGCATGTTCATGCGAGGCTTGGGCGCGCTCCACCTCGCCCAGACGCAAACAGGCCGCCCCCAACGCGTTCAAAATCTCGGCCTCAATCCGATGGTCATGCAACTGAAAGGTCAGGCTCATGGCCGAAGCCGCTGCCCGTTTCGCCTCCGCATAATTGCCCAACCCATTCGCTAGGGTCACTTGACGGGTCAAGGCCAAGACTTGCTTGGCGGGGTTCTCCATTGCTTGAGCTAACTTAACCATACGCGTAATATCACTTTGTTGCGCCACACGGTCGCCTAACAACCGATAGCAGCTTTCCCGCCCCGCCAAAATATCATATTCTAACTGCACGGGCGTTAATTCAGGGTGATTGGGGTCAACAATATGCTGCTCTAAAATGGCTAAGGCTTGGTTATAATACGTAATAGCCGACTCGTTGGCATACACTTGGCGCGCCTTATCCGCCGCCACTTGGGTATAATGCAACGCCAACGCCCAATCATTGGCCTGCTCAAAGTGCCACGCCAACCGCTCGGCCACCTCATTTTCATGATGTAACTTCCGTAAGGCTTGCCCTACCCGCCAATGGCGCGCCGCCAACGCCTGCGGGGGCAACGTTTGGTAGACTATGCGCCGCATTTGGTCAGTGGAAAAATGGTAGCTGGCCTGGCCGAGATGATTTTGTAATGTTAGCACATGTTGATGCGAGACGCTCGCCATCAACTGAAATATTTGGTCAGGGGTCAGGTCGCACACTTCGCCTAACACATCTAAATCGAGCCACTGCCCCATGACCGCCGCCCATTGCAAAAAGTCCAGTGTATCGCTATCTAACCGCTTCAGCCGACGTTGCGCCGCATCTTGAATGTTGGTGGGGGCTTGGCTTAAGCGAGTTAAATCGGTGTGCCATTTTTCCCCGTCATATTTGAGCAAATCCTCTTCAATCAAGCTCTGCATGAGACTTTCAATGAAGAGTGGATTGCCACCCGTCTCTATCATCAAGCGATTTAATAAACTTGGTGGCAGGCCCTGCGCCCCTAACATGGAGCCAACCAACTCGGCACTGTCTGGTTTGGTGAGTGGCTGTAAATCAATCAATTCATATTTACCGCCACTTGGCAACTCCTCATTCAAGCTATCGGCGGTCAATTGTTTGGCGGGGCGCGCCTGTTCAATGATTAAATTCAAGGGATGTTGCGCTTCAACATCACTATCCCGATAAACGCCACAAAAAAGCCAGCGACCTTTAGTGGCATTTTTGCTGAGATAATTTAACAATTCGATACTTTCGGCATCCGCATAATGTAAATCATCTAGCACAATCATCAACGGGCGATTAACCGTCATCAAAAAGGCCAGCACAATTTCCATTAAATTCTTCTTATCGGCTTGCTGATTCAACGTATTAAGTTTTTCAAATTCATCCAGCACGCTCAACTTAAAGAGTTGATTAAATTGGTTGAGTTCCTCACTGATGGTCTCCGTTGCCACCGCAAGGGTTTCAGAAACAACCTCCGCCGATTTTTTCACTTCGCCTAAATCAATAAATTGCGCCAACTCTGGCATGAGATTGAGTAAAAGTTTGCCATGTTGATGTAATAATTCTGATTTGGTGGCTTGTTGATAGGAAATGACCTGCCCCAAAATCGGTATCCAGGGGTGATAAGGGGCGCGGCCTTGTTCACGGCACGCCCCCTGACAAACCAACACCCGTTGCATTTGGGCGCGCAACCGTAACTCCCGCACCAAGCGGGTTTTGCCCACGCCCATCGCGCCCGTAATCAACACCAGTCGCCCTTGCCCCTGCATCACCCGCATGAGCAACCCCTGCAAACGCGCCAACTCAAAGGAACGCCCCACAAAATCGCCACTTTGAATGTAACCGCGTTTGGTTTCTTTTGTTTCAACCAGATAACTAGAGCCAGTGAGTTGGTTAACCGCCTGAATCACTGCTTCGGCACTACTATAACGGTTTATTGGCTCTTTAGACATCAATTTGAGGATGAGGCTTTGCAACGCTTCGGGCAAATCATGCACAAAATGGCTTGGTGGTGGCGGCGTGTTTTCTACATGCTGACGTAATATGACGAGACTGCTACCGCCCGTAAACGGAGGCTGTCCCGTTACAATTTCATATAATGAAATACCCAACGAATATAAATCGACTCGATGGTCAACTCGCCCGCCACGAATGAGTTCAGGGGCAATATATTCAGGCGTGCCGCGAATTTTGAGTTGCCCTTCGCCACGCACCTCACCCACCAAGCCAAAATCCATCAGCTTGACTACGCCATCCTTCGCCATGCGAACATTACGAGGTTTAACATCATAATGAATGAAGCCGCGCGAATGAATATATTGCAAAACGCGGCAAATTTGCACCGTAATGTCATATAACCAAGTGTAATCACCAGGCGAGTTTTTGAGTTGGCGATAGGCATACGCAGACAATTCCTCCCCTGGCACATGCTCCATGGTGAAGAAATATTCATTGCCGTCAGCAATCACGCCAAAATCATACACCTCCACCAAATTGGGGTGACGTAATTGGCCGAGGGCCGAAAATTCATACTTGAACTGAGTGAGATTGCGTTCTAGCAATAAGTCAGCCCGAATTGTTTTGAGGGCCATCAAACGGTTATCTTGCAGGGCATCTTCAACCAGGTAAACCATGCCCATGCCCCCACGACCAAGTGGCTCAACCAGACGATAGCGATTGTTAATGAAGGTTTCCATGCGTCACTGACTCATTTATGATTTGTTAAATTTAGGATGAAATTGGAATTGTACGGTAAGGTGATTGCTATGTCAAAAATAGGAACAACGGTTCATTAATTATGATACAAAAGAAACTTTAGCACAAAATAGAAAGTCAGTCAATAGGACTTTCTGAGTTAGAAATCCTAGCCCAGAAGCTAAAATCCCCCCAAAACCATAAGGGTTAGGGGGACTCGGTAGAAGGAGGTTAATTTGATATTTATTACAAAGAAACAGAAACGTAGTCTTAATCTTCGTCAGACTCGATGACCTCAAAACCTAACCCCATGAGTTGTTGCGTGACTTTGCTATGAATGGCGGCGGCGGCAATGATAAAACGGGTCGGGGCTTGCACTTGGTCGGTGTATAGCTGACGTTTGCGAACAACCTTAACCACATCTCGCGAGTGAAAGCGGGAGGTTATCTCTATCAAAATATGGTCGCCATTGCTCACCAGTACGTCAATTTCGTCTGTGCCTAAGTCTAATCGTTTGACGGTTACGCCATAACTTTTTTCTAACAAAGTGGCGATGGTTTGTCGCCAAATACTTTCATTTTGCACGCCCCAACGACTGCCTAAATTCGCTATCTGGTTGCTTAATTGCTTGAAACCGTCGGTCATTTTTTGGTCTAGTTGGTCAACCTTAACTTCTAACTTTTCAATTGCTTGGGTATTTTGCTCAACCTTAACTTCTAACTTTTCAATTGCTTGGGTATTTTGCTCAACCTTCACTTCTAAGCGGTCAACCTTAACCTCAAGGTGGTCTACCCGTTGGCCTAACTGCTTAATGGCTTGGGTGTTCTCTGCTACTGCCTTTTCTAAGCGGTCAAGGCGATTTTCTGCCCGTTCTGCTAAATTTTCTAGGCGGGTCAATCGTTTGTCCGCTTCAATGGCGGATTGCTCTAAGCGGTCAAGACGGTGGGTATTTTGTTGAATGATGACTTGTTCTAAAGCGGTCACTCGTTCTACTAAACTCATAGTTTATTCTCCTTCACTGAGATTATGCCATTGTCATGGCTCATGGGCAAAAGTGAAACTGCAAAAGCGAACAACCATGCGCTTTTGCAGTTAGGCCAAATTTGGTTAAAATTGCTGTCAAAAAAAAAGGAAACTTTATAGTGGGAAACCATCATGCCCCAATTATTACTTTTAGTTGCGGCCATTGGGGTATTTATTTATGCCCGTTCACAACAAGCTCAACTAAATCAGCCCATGCCTCCAGCAGCTACAGCATAGTCAATAAACCAAGCCCTCACAAATTTGTGAGGGCTTTTATTTTCATCTAGGATAGGCTAAATTTGACTAACAACTAATCATCAATACAATTGAAAGGTTGTTATTAAACATGGAGTCCAAATCTTTAGATTTAACGGTCAAATCTAAAGATTTGGACTCCGTAAACGAAAGTTTTAGGGCTAATTTTTTAAGGAGTATATTCAATGGAAAGCGTCAATTTAAAAGCAGAACCCCGTGAGGTAACGGGTAAACAAGTCAGTCAATTACGCCGCCAAGGGTTGACCCCTGGTGTATTATATGGCAAAGGCATTGAACCTCAATCATTACAATTTGAAGCGAAACAACTCACTAAAGTGTTGAAAGAAGCCGGCGGGCATAAACTCATTGCTTTGCAAATTGGTAATCAAAAACCCGTGGTAACTTTAGCGCGTGAAATTCAACGTAATTTTATTAAGCATGTGTACACCCATGTGGATTTACAACTCGTGCAAATGGATGTGAAAATCAAAGCCACCGTACCCTTTGTGTATGAAGGCGCGTCTAATGCCATAAAAACCTTAAGCTGTATTTTAACTCATGGCTTAGATGAAATTGAAATAGAATGTCTACCTGGTGATTTACCAGATGCCATTGTCATTGATTTATCACGCTTGGAAAATATCAATGATACCCTCCATGTGAGTGATTTAGTCTTACCCAATGGCGTTACGGCTCTCTCTGACGCAGATTCAGTGGTAGCTAAAGTGGAACTCCCACGCGCCAGCGCGGGTGATGAAGCCATGATGGCCGCTGCCGTAGCTGAACCTGAAGTTCTAACCAAAGCCAAGCCCAAAGCCGAGAAATAGTAAAATTCCCCTCACCCTTGTCCCCTCTCCTAATGGGAGAGGGGACAATTTTTACTTGCTCGCCCTTCGAGAAAGGGGATTTTTACACCCTCGCCCTTTGGGAGAGGGGATAGGATTGACAATCATTCTACAAACTCGCTTGCCACACTCGCACCAGCTCATCAATCCCACTGAATACCGCGTCAGGTTGAATCCCCGTTGCTTGCATGCTCGCCTCGTTATCCACCCCAGAAGTGACTAAAATCGTTTTGAGACCCGCCTGTTGTCCTCCTAAAATGTCGGTATCTAAACGGTCGCCGAGCATGGCGGTATGTTGAAGGTTTGCCCCCATTTTTTGCACCGCGACCTCAAACATGAGGCGGGCGGGCTTACCCACCACCGTTGGCGCAACCCCACTCGCGGCCTCAATCGCTGCTAAGATTGACCCCGCGCCAGGGGCCATCATCCCCTCAACAGGAAAAGTTACATCGCCATTACTACCTATAAAGCGAGCGCCCTGCCGAATAAATAAATTCGCCATCTTGAGTTTCTGATAGCTGAACTCAAAATCTAACCCCGCCACCACTGCCTCAACAGAGTGCGTTGCATCCTCCACTAAAGTAAAACCCACCTCTTGTAAGGCTTCACGTAAGCCATCTTCACCCACCACATAAACCCTTGCTTGGGGTGGCAATTCACGCTGTAAATATATCGCCGTCGCCAAAGAAGATGTTAATAAATGGTCACGCGTCAAGGTCAGACCAAACTTTGCAAAGCGGGCCAGATATTGCGTCGGCGTTTTGCGGGCATTATTGGTCGCCAACATGAAGGTAATTTGGTGGGCTTCTAAAAATTGAAACAATTCATGGAAACCAGGCAAAAGGGTCTCCCCTCGCCATAAAACCCCATCCATGTCAATTACTAAGGCTTGTAAAGTGGTTAAATCTAACGTTTTGTTACTCAATTCTCGCTCCTCATTCATCATTTAATTGACAATTTAATAATCTTTGTTGATAATTAGCCTATGATTAATTACCGCCAAGTACGGGAATATCACCAAAAACAAAGCCGTAAACCACCCCCCTCACGCGGGTCACAAATCGTTGTCATGGGGTTTGCCTTCATTATTCTCGCAGGAACATGTTTACTAAAACTGCCTTTTGCCACCGAACCTGGCACCAATCTTAGCTGGCTTGAGGCCCTTTTTACCGCGACTTCCGCCACCACCGTTACAGGATTAAGCGTAGTGAATGTGCAAAACAGCTATACCACCTTTGGTGAATTAGTTATTCTTGGTCTGATTCAAGTGGGTGGCGTTGGTTTTATCATTATTTCAGTGATTCTATTTCGTTTAATTGGGCGGCGATTCACTTTTTTTGAACGGGATTTAATGCGGCAAAATTTAGGCATTGAAACGGCGGAAGGTGTCGTTAAATTAACCCGCACTGTTTTCCGTGTGGTCATTTCTATTGAATTAGTTGGCGCAGCCATTATCTTCAGCCAATGGGTGAAGGTGATGCCCTGGCCAGATGCCCTCTATTTTGCCATTTTTCATTCAATTTCCGCTTTTTGTAATGCAGGGTTTGACCTATTTACGGGGCTAGATGACCCCATACTTGTCTACACGACCACCAATTCCACCATTCTCATGGTCTTAAGCACCCTTATCACTCTCGGCACACTTGGTTTAGTGGTGGTATACGATCTAGTCGTTAACTGGCCGCGCCAAGGCTACGTATCCTTACATACCCGTTTAGTGTTTCCACTCACTATGTTACTCAATATTTTGGGTACATTTTTTGTAATGATAGATGAGCTTTATGTGGCAGGCCACGCCATGCCCAATTTAACTTTGTTTCAACATACCATGCTGGCTTTCTTTACCATTGTTTCGAGCCGCACCGCGGGAGTCACCTTAATCCCGATGGACGCATTAGGCCAAACCAGTCAACTGATTATTTTTATTTGGATGTTTATTGGTGGCGCGCCCGCCTCCATGGGTGGCGGAATTGGGTTGAGTACCGTTTCCGTTGTAATGGTAACGTTATATGCTAATGTTTTGGGCTATCCTGATGTGCGTATTTTTGAGCGTACCTTACCCACCGAAACTATTTTGAAAGCCGTCGCCATTATGACTGTCTCCACCTTACTCGTCGCTACCGTCACTTTATTGATGATGTTATTTAACCAGGGAACGGTCTTTGCCGTAGCCTTTGAAGTCATTAGTGCTTTTTCTAACACCGGCTATTCACTGGGCATCACCTCTAATTTTACCACTTCGGGTCGGTTATTCTTAATTTTTACCATGTTTTGGGGACGATTAGGCCCATTAACGCTCGTAGTCGCTTTAGCCCAACGTCGTTATCAAACCCTCATAAAATATCCCGAAGAAAAAATTATTCTCGGTTAAGGCTAAACCTCACCCCAACCCTCTCCTACATAGAAAAGGGCGCAAAATCTCCCCCTGATGTCGGGGGGATTAAGGGGGGTAGATTTAAGCCTTCTCGGTTAATAGGAGCTATGTGCCATGTCTCATCCAATTTATGAACAAGTCCAATCTTTATGGGAAGCCATTAAGGGCATTGCTACCCCTGTTAATACAATTTCGCTGCCTAACGTTTCAGTGGCGAAACAACACCATGAATTTATCATCATTGGCTTAGGGCGTTTCGGCACCAGCCTCGCCATGAGCCTTAATGCGTATCAACATGATGTACTGGCCGTTGATTCAGACATCAAACGGGTACAAGAAGTCGCCATGATTTTACCCCATGTCATTCAATTAGATGCCACCAATATTGATGCCCTACGTGAAATTGGGGTGGAGTCCTTTGGTACGGGGATTGTCTGCATTGGCGAGGCTTTTGAGGCTAATTTATTAGCCACCGTCGTGCTAAAAAAGCTAGGCGTGGAGCGCATTATCACCAAAGCCCGCACCGTCACCCAACAAGACATTCTCAAACGGGTGGGCGCGCATGAGGTAATTTTGCCCGAACATGAAGCAGGTGTCCGTCTCGCTCGCCGCCTCTCATCCATTGATTTTGTGGATTTTATGGAACTCACCAATGATACGGGCATTGTAGAAATCATGGCCCCGAAATATGTTGTCGGCAAATCGCTCAAAGAGTCCCACATTCGCCAAAAATTTAATCTCACCGTCGTCGCCATCCGCCGCCACGGTGAGGTCATCGTTTCACCGAGAGCCGAGGAAGTAATACAAGATAATGATTTATTAGTTGTCTTAGGCCGCACCGTAGACTGCGAAAAATTACGATAACGCTCTAATCAACATAAATAAAAGGAGTCCGCAATCTTTTGCGGATAATCCGCAAAAGATTGCGGACTCCTCGATTCTCACTTCTCACCTATCATTATCTAACGCAAATAGATGGCGCACCGCCGACACGTAGGCCGCACTGTCACCCGTCGCGGCCTGTTTTTTGAGATTAACGGTGGGTTGATGCAAAATTTTATTCACCAAACGGTGGCTCATGGCTGCGACCAACTCCGCTTCATGCTCACTTAAATGTAATTTTTTGAACAAATGCTGCAACTCCAACTGCCGCAAATCCTCCACACGTTGCCGCAAATCAATCACCGTTGACACCACATCGAGTGAACGTAACCAACGTAAATATGCCTCTTTTTCCTCGCACACAATCGCCTCCACCTGTGGCACCTGCGATTGCCGTTCCCGCACATTATCCGCCACTTGCTGCTGCAAATCATCAATATCATACAAATACACCTGCGGAATTTCCAAAACATCGGGGTCAATGTCTCGCGGCACCGCAATATCAATTAAAAAAAGGGGGCGGTCAGGCCGCGCTGCCATCGCAGGTTGTAATAATTCGCGATTAAGAATAGTATGAGGCGCGCCCGTCGCCGTAATCACAATATCCGCCACCGTCATGGCCTCAGCCAATTTTTGAAAATTGACCGCATGTCCACCCCAAACTTGGGCTAATTTCGCCGCATGATCATATGTCCGACTCGCCACCGTAATATGAGACACGCCCCGTTGCACCAACGACTTCACCGCCGTCGCCCCCATTTCACCTGTACCAATCAATAATACCTGCCGTTGCGCCAAATCACCCAATAACGCCTCCGCCAATTTCGCGGCAACAGAACTGACCGAAGCCGCATTAACACTGATGGCAGTATCGGTACGCGCCCGCTTGCCCGTATGAATGGCATTTTTGAAGAGGGTTGATAACACGGTGCGCGCCGATCCTTGCGACAGGGCAAGTTCGTAAGCCTCAGTAATTTGCCCCAAAATTTGCGGCTCACCCAACACCAAGGAATCTAACCCTGCGGCCACGCTAAAAAGATGTTGCACCGCCGCTTCATTCTTAAGAAAATAAAGATACTTAAAAAACTCGGCGGGGTGAGTTTCCGTGGAATGGCCCAAAAATTCGATAATCTGTTCCGCTGCCGTAATCGGGTCGCCATCAACCCAGGTGTAAATCTCCAGCCGATTACAGGTTGAAACAATCACCCCTTCCCGCACCCCCGCCAAGCGGCCTTGCCAATGGGTCGTATCAAAATGGGTCATGGCCGAGCGTAACATAGTCGGCGTGAGGGTAACTTGCTCCCGAATTTCAACAGGGGCGGTTTTATGGCTTAAACCAATAAGTAAAATATTTGTGTCGTTCATAAAAAAATAAAAACAGAATCCGCAAAGCACGCTAAGAGAAACTTAACACTTACGCCAAGTTCTGACTTTAGACAGGATTAACAAGATTAACAGGATAAAAATTGGTTTAAAACTATCCCGTAAATCCTGTCTAAAACTCACTACTCCCTTCCAAGTGTCAAATGCAAAACTCGGCCTGAGAGGAGTTAGCACGCCCTCGTGCTAACCCGTGATACACGCCTTAAAAACTTCGTTGGTAGAAGTTTCGTTCAGTGAGGAGTTAGCACGCCCTCGTGGATTGTTCATTTAGTTTTTAGTATATGGTCAGACAGGAATGTCTGACCTACCAACGGTGGAACAGACATTCCTGTCTGTTCGGATATA
>JAIFLK010000373.1 GCA_020049115.1 Chloroflexota bacterium | reverse complement strand
AAACCTTTTATTTTTTCTGTCCCTTTAAGATATTGTGCCTTTATTACATTTTGCAAAGCCAGCAAAAATAACTCATTAGAACCATCATCTAACGCGGCATTAAGATAAGCAATAGATTCTAATGGGTCGGCTAAAGTTTTTAATAATTCATCTTGATAGGGTCTTGAAACGTTATTCATGGATTCTCTATTTATAATCCGCTAACAAATTATCCACCCAAGTTTGTTCTTGAGGTGATAAAGTAGGGGCAGGCACAGGTTGTTGATAATTGATACGTAAGCTATAGGCCCCATTTTGGTAAATGGTGGCCATGGCTAACCCTAAATCAAGCATGGCATCAGGGTCAGGGTCACGCAATGGCACTGGCACGATGGGCAGGGCTTGCGCCAATTGAATCGGCCAGACGGCTACATAAGGTCGCCGTTCTTCTCGGCTCAACATGATGTAATATGGGGCTTCAGGAATAGCTTGTTCTAAAGGGGGACGAGTGCCGCTGCGTAATAAATCAATTTCTAATAGATGAACAAAAGAACGAAGTAAATGCAGTCGTTTACGTAAATAATCTTTATAGGCTTGGGCTTGTGGCTTTTTAGTAACGGGGGCTAAAATTTCAATCACCGTCACTAAATCACGGTCATTGACTGCCCGTACCTCAACCCGATACAATTTGCGTGGTTCTTCGTAGGCAATCCGACTCTCGATGGGGGCAATCATTGTTTTAGGCAATCCGACTCTCGATGGGGGCAATCATTGTTTTAGGTTCAAGTGTTAACACAGAGCCAGGTGCGGGATAGCCTTGCCGAATATCAACATCGGGATAAATCAGGTATTTCTCTTTTTGCCCAATTTCAATCGTATCGTAAACCACTTTGGTCTCAATGGTGGCAAAATAATGAGGTTGAATTTGGGTATTGAGTTGGTGGCGAAGTTCATACGCCAAACTACTATGAAAATCGCCCCAAATATCAGGGTCTTCAATGTAAGGATCCATGCCCATAAACGGTGATTTCATTTTCTAGCTCCTTAATCGTCATAATTATCCAAATCATCCTCGTCGTCCAGGTCGTCATCAAAATCTAACAACTCCAACGAATCCCCAAAGAGATTCAATTCATCTAACGATTCTTTCGCGGCTAAGGCCAAAGCAGGCACCTCATGGTTCACGCAGAGTTCAAGCGCATGGCGGGCTTCGTTGCCCCCGATATGGCCTAAAGCCCAAATTGCCATTTCTTGCACTTCCAAATCTTCATCTTCATTAATAAGCTGAATAAGTTTTGTGACTGCTTTACTGGCCTCTAACTCGCCACAAGCACGGGCCGCCTCAAAACGCATGGCCGCTACGGAGCTATCCAGTTCCGTGAGAATACGCGGCAACCAACGATGGTCAGCACTCCGCCCCATGGCAAAAATGGCACTAATTTGCATGAGTTCGGCTTCATCATAATAAGCGGCTTCAATAATGCGGTTGATAGCCTCATCACTCGAATAGGCCACCGATTCCACCGCCCGCCGCCGCACTTCCAACGGCTCATCCTTACGATAAATGACCGCAAGTAGGCTATTTTTAGCCAGGTCAGCCTGAGCTATGTCTAATTGATCCACTTCCCCTAAATAGACAAACCGCCCTAACGCAATCGCGGCGGCCGGCCGCACTTCGGGTGAACTGTCTTGTTCTAACAATTGGATAAAGCGACGCATGAACGCGGGGTTTTCCTCTTCCCATAGCCCATGAATGGCTGCGGCGCGGACTTCGGCCTCGGTATCCTCTAAACCTAACTTGAAGACGGGCGTAAAAACCACCTCAAAGTTATGTTCGCCAATCTCGACCAAAGCCTGCATAATTTCACGTCGTCGTTGAGGTGCAATCTTAGGCCAACTCGTTTTAAAATAGCTCTGACGTTCCTCATCCATTTGAGAAAGTTGGTAGAGCAAGCTATTTTTGAGTGGATTATCATTTGAAATTTGTTCTAATGTTTTACTAAAAGAAGATGTCATGTTAAATCTTGTCTAGTCATCAGATGACTGCAAGTCATCAGATGACTAACAATTTATTGACTCCCCTGCAAGAAGGGTATTTTGGAGTGCAAACCTAAAGGTTTGCCCCACCACAGACGAGCAAACCTGAAGGTTTGCACTCCTTTTTGCAGTAGAGTCATTTATTGCCATAAGAAACTTAAACTATCACTAACACCACTGACTGCTTGACTGGTTTGTTGTCCTTTATCATTCGCCACAACTTCTTCCACATAAACAAACCAGGTATATTTTCGCCCCGTAAACTGGTCGGCTTTGCCCCAATATAACTCCGCTGGTACGAGCCAATAGGTATCTTTAACATTAGTCCCGCCATAGCCGACCTGTCCATTTTGCTGCCAGGTCATGCGGACCGCATACCATTCATTCGGCCCTAACTGCCCCGCCGATTCCCACCGTAAGATTAATTCATCTGTCTTACCAAACAATTTGCCATCGGTTGGCCCTAATAATAGTGGTTTACCAAAACGGGGCGTGGGTGTGGGCGTAACCGTAGGCGTGCCAGTGGGGGTTTTGGTGAAGGTGGGCGCGACATATTCAATGGGCGTTTTGGTGGGCGTAGGCGTAATGGTTGGTGTACCCGTTTTGGTTGGGGTCGTCGTCGCCGTCTCGGTGGCGGTATTGGTGGGCGTGGGAGTCGGGGTAAAGGTGGCGGTGGAGGTAGCGGTGGGGGTGGGCGTATTCGTCGCCGTTGGGGTCGGTGAACTGACCAATAACGCCACTCGTCTGGCACTCGCGGGAACGGAGGTAACCGCCTGGACGATAACTAAAACTAGCCCCGTTAGCATGATAAATATCAGGGCTAATTGCCACGCAGACCAAGCGGCTTGGGGTTCTAAATTAGCCCCACAATGAGGGCAAATGTAGAGTTTGCCAGGCGAAGAACGATGGCAAACTTGACAGCGAATCGTTTTCGGGCGTGGCGGGGCTGAATTACGTTGACCACATTGGGGGCAAACTTCCCAATCAGGGGTAACGTTACGGTGACAGTGGGGGCAGGTTGACATGGGTTAAAGTTAATACAACAGCCATTATAAGGTTTGAAACCTTATAATGGCTTATAAATTTTAGTTAAAAATATTATTCCAGGGAATAGCGGGAACGGGGTCACTAAAATCGAAAAAGGTGATGATGACCATTAAGGTGAGTAACAATCCCAGGCCAACCAAATGAATCGCCCCTTCCCGTTCAGGTGAAATGCGTTTGCCCCGAATGGCCTCAATTAAGATGAAAAAAATTCGTCCGCCATCAAGGGCAGGTAAAGGTAACATATTCGTTACGGCTAAGGCCGCGCTGAGTACCGCCGTAAACCATAATACGGGATACAAAGTTTGTAAATCCATGGTGGCTTGCACCGCCGCGCCCGTTTGGTCATAAATCCCTTTAGGCCCCGTTGGGCGAATGGCCTCGGCGGGGATAATATTTTGGAATATGGCATAAGGCACATAGAAGGTCAACCCCACATACGTTGCAGTATCTTTCACCCCCCGTGCTAAGGCTTGCGGCGGAGAATAATAAACCACTTTGGTATCGGTATCATATTCTAGGCCAATCCCAACAGCACCTTGCCCTGGCGGAGGATTTAAACGGGGCGTAATGGGTAGCTCTAAAATTTCATTATTACGTTGCACTTTTAAGGTGATAGTCTTACCTTTATGTTCATTCACAAAAAAGACTAAATCACCCACATGGGTAAATTCAACGCCGTCAGTCGTGCCTAAAATCACATCTTTGGCTTGCAGACCTGCCGCTTCTGCGGGAGTATCAGGCATAACCGCCAAAATAATGGTGCGCGCAATGGGCATATCCTCACCGCGCGAGTTGAGGCTCATGGTTTCTTCAGGCACACCCGCCATGGAGGTCAGGGTAAAAAAGAAAATGGCCGCAAATAAATTCATGGCTGAACCCGCCGCTAACACTGCCAGCCGAACCCTTTTACTTTTACTGGCAAAACTGCCTGGGTCAGTGGGGTCTTCTTCGCCCACCATTCGCACATAACCACCCAACGGCACCATGTTAATGGAATATTCCGTCGGACGAATCAATGCCTCAACCGTAATCGTGGGGCGACCCTCGGCAGCGGCTAATTTGGGTTGCCAGGGCAGCGTGGATTTTTGGGAATTTTCAGTCTCCCCCGTTGGCTCTGGTTCAACCGCCTCAAGTTTCGTCACCATGGGGCGACCTTTTTCATCTACGGTGGTTTCGGCATAAATTTGGCTGCCCACTTGAATCTGACGGGAAACCTCAGTCTTACTTGAGATGACAAATTCATGCCCATCTAAGGTAATACTGCCCTCGTCTTGCCACAATTTGACGGCGCGGGTCTTGCCACAATTTGACGGCGCGGGGCGGAAAGCCAATGGCAAATTCCTCCACCGTAATCCCTGACCATTTGGCAACAGCAAAATGGCCTAACTCATGGATAAATATGAGAATACTCAAAATAATAAGAAATGCAACGAGTGTAATTAATGAACTTAACAAGGTTAGGTTATCCTTTAGTGTGCGATTTTAACAGAGTGAATTATACCCAAAAGGGTGAGAATTGAGAAATAAGAAGTGAGAGGTGAGAAATGAGAGATGAGAGGTGAGAAGTAAGAGGTGAGAGGTGAGAAATTAAAAATTAGAATATATTTCTCATTTCACTAGCGTATCAATAATTTGGCGGGTGCGTTGCAAAATACCATAAAGCTGATAAATTTCATCTTTGGTCGCATCATATGCTAAACTGACCGCATAGTCTTGCTGTTGTAATATTGTAAAATACCAGGCGCGACCAATCACATAAACCCCGTAAATGGGGTGGTGCTGCTGGTTAAGGATTTGCGCCGCGACCATGCTGACCAATAATTGCCCGCGTGGGTCATTAGAGGAGTCGGCATCGCGTTTATGTTCATGTAAGAAAAAGTAGGGTGCTTTAGGCACACCTCGTCCCTCCGCCACCACAAAATCAACCAGGCCGCTTAATTCTTGGTGTTGGTAAACCGCCGAAATTTCCCGTTCATAAAAGGCTTTATAATGAGGTTGGTCAAAATCAATGCGGTTGAGTAATCGCCCAATGAACTTTATTTGTAATTCTTGCTCATTCCAATAATGCACATTAGCAATCAATTGCTGTTGTAATTTAGCCAACCACTGATGGTCATCCTCAGCAATGGCAACTTCTGGAGTCAGCCATGCTGTTAACGTTGGGTGTGTCAGGTGGGGCGTGAGTTGAAAGGTTTCCTCAACCTCATCCGTTGTCCATTTTGAGAAAGATTTCCATTTTTTCATGAATGTTACTCCGATAAAGTATGGCCTCGTAATTTTAATATTGCCATCGCCTGACTACGGCGAATAATCGCTTGATGATAAGCGGTTAATAATTCCTGTTGTTCA
>JAIFLK010000203.1 GCA_020049115.1 Chloroflexota bacterium | reverse complement strand
TCAACGACCACCAATTTACCCGCATCTTTCGGGACTTTGGCCAGGGCTTTTTCCAACTCGGCCATGTCATTGTGATTGAAACGCACAAAATTGGCGCGCGATAATAAACAGCCGTCCACAATGCTGGCATGGTTGAGTTTATCGGAAATGACGACATCATTACGCCCCACGAGGGCCGAAATAACCCCTAAATTGGTCACGTAACCACTGGAAAAAGCCACCGCGTCATCGGTCTTTTTGAAACGGGCAATGGTCTGTTCCAGTTCCACATGCAGCCGAGTCGTCCCCGCCAAAATCCGCACGCCATGCGTCCCCGTGCCAAATTCATCCAATGCCGCATGAGCCGCCGCTTGAATATAAGGATGGCCTAACAGGTTGAGGTAAGCGTAAGAAGCAAATTGTAACATTCTCCGCCCATTAATCGTAACATAAGCCCCCTCAACAACTTCCGCACTTTGCAGATAAAGATACAAGTCTTGCTCTTTGGCCGAGCGAACCCGTTCATTCATTTGTTCAATCCGCCAAGCAATTGGGTTATAATTTTCTTCGAGCAATGCCATGCCTCAAACTCCTTTTTTAATGTAGAAACCTCACCCCAACCCTCTCCTTTATCCCCGTATGGGGATACGTAGGAGAGGGCGCAACATCTCCCTCCGATGTCGGGGGGATTAAGGGGGGTAGCAAAATCTTAACGTCCGTCAAACCCTAAACCCCGTTCCCGCAAACTCACAAAGCGTTGATGCCCAATCACCAAATGGTCTAGCACCTCAATATTAAGTAATTGTCCCGCTTGAACTAATGAGCGTGTCACCTGCACATCTTCAGGCGAAGGGGTGGGGTCGCCAGAGGGGTGATTATGGGCAACTATCATGGTGGTGGCGTTTTCGCGTACGGCTTGACGGAACACCTCGCCGACGCGAATGATGGAGGAATTGACGTTGCCAATATAAACCGTTGGGCTGGCGAGAATACGGTTTTTAGTATCTAACAACATCGTACGCAAATGTTCTTGCTCTAAATGGCTCATTTCGAGCATAAAGAAATTAGCCGCATCTAACGGTGAGGTGATTTGCGGGCGCGCTTCGGGGGAACTCACCAACAACCGCCGCCCCAATTCTAAGGAGGCTTTGAGTTGCGCGGCCTTGGCTATCCCTAACCCATGGACATCGGCGAGGTCATTAAAACTGACTTTTAATAAGCCATTCAAGCCGCCAAACATGGTGAGCAAGCGGGTCGCCATAGCCACCGCATTTTCACCTTGAATCCCGACCCGTAATAAAATAGCAATTAATTCCGCGTTAGATAATGCGCCTGAGCCAAACGCCTGCAAGCGTTCGCGTGGACGTTCCGCCAAGGGTAAATCAATAATTCGGGGGTGATAAGTCGCGCTCGCTTGATTCAGCATGGGGCAGCAGAAGGTTAGCAGGAGTGGGGCAGCAGAAGGTTAGCAGGAGTGCAACGGCTTTAGCTGTTGCCACATAGTAACAACGTCTAAAGCCGTTGCACTCCTGCTAGGGTAGGTCTGAAAAATTAGTAAACGTGGGCTTCAAAGCACGTAACCCCAACGGGGCCAACGGTAGCCGCATGGCGAATCCCCGCGGGTAAATCAAGCCTATCGCCTGGTCTGAGGGTAAAGTTTTCATTGCGGGTGGGCAATTCAAAACGAATACTCCCCTTGACGACATATAACACTTTATGATAACCATGGGTATGCCCATGAAATACATCATTAGGCTCATTTGACCAGTTATACACCCGTAAATCCTGCTCCTGCAATAACTCAAGCAACGCCTCTTCGGTGGCAGGGGTTTCTCTATTCCAAATAACAACTCTTAAATCCATCATAACTCCTTACTTACATTGACTGAATAGCTAATTTCCACCTGTAAATGATTGGAGGATACGGAGTCCAAAGCCCTAGGCTTTGTCCCACTGCTCAAAGCCTAGGGCTTTGGACTCATCGTCATCACCCAAAAATTTACAGATGGGCTAATTTTACTCTAAATGACATGGTTAAGCCAATTATTGCGTTAATCACCTAAACAAATGCTCAACCCGCGCGCCGTCTGCACCAAGTCCCCATCAAAAGGCACCCGTTTTTGACGCGAAACTATTTTCCAGGTCTCAATCGCTTGAATAGATGTCCCACTTAAAGAGACCATCGTCCCGCTACGCCCTTGAGCCAACAAATGCACCGCTTTGGCCCCAAAACGAGTGCAAAGAATGCGGTCAGAGGCGGTGGGTGAGCCGCCCCGTTGCAGATGTCCTAGCACCATTTCCCGCACATCATGTTCCACTTTCTTAGACAATTGCTCCGTAATCCAACGGGCAATCCCGCCCAACCGCTTCATGCCGCCTTCCTCTCTATCCCCGCGATAAAAGGTATCGCCATCCGCAGGCACAGCCCCCTCAGCCACCACCACCAAGCTAAACATGGCCCCAATGGTTTCACGCCACTCAATTTGCTTCACAATGGAGTCAATCGTGAAGGGAATTTCAGGAATAAGAATAACATGTGAGCCGCTACCAATACCCGCATAAAGCGCAATCCAACCCGTATCTCGCCCCATGACCTCAATCACCATGACGCGGTTATGGCTGAGGGCGGTAGTCCGTAATTTATCAATAGCTTCAGTCGCTGTCCGTACCGCCGTATCAAAACCAAAGGTGTAATCCGTTCCCAAAAGGTCATTATCAATCGTTTTTGGCACGCTGACAATGGGCAAGCCGCGCTTTTCCAATTGATAACTAATTTGCAACGTCCCATCTCCACCAATCGTCACCAGGGCATCAATCCCTTGCTCATGACAAAAAGCAACGGCTTGGTCAGCGATGGCAGGGTCGGCCAATTCGCCTGGGCGTTCCTCGGACATGCCAAAATGCCCCCGATTGGTCGTCCCTAAAATGGTGCCACCTTGCGGTAAAATATTAATAACATCTACCAAACCTAACGGGCGTAACAATGAGGGGTCGCCCAATAACCCTTCAAACCCACCATTAATCCCCACCACCTCCCAACCATACTTTTGATGTGCCGTAATCACGACGGCTCTAATCACGGCGTTAAGGCCAGGGGCATCGCCACCACTGGTTAAAACACCGATTTTTTTGATTTTTGTAGCCATGCAAGTAAATCCCCTTTGATAAATTGATTAGGTATAATAAGTAAACAAGGCGTAGTATAATGTTAAATGGCCTGAATTAAAAATTAGGAATTAGCAATTAGGAATTACGCCTTCATTTTTTGCCAATAAATTCTGCAACGCTAAACGCGCTTCATTATATTGAAAGACATATCCCGCCGATTGTAATCGTTCAGGCAAAACCCGTTGCCCCTTTAAGACCACCTCGGACAGTTCGCCCAAAATTAGCTTAAGGGCAAAACTCGGCGCGGGCATGAAGGTGGGACGGTGCATCATTTGGCCCAGTAATTGCGTTAATTCAGCATTATGCACGGGATTAGGCGCGGTCAAATTAAAGGCCCCACTGAGAGCCTCCTGGGTTATTAAGAAACGTATCGCCGCCACTTCATCGGCATAATGAATCCATGACAGCCACTGCCGCCCCGAACCCAATGGCCCGCCCACGAAAAATTTAATCGGCAATGTCATTTTAGGTAACGCCCCGCCCAATGGGTCTAACACTACCCCCGTACGAATTGTAACCACGCGCACCCCTAACGCCGCTACGGGAGCAGCCCCCGCCTCCCATGCCCGACAGACTTCGGCTAAAAAATCATCTCCCGACGGGCTGGATTCAATCATGGTGCGCGTCTCATCGGTGCCATAATAACCAATAGCCGAGGCTTGGATTAAGACACGCGGTTTCTGCTTGGCCGCTTGCATGGCCTCCGCCACCGCCGCCGCCGCTTGCACTCGGCTGGAGATTATCAAGGCTTTACGTGCCTTTGTCCAGGGCGCATCGGCCACGCCCGCCCCCGCCAGGTTGATAATGGCCTCGGCTTGTTCGACCCATTGCCCCCAGCCGCGCGCTGTTTGACCATCCCACACCGCCATATTGACGGTACGCGGCCAGGCCGCAGGACGCAACGCCCGCCGACTTAACACTGTTATGGTATCACCCTGCGCCAGCAAATAGGGAACTAACCGTTGTCCAATCGCCCCCGTCCCACCGATAATCAAGATGTGCATAGTTTTGTTTCCTTAATATTATAATGGCTAAGTTGCAGAAACTCTTTGAATAAACAATCATGTAGGACTTACGCAAAACCGTTCATTTTGAGGAGTGACACACAACCGTTCATTTTGAGGAGTGACACACGCCCTCGTGTGTCACTGTTAGCACGAGGGCGTGCTAACTCCGCGATTTTTGCGTAAGTCCTATCATGAAAAATAGTCGTCATGGTGAGAATTATAATCTAAAAAGGAGAGGATACCAAATTATATCCACTTAGGGATTAAGCCATTATAAGGTTCAAAACCTTATAATGGCTGGCTTTATCACCAAATAATTTACAGCTTTTTAGACACCTTACTTCGCTTGTCAGTGGTAATTGACGAGTAGGCCGTTATCAGCTATCATTCAACGGTTAGCCATTATAGCGTTCTCAACGCTATAATGGCTGGCGATAAATGACCAACGGACACCCTACCCATGAGCCAAGTTGAACTTGCTTGTCAGCATATTTGGAAAATTTTCGGCCCGCACCCGCAACAAATCCGCGCGAGCTTAAATAATGGCCTCTCCAAAACGGAAATTTTGGGAGCTTAAATAATGGCCTCTCCAAAACGGAAATTTTGGCGCAAAGCGGCCATGTAGTCGCCGTACAAGATGTTTCATTTGAAGTCCGCACGGGTGAGATTTTTGTGGTCATGGGCTTGTCAGGCAGTGGCAAATCTACGCTGGTGCGCTGCATTTCCCGCCTCATTGAACCCACTTATGGTCACATTCTGCTCAAGGGGCAGGATTTATTGGCGATGAATGATAAACAATTACGTGATTTGCGCCGCCATAAAATCAGCATGGTCTTTCAACATTTTGGCCTCTTTCCCCACCGCCGCATCATTGATAACGTGGCGTATGGGCTGGAAATTCAGGGCATGGATAAGGCCACTCGTCACCAACGAGCGCATGAGGTGCTAAAATTGGTCAGCCTGACGGGGTGGGAAAATCACTACCCAGGCGAACTCAGCGGCGGCATGCAACAACGGGTCGGCATTGCCCGCGCCCTGGCCGTTGACCCTGAGATTATGTTATTTGACGAACCTTTTAGTGCGCTAGACCCCCTCATTCGCCGCGAAATGCAAGATGAGCTGCTTAATTTACAAAAATTAATGCACAAAACGATTGTTTTCATCACCCATGACTTTTTAGAGGCCATCAAACTCGGCAATCATATCGCCATTATGAAAGATGGCGCGCTAGTGCAACTTGGTACACCTGAGCAGATTGTCTCGCAACCTGTCAATGATTATGTGCGGGAATTTACAAAAGATGTCCCCCGCACCAAAGTTATCACCGCGAATAGTTTGATGCAGCCCTGCCCCGTCGTGGCCTTGGCGCAAGATACCGTTATGCAGACGTGTTTACGTTTAGCACAAACCCCTGACCAAGTGGCTTTTGTAGTGGCTGAAAATCAACAATTTAAGGGAATGCTTTCCCTGGCCGAACTACAATCAGCCCCGCCCCACAGCCAACTCCATACCCTCATTGTTCCCTTTCAACGCTTCGCCACCACGACGACCTTCTTAGAGCAACTCATTCCCCTTGCCGTCCAAACCGCCGCCCCCATTGCGGTGCTTAATTCAGAGCAACAATTGAGGGGCTTTATTGACCGCACCATGATTATGTTGGCTTTGGGGAATTAATACGTAAGGTGTCCGCAATTTTTTGCGGGCTGTCCGCAAAGGACTGCAGACTCCTTATGATAACAATGAAAAAATTAACCTTTCTCGCCCATGTCTGCGCCAGCCTATTATTTACTTTTAGCCTGATTGAGGTTGGTTTACGGCTATTACCAGGACTAGTTCCCTTACCCTTGCTTATCTATTTTGACGATGGCTTACGCAGTGAAATTGCCTATCGCCGTAATCTACCCACCCAATGGGGGACGGAAACGGTGGAGCGCGACGACGGTGGCCCCGAATTGCGCGTCTTCAAGCCCTTTAGCAAAGTGGCCTGGCCAATTCAAGAAGATGTGACCGTAGTCATGGATCAGTTAGGTTTTTGTAATCCCACGACCACCCATTATCAAGCCGCAACCATTGACCTTATCACCCTCGGCGACTCCTTCACCACCTGCCATGCCGTTAATCCCGAAGAAACCTGGACGAATCAACTGGGTTTATTAACCAACCTTTCCACCTATAATCTAGGGCGCGGTGGCACGGGTATTCAGGAATATATCCAATTCTTAAAGAAATACGGCCTCGCCAAATCACCACAAGCCGTAATAATGAATATTTATGAAGGCAATGATTTGCGTGACGCAGGCGTATATTATTATTACCATCAAAACAATCAGCCATCAGCAAATCAGCCTACCCCTGCCACTAGCGAAACATTTTATTATGATTTTCTTGACCATTACAGCTATGGCTATAATTTAGGCCAGGCCTGCCTGAAATTTTCTTTATATGCTTCCAATGCGCCCGCCCAAAGTGACAAGAATCCCTTTACTGTTTCGTTAGAAGATGGGACAATTAATTTCAAATATAACCTGGTTTTTCCCAACAAAAACATTTCTTTTAATCCCAAAAATACCGACACTGATGAGGTCGTGGTCGCCAAATATCTCCATAACCAAGAAGTTGAAGCAGGTGTTTTTACCGCGATTGAGGACTCGTTAAAAATATATATTAAGCTATCTAAAGAACACCACTTCATCCCCATTGTTACGTATACCCCTTCCTCTTATATTGCTTACCAGGCCAATGTTGTATTTGAAGATGCGGCTTTAACTGACTTAATGACCGAGTTTAGCAACCAACAACGCGCTTATTTTCAGGAAAAAGGGCGTGACTTGGGCTATACTTTTATTGACTTGACCCCCGCATTACAAGCCGCCGCCCAAGCCAGTGGCTCTGAAAATTTACTTTATTATCGCAAAGACTTACATTTAACACCCGCAGGGCACCTCGTGATTGCTCAAACGTTAAGTCAATTGTTACCCCAAAGTCTATCCAAAAGAATGGAATTGAAGTAAAATAAACACTGTGGTTCTGAGAGGTCTGGAGTCACACAGCAAGCTGTGTGTTCGCAAAGCAAGCGTTGCGACTCCTCTAAGTATGTTAAACTGGTACTATTGAGGGATTGACTTAACCTTGTTAAGTATATTAAACTAGAGTAGGACTTACGCAAAACCGTTCATTTTGAGGAGTGACACACGCCCTCGTGTGTCACTGTTAGCACGAGGGCGTGCTAACTCCGAACCGTTCATTTTGAGGAGTGACACACGCCCTCGTGTGTCACTGTTAGCACGAGGGCGTGCTAACTCCGCGATTTTTGCGTAAGTCCTATAGAGGGATACTCCCACATCAATTTGACACTTTTGCGGGACGAATTAAAAAAATTTGGAGATTTTATATGAGTCAAACCTTGAGTTGGAAGATAACCATTACCAGTGACCCTAATACCATGAGCAAGTTGGATAAATTACCGTCTCATCAGCAAACGGAACTAAACCAAAAAATTGCCACAGCCATTGCAGAGCTAGTTGGTCAGACCTCACCCGTGCAAGTAACCCTTAGCCCCGAAAGTGATGTTTTGGCTGACCATACAAAACGTTATGATGCCTCATCCCAATTAGTCCAAGTCATCACCTCCGATTTTGAAGGCACACTTTACCCCTTCGCGCTCACGCTAGGCAAACATGTCGAAGCATTCATTCAACGATTAGTCGCCTCAGGTCACCTCAGTAGCCGTATTCACACCTTAGATACGGAGATGCACCAAATGATTACCGAAATTGCCCGACATTACGCCCGTACGGGTAAATGGCATGTGCCAGAGGAATTTTAATTTGCAAAAGGGAGTCCACAATCCTTTGTGGACTATCCGCAAAGAATTGCGGACTCCTGTGGTACATCCTTTAGCAATATATATAAATGCCATGCCCCCTACCGATATAAAACGTCATATTTTCTGGCCGCTACTTGGTCTCGGTTTACTCCTTATCATCGCCTGGGGTTTAGCCATTGGCCCATTTCCTGCGGCAGGCAATCTCCATTTAGATGTCCCCATTGATGCGCTACAAGGCTGGGTCATCGCCAACCGTCTCACCCACCCCCTCTTTTTATGGTTTTTTGACCCCTTGAGCAACGCCATTGATTTTGGCCTGCGAAGCACGGAAGATTTCTTATTATGGCTCCCCTGGCCCGTCCTCATGCTTGCCATTTTTTTGCTAGGGCAACGGGGCGGCGGCCTACGCTTGGCACTTTTAGCCACCATCAGCCTCCTCTTTATGGGGCTGCTTGGCCTCTGGACGGCCAGCCTACAAACCCTTGCCTTAATGAGTATATCGGTTTTCATCTGCCTTATTATCGGCATCCCCCTCGGCATTTTCGCCGCCCGTTACCCCCGCCTAGATACCACCCTGCGTCCCATCCTTGATGCCATGCAGACCATGCCCGCCTTCGTCTACCTCATACCCGTCCTCCTTTTTTTTGGCATTGCCCGCGTCCCCAGCGTGGTTGCCACCGTCATCTACGCTCTCCCGCCCGCCATTCGCCTCACCACCTTAGGCATTCGTCATGTGCCTCTCGCCCCCATTGAAGCGGCGCGCTCCTTTGGCGCAACCCGCCAGCAAATTTTATGGGGCATCCAACTCCCCCTCGCCCTCCCCTCCATTATGGCGGGAGTCAACCAAACTATTATGATGGCTTTAGGCATCGTAGTGATTGCCGCTATTATCGGCGCGGGCGGTTTAGGCAAAGAAGTTCTTAATGCGTTGCAACGGCTCAAAGTCGGGCAAGGCTTGGAAGCAGGACTCGCCATTGTTGCCCTCGCCATCATCTTAGACCGCATCAGTTACGCTTTTAGCCGCTTTGACCGCCGTAATATCGTGCAGGTTGGCTTCCGCCTCCTGCCGCGCCACTTAGAAACCTTTCCCCCCGCCCAATGGCTAGAGCGCGGGATTGACTACCTTTATCGGCTAGGGCAATGGCTCACCCAAAGCGTTACAAAAAGTTGCTTAATATTCGTTAAAGCCCTCCATGCCCCCACCGCCGATGACCTTGCACCTATATTACAAGAACGCGGCTTTTGGCTCATCAGCCTCATCATCTTAACGATAACTCTCTTTATTAGTAAATATATCTTACAAATTAGCCAATTTCCCGCCACCTGGACAATCTCCATTCGCCAACCCACCGACACCGCCGTTGTCTGGATGCGTGACAATTTATATCAAATTGGCGATTGGCCTATTGGCACAGGCCCCCTCAGCGATTTCGTCACCCTTTACGCCCTCAACCCCTTACGAGATGTTCTCATGACCGTCCCCTGGCCCTTTCTCGTGATGCTCACCGCTTGGCTGGCCTTTCTCGCCGCAGGCAAACGCCTAGCCGTTTTAAGCGGACTCGGCATTATTACATTAGGCTTACTCGGCATGTGGGAACAAAGCATGAACACCCTCAGCCAAGTCATTGTCTCGGTCATTTTTTCCCTCATCATCGCCCTGCCCATTGGCATTATGGCCGCCCACAACGACACCTTTGAGATACTCATCCGCCTCGTGCTTGATTTCTTACAAACTATTCCCATTTTCGTCTATCTTGTCCCCGTCATCATGCTCTTTAACATTGGCCGCGTGCCAGGCGTTATCGCCTCCATTGTCTATGCTCTCCCGCCCGCCATTCGCCTCACCAACTTAGGGTTGCGTCAGGTTGACCCAGGTCTCATTGAGGCCGCGCTCGCCTACGGCTCAACCCCCGCCCAAACCTTATGGAAAGTAAAGTTCCCCCTCGCTTTACCTTCCATTATGTTAGGTATTAACCAAACCGTCATGATGGTCTTAGCTACCGTCATTACGGCAGGGTTAGTCGGCGGCGGCGGTTTAGGGCTTGAGGCCATCAATGGCCTCACCCGCAACCAAACGGGGCGCGGCTTTGAGGCGGGCCTCGCCATCGTCATTCTCGCCATGATTATGGACCGCCTCACCCAAGCCCTCGCCAAATCGTGAACGCGAAAGGGGGCGAAAACGGAACGCGAAGGCCGCGAAAAAGAACGAAGAAGGCGAAAGGGGGAACGCGAAAAATACGAAATGAATAAAATAATTCAGCCTTTTCGCGCCCTTTCGCGCTCTTTCGCTTTTTCGCGTTCCTATTTTCGCCCCCTTTCACGCTACTTTTCGTGGCCTTCGCGTTCACTCTTCGCCCTCTTCGCGTTCGCGTTCCTCATTCGTCTCGCGGGTCTTAACAAAGGTATCTGGCTCGATGAATCTAGCTCCATTGAGTTAATCAATCAGCCCCATTTTTTAACCGCCCTACGCCATTATGACCACCCGCCACTTTACTTTATCTTGTTAAAAATCAGCTCCCTCGTCAGCCAAAGCGAACCCTGGCTGCGTTTGCTTTCAGTCTTCAGTAGCGTGGGCGTGGTTATCATGCTGTTCCTCTGGCTCAAACCCTATCACTTCCAGGGCGCACTTCTCGCCGCACTCCTTGCCGCCACCATGCCCGTTATGCTAGAATATGCCCATGAAATTCGTAATTATGCTTTACTTTTACTCACCACCACCAGCGCGTTTTATTTTGCCCCCTCACCCCAACCCTCTCCCAAAGGGCGAGGGAGTCAGGTCGATTCCCTTCTCCCTCTGGGAGAGGGGCTAGGGGTGAGGGGCCTTGCCCTCAGCCTCACTGTTGCCACCCATTTAGTTGGGGTCATGGTCTTACCAACTATTATAGTTTTCATGGGCATGTCCTTCGCCCTCGCCCAACAATGGCCTAGCCCTAAACTTGTTGGGCAAACTCTGGCCGCTTGTGCCGTAGCCACTAGCCTATTTCTTTATCTTTATTTCATTTTCCTTCCACCCGAACTCCAAGCCCGTAGCAGCGCAACCTGGTGGATGCCCTCCGCCTCATTGCCGCAAGTTTTAGTAACTTTAAAATATTTATTTGGTCTGCCCACTTTGTTAGGTAGCAACTCCCTAACTACCGCTATCGCTACGCCAATGGGTTTAGGGGTCACAATTTTAGCTTTGCTATTTATGTTACCCATGCTCATGGGCGATTGGCGCATGAGCCTCCCTTTTTTGGCCGCTGCCCTCACCTATTGGTTTTGTTTATGGCTCATCTCCACCCTGACCGCGCCCATTTTCATTGCCCGCACCGCCTTACCTGGGATGATACCCATGCTCGCGTTCATCGGCTTACAAATTGCCACAATTCCGCGCCCCCGCCTCAAAGTTTGGTCAATGATTGCGGTCATCATCCTGAGTAGTTACAGCACATTTCTATGGGTGACGCAAACCGCCTGGCAGCCCATAGAACGGTGGCAACCCATTGCCCAAGCCCTGCAACGCGAGTGGCGCAAAGATGACTTGGTGATTTTTTACCCTGGTTACATTGAAGGGCCAACTCGTTATTATTGGTCATCTAACCCCCCTTTCATCCCCCCTGACTCAGGGGGGACAGAGGGGGGTAAAGCTGACTCAGGGGGGACAGAGGGAGGGATTCCCCCTGAATCCATTGTAACAATTTGGATAGGCGGTGACCTGAGCAAATTGGGGCAAACGCGGGAGCAAGTCAATTTGATTGAAGCCCGTCATTTTACCTCCGCCGTCTTTTTAGTTTGGCGAGATGACCAAAATATCGCCCATGAACCCGAAGTTTATGCCGAATTACAACAGATTCTCACCGCAAAATTTGGCTCACCCCAAGAATTAGCCCATGTCGGCAATTTATATGTTTTGAAATATGCCCGTTAAATAAGTTTTTGCCACCTGTAAATTTTTAGGTGATAACTTGAAGGAGTCCGTAATCATTTACGGACAGTCCGCAAAGAATTGCGGACTCCTATTTCAAATCCCCCAATTATTTACAGGTGGAGTTTTTGCAACGAATTTCGCAAGTTTGTTTTTAATTCGTATAATTTGTGTAATTCGTTGCAAAAGGAGTTAAGAGGCTGTCCATGTCTTACGACCAATTTACCCAAGCTGAGATTGAACAAAAACTAGCGTTACAAATTCAGCAAAGTCGCTCATTATTTGAGACCGTTGTGCCATTAGAAGTATCGCCTCATTTGAAATTTACCTTAAATGAAAACATTCCTTTGGCTCTTAACATTAACACCACCAAAGCCCGTTCTAGCATGTTAGTTACGCCCCTTTTGATTGAAGTTCGCCGCCTGTTGCACCGCACGGTCAGTTTATTTGTCGATGCAGAACTCAATGTTGACCCTGAATTGGGGCTGGAAGGGGCGTGTGAATTTTTAATGTGTGATAGTCCCAACCAACTCTACCTGCATGAACCGATTGTTTTAGTGGTAGAAACTCGCAATGAAGACCTAAAAACGGGCATTGTCCCATGCATTGCCAAAATGTATGCGGCGCAACAACATAATATGGTCGGTGATAAACCTGCTGAGGACATTTTAGGCGTGGTCACAACGGGCAGCAGTTGGAAATTTTTGGTGTTGGCTGGCCCCCATGTTTTCGTAGATTACAAAGAATATCTCATTGAACATGTCGGCAAAATCATGGCGATTATTACGGGGCATATCCGCAAATAAAAATAGCCTTTATAAGGTTAAAAACCTTATAAAGGCTGAGGCCATAATGCCTAATAAATTATTACTCTTACTAATACTCCTACTTCTCATAACGCCCCACCCTAGCCATGCCCAAAGCCCCGACCCCCGTTTTGGCGTGGTGCAAACTTACGATGATTTTGCTGCCGCCGCGCAACTGAACGTAGGCTTTACCCGTGTGAAATTTTATTGGGACATTATCCAACCTAACGGGCCAGAGGATTGGCAACCCGCCAATATCCCAGACCCGTTGATTGCGGCGGATTTAGCGGCAGGGCGGGAAGTGGTTGGCCTGATTGTCCGCACCCCCGCCTGGGCGCGTGACCTTAAACACCCTGCCAATGATTTGCAACACCCGACTCCCAAAGATGTACCAGACATGGTCGCGTGGGGGCAATTTGTGCAACGCTTAGTAAAGCAATATGAAGGTCGTGTTCATCATTGGATTATCTGGAATGAACCCGATGTGTGGGATAAACAACATCCTGGCAGCACCTGGAATGGCTCACCGCAAGATTACGTTAATTTACTCAAAACCGCCTATCTTAACATCAAAGCCGTAGAGCCTAACGCAAAAGTTTATCTCAGCGGCCTGACTTATTTTTGGGATTACGAAGCCCATCAAGAACAATATTTAGCAAGATTACTAGCCCTGATTGCGGCTGACCCCGAAGCGCGCGCCCACCATTTTTATTTTGATGGCGTGACCTATCATCTGTATTACAAGCCGCAGATGATTTATGACCTCCTCAGCGAAGTTCATGCCATGCTTACGGTTTATGGCTTGCGCGACACCCCCATTTGGCTGGCGGAAACCAACGCCGCCCCCACGAATGACCCGCAAGAAATGCCCCATTTTCAGGATTTACCCTATCAAGTCACCCTCACCGAGCAAGCCGCGTTTATAATCCAACTCCATGCCCTCGCCTTTGCCGCAGACGTGGAGCGCGTGCAAATTTATAAATTATTCAACAGTTCTGATTTTCCTGAAGACCCACGCCCATTCGGTTTGTTACGGGGTGATAAATCCCCGCGCCCTGCGTTTACCGCCTATCAAACTATGACGCGATATTTAGCGGGCTTTCAAACGGTGCAACTTTATCGTCAGGGCGAAGTCACCCAACTTATTTTTCAACGTGAGCATGACAGCGTAACGGTCATGTGGAACGCGGCCACCACCCCGCGCCAAGTCACCCTGCCCGCCATGTCCAATACCGTTATGTTAGTTAATGAAATAGGCATAACTAACACCCTCACCGTCACCAATGGACACTATACCCTCGATTTACCTCCCGCCGAGTGCAGCGGAGGTGATTGCTTTATCGGTGGCGCGCCTCGTTTCATTATCCAAAGTGTCGCGCCAACTTCATTTACCGTTATGCCAACTCTCATCGCCCCAAATTCTACCGCCGCGCCAGCTACCAAACGACAATTAGCGGCCTTCACTTTTGACGCTGTTGTGGCTTTTGGCCTGCTCATTACATTAGTTTGGGGTTGGTTGCGCCGCGCCAATTTTTAAAAATAAAAAATAGGACGCGGATAGACGCGAATGCACGCGGATTTTTTCTTTTGTTTTAAAAATCCGCGTGCATCCGCGTCTATCCGCGTCCAAAGCCTTGTTTGGAAAGTTTTTAACTAGGACTAGGCAACCCGTCCAAATCGGTTTTTTGGTCGGCGGAAAGGGGCATGTCGGCTGCGGCCAGCGAGTCGGCTAATTGACTGACGCGGTTTGCGCCCACAATGACGGAGGTGATGGTGGGATTGGCTAAGAGCCAGGCCAAAGCCGTTTGGGGGATGGTGCTTTGGCGGGCATGGGAAATTTCCTGTAATAACTCGATAATGGCAAACCCTTTGTCATTCATGTACGCCTTCATGCGGTCATTGCCAAAGCCCCGACTGTCATTCGGCACACGCTCTTGCCGTTTATATTTGCCCGTCAGAAAACCGCCTGCCAAAGGGCTATAGGGAATGACCCCCAGTTTTTCTTTGGCGCACATGCTCATCGTTTCACTTTCATATTCGGTTCGATGCACTAAATTGTAATGAGGTTGCAGGGTTTCATAACGCGGCAGCCCCAACTTTTGACATAATGCTAAACTCTCGCCTAGCTCTTTAGCCGAGTGATTAGAGCAGCCAATATAACGCACTTTACCTTGCTTAATCATCTCCTCAAACGCTCGCATGGTTTCTTCAAGCGGCGTATTTTGGTCAGGCCAATGGCTTTGGTAGAGGTCAATCACCTCCACCTTAAGGCGGCGTAAGCTATCATCCACCGCCCGCATGAGGTGCTGCCGACTTAGCCCTTCCCCGTCAGGGCCAGGCCACATGCGCCCACGCGCTTTGGTGGCGATAATGACTTTGTTCTTCAAATTACGTTCCGTTAGCCATTCGCCAATCCAGCTTTCCGCCACGCCGCCAGGGTTGCCTTCCGCCCAAAATGAGTAGACATCGGCGGTGTCAAAAAAATTAACCCCATGCTCAACGGCGTGATTCATGACCGCAAATGATTCCTCTTTATTCGATGTCCAACCCATGGTCATCGTCCCTAAACAGAGCCGAGAGACATTTAGTTCAGTTTGTCCTAATTGCTTATATTGCATAATTTTACTTCATGTTTGACTTATTAGGAGTGCAAATCTTTAGGTTTGCTCATAATTGGCTAGGCAAAGCTGAAGCGTTGCACTCTTAATATTTAATTAATGTTTTCCAATGATGTATTAACAGTTTTCATTGCTATCAAGCGATTCATTTGGCGTTGCACCCATTGATGACACGTAATAAAATAGGCAATAATGCCTAAATCTAACAAATGTTCTAACGGCGCGAAAATATGACCGTAATGTGCCGAATCATAATAACTAATCGGGCTGCTAAAGCGATAATGCCAATCAAAGGGATAAAATAACAGCGGCCCATCATTGAAATGAGTCATAATATCCACCATCGCATGGAAAGCACAGCCCGTAATAAACCAACATAATGACCGCCCCCAAACGTGGTCGCGCCGAAAGCCAAAATAATAACCCAAACTAAACCATAATGCCAACATGGGTGGGCTATGCATGAGGCTATGCCCCGTTATCCAAAGGGGATGATTAAAGTAATAATTATCATACATTGCGCCAAATGGGTCGCCGTCAGTGGGGGGATTAAGCCAGCGATAATAGGCCATAAACCATAATGAACATAAAATCAATGGTACATCGGGCATGAATGAACCGAATAAAAAGGCTTTGCCATGCACAGGGAGTTGATATTTCTCTAACTTGGCCTTTATTAACGCGGTCATGAAAAAATGGGAATAGGTTTGCATGGGTACTCCTTATGGCGTTAAAAAGCAATTAGACTCAAAAGCTAAGTTGATTTATAATAACTTTTTAGGATATAACAATCGTGAAAAGTTAAAGCAAGGGGGCAACATGGTAGATGAATCAATGCTGTTTATTAGCCGTCGCCAAAAAGTGGCGGCCTGGTTAGTTCATTTGTTTACGGCGACGGGGGCGGTGTTGGGGCTGTTTACGCTTTATGCCATTCATTTAGGGCAATTTTGGCTGGCTTTTTGGATAATGGGCGCGGCAATTTTTGTGGATGCGGTGGACGGTACATTGGCGCGGCGAGCCAATACTAAAGTGGCGGCGGCGAGAGTTGATGGGGCGTTATTGGATAATTTGCTGGATTATGTCAACTACGTGATGGTGCCAGCCTTTTTCTTGCTCGTGAATGACGAATTATTGCCGTATGGTGGGCATATTGTGGCGACATGTGCCATGGTCATCTCTTCCGCTTACCAATTTACCCAAGATGAAGCCAAAACCGATGACCATTATTTCAAAGGGTTTCCAAGTTATTGGAATATTGTGGTTTTTTATCTCTATTTTTGGTCACTATCCCCCTGGGTGAATTTTGCGGTGATTATTTTCTTAGCGATTATGGTTTTTGTGCCGATTAAATATATTTATCCCTCGCGCCTGGACTATTTAACCCCGCGTCGAGGCTTACGAATTTTAATGCTAGTCGCGTCAATCATTTGGGGTATCGCCATGGCGGGAATGTTAATCGGCAAACCTAATCATTTTTGGACCCCACCTGATAGTTTAAGCCAAGCCAGCCCCCTATTTGTTGCCATGTCCATGGCCTACACGTTGTTATATATTGTCGTGAGCCTCTACCGCACCTTTGTCCCCGCCAACTTTGATTTGGAAGAAAGTTAATCCCGTTGGTCAGCCCTTATAACGTTTGAAACGTTATAAGGGCTTAAAAATTTTGGACTCCTTTTTATGACCTTGCCAAATAAAACGCCACCGCAATATTACCAATCGTTAGCACGGCAAACATGCCCAACATCAAGCCCGTAAAGGTCATCACGATGGCGTGCCAACGGGAAATCCGTTGCGCGCCCTGTTGAATGTGATAATTGGAAATCATGACCACCATGCCCATGCCAATCATCTGCCACAGAAATTCAGGCCGCAACATAAAAAATGAGCCTGACGCGCCGACGAGCAATCCTTTGATGAACAACTCGCGGCGAATCGGGTCAAAGGAAAACATGCCCAGTTTATCTAACTGGGCTTCTTTTTTAAAACGATTAGGGTCTAATTTACTCTGTTTTTTCGTCATCAAAAGTCTGTTAGCATTCAGCAAGTCAGCTATCAGCATTTAACTGAACGCTGATAGCTGACTTGCTGAACGCTACAAATTAAGGTATTACCTGTTCTGTCCATTGCAAAGGCTCAACTGCCAGGCCATTGAGTCGCATTTCCCAATGAAGATGCGGCCCCGTCACCAAACCCGTATCGCCCACATAGCCAATCAAATCACCCGCTGCCACTTCTTGACCAACCTCCACCATGATGCGACTTTGATGCCAATAGCCACTAAATAGCCCTAGTCCATGGTCAAGCAACACCACATTGCCCCGCACCTGTAAGGTATCCGCCAGCACCACGCGCCCTGCGGCAGGCGCAAAAATCGGTGTACTCGCGCCCCCTGAAAAATCCACACCACTGTGAAAACTGACTATCGGGCTTGCATTATAACTACGCCGCGTGCCAAAAAAACTCGTCATGCCAGATGTCGTCATATTAACAGGATAGTTAAATGTGCCTTGCCATAACGGGCGCGGGGTTATTTGTGACCAAAGTTTGGTTAATAGTTCCCACTCGGCTTGGCTGGTTTCAGGGTCAAGCAGCGTCTCGCGCCCTTCCTCCAACTGAATATCCTCTGTGCCATAACCGCCCGATGTAACCGTTATATTGCGGTATGTAGTCATATCGCGGCCATCGGGCATGGTAGCGGTGAATTGGACGGCGTAGCTATCAGGCGGAGTCATGGCATCAACCGCCACGATAACCCATTTTTGTTGTCCACTGCCCGTGAAAAAAAGGCGTGTCCCATTAAATACCCCACTCAATCTTGCTACTTGTGACAAATTAACTTTAACAACTAACGTATGCCCTTGCATAATAACGGCTTCAGAAAAATAAATGGAACTGAAAGGTTCAGGTAAGGTCGTTGGCTCGGCGGGTAGATTACTTGGTATTTCTAAAATTTGCCCCATTTGCAAAATGTCAGGGTTGGTCAAGCCATTGGCCTGCATCAGGTCGGGCATGGAAACGCCATAAAGTGTCGCAATACTAAAGAGTGTCTCGCCCATCTGAATAGTATGTAATTTTACTTGCCCCGTCGTGGCGGGGGTGAGGTTGGTGGGGGGCTGCATGAGAGGTGAAGCGGAATAACCCGTAAAAATGGGCGTGGGCGTGGGCGGCAAAATGCCTGGCAAAATGAGCGTTTGCCCTGGATAAATGAGGTAGGGGTAAGGCAGTTGATTGGCGAGGGCAATATCTATCATTGCCAAATTGTAACGCAACGCAATCAAGGTTAGGGTGTCGCCCGCTTGCACGGTGTAACTATCGTTCATCTGGGCGTGGCTTAACTGAGTGGTTAGGCCAAGCCAAAGGCATATAATGAAACTAATGATAATGGGTTTGAGTGAGTGGGGCATGAACGGCAGGGCTACAGCGAATAGGGAAATAAGCGAATAGTTACATAATCATTCGTTTATTTCTCTATTCGCTGTAGCCATTTTATTTGGCAAATTCGCCCAAAATGCTAGTCAATAAACGGCTATCAATATTACTTCCTGTTAAGACACAGACCACCGTTTGACCTCGTAAACCATGTTCAGGGCGTAATAAGGGCGTAATGGCAATCGCACCTGAAGCCTCCACAATGAGTTGTTCCTGGTCAATCAGGGTGAAAATGGCGCGGCGCAATTCTGTTTCAGTCGCTAACTCAATTGCGTCAATCAAAGTGCGGCCAATGTAAAAGGGATAGGCCCCAAAACCGCCTGATAGCCCATCGGCAATGGTGGGGGCCGCGTCATATTCCTCAACGGGCATGTTTTGCTCCAATGAGATTTTGGCGGCGGGGGACGCGTCAGGCTGTAGCCCAATCAACCGACAGCCAGGGTGCAGCCCTTTCACCGCCACGCCAATGCCCGCAATCAAACCACCGCCACCAACAGGTACGAGAATCGTTTGCACTTCGGGCAATTCTTGGATAATCTCTAGCCCCACTGTCCCTGCGCCCGTAATGACTTGGGGGTCGTCATAAGCGGGCAAATAAATCGCGCCCGTCTTAAGGCCAAATTCGGTGGCGGCATGGTGTGCATCATCGTAGGTTTGCCCAACAATATGTAATGTGGTGGGAAAGCGGCGTAATTTGGCTAATTTGGCGGTAGGCGTGGTTTCAGGGACAAAAATTGTCACATTGGTTAAGCCAATGGCCTGCGCCGCAAAGGAGGTGCCGAGGCCATGATTGCCCGCGCTGGCGGTCACAATGCCCCGTTGGTGTGCTTCCTCGCCGAGGGTTAACATTTTGTAGGTTGCGCCGCGAATTTTGAAACTTCCCGTAGGATTACGACATTCCAATTTTAGCCACACCTTCGCCCCACTCAATTCGCTTAAGGCAGCACTGTAAATGAGAGGGCTAGGCTTAATATAACGTTGTAATTGCTTGTGAGCAGTAATAATCTGATAGGGTTTTAGCATAATGGGCTTGGCAAAATAAGAAAAAGGCGTGGCCTCCAGTGACCGCGCCCATGTCTTATTTCTTAATATTTTTTATCTATGTGTTGATGGTTTCTCGAAAAGAGGCAACACAATGTAAGTATAAACGAGACAACCCACGCAAAAATCAAACAGCCCTTCTAATAAAGCGAAACCCATGAGGGTTAAAGCAATGGCTAAACTGGTGGCGGAATGAATGAAATAAAACGTAGTGGTTGCCAGCGTGAATAAAAAACCCACCCGCGCCGCAAAAATTTTGGGGGCTTTATCAATCGGCCTGTCGGAAAATTTCAATAGTTCCGCTATTTGATAGGCTAACCAGCTAAAAGGGCTATATTTCAACGGCGTGAAGGCTCGGACAGAGTAATCAATTGCAACAATAACGATAAAATAAATCGCACCCGTATAGGCATAAAGGGCAATCATGCTTGCCATCATTAAGCCCGTGATACGGACAACATTTCGATTGATACGTTCAGTTGATATGGGGCAAATAATAGCTTTCATTAAGTAACATTCCTTATTGGGGTTGAGTTTACATATTGAGTTGAGATTATAAGCTAAGTGATAGTTGTGTGTCAAAAGCCAGCCTTTATAAGGTTTCGAACCTTATAAAGGCTTAAGCCACAGGGGGATAAAAACAGCCTACCGCGCCGCTTCCTGCGCCAATTGTTTTACCTGAGTCATCTCAGTCGGAGCAGCTTCCTTATCCACCACATGCCACTTGATGTGATATTGTTGGCAAAGCTGACTTACTATTTCCCACAAATCGCGGTGGCTGACGGGCTTGCCCTCTTTCGTTTGCCAATTTTGTGCCACCCAACCTTTCACCCAACGGGTTGCGCCATCTTTCAAATAATCGGAGGTGGTATAGATATGAATCGGCAACGGGCGTTTGACTGCCTCCAACCCCGCCACTGCCGCTTGAATATGCAACCGATTACTAGATGTTTCATTCACGCGCCCACTCAGCGATTTCACATGGTCGCCATAACGCAACAAGGCCGCCCATGCCCCATGCCGCGTTTTGCCCGCGTAGCTCACTGCCGTAAAAATATGTAAGGCCACCGTATCATCTAACGGCAACGGTTGGCGCGGAATTTGCCCCGCCGCCAAACGGTCAGCCCGTTCATTCCATTGGTTATTGGCATGGCCTTTCACCCAATGCCATTTCACCTGATGTCGCCGTTGTTGCACCGCCAACGATTGCCATAAGATGTCGCCGTTGTTGCACCGCCAACGATTGCCATAAATCTTGATTTTTGACCGCCTCTTTTTGAGAAGTTTGCCAATTATTTTGCTCCCACTGCGGCAGCCAAGTGGTGATGCCCTCTTTCAAATATTTGGAATCGGTATGTAACTCCACTTGATACGGCGTATCAAGACTCCGTAATCCTTCCACCGCGGCGCGCAACTCCATGCGGTTGTTGGTGGCAAATTGCTCCGCCCCTGACAATTCTTGCGGGTCACGGTCGAGGTGTAATAAAATGGCAGCCCAACCGCCTGGCCCAGGATTCGGGTGGCACGCGCCATCGGTATAAATGGTAATGGTTGGTAATGGGGTCATGGTGATTAGACAGGATTAACAGGATTGACAGGATTTTTTGTTTTATAAATCCTGTCAATCCTGTTAATCCTGTCCAATAATTAAAAGCCCGATGTTTCAGGGCGTTGATAGGCAATCAATTTATGTAACACCCGCAACTCTAACGGAAAGCGATACACCCGCGCATGATACCGCCAGGCCGAAGCTAATCGTAATATTCGACGCGACAGCCCTGCCAATTTGGTGTCGGTGGAGGTGGGATAATAGGCGTTCAGCACGCGCTGAAAATCGATAATTTTAGCTTGGAGGGGTTGCTTCACCCAGGGCATGGTGCGGCTGCGCCGTTGCGAGAAATCTTGCCAGGCTTGGCTGACCCATTCATCTAAGGTTTGCGGAAAGGCAAAACCCTCGGCCTGCGCTTCATCATATAAATCGCCCGCCAACGGTACGGGGGTGTAAAGATATAGAATAATTTCACTCGCAGGGTTGACCTGCTTCACCTGACGAACAAACTCCATCGTAATCTGAGCGTCCGCTTCGGGGTCAGGCGGATTGCCCATGACGAAGGAAAACTCTGGCACAATGTCCCATGATTTCATCAGGCGCGCTATTTCGAGGGTTTTCTCGGTACTCATTTTGCCGCCCTTGTCCATCCGTTTGAGGGTTTCATTTGACCCCGACTCCGCCCCCATAAAAACCATGCGTAGCCCCGAATCGCGCATCAATCGCCAGGTTGTGTCGCTATATTTCAACATCGTATCAATCCGCCCCTCACCCCACCAAGCCATTTTTAGCGGCATAATACGCTCCGCAAATTCAGCCACCCGTTTCTCATGCACAAAAAAATTATTGTCATAAAACTCAACGGCGTTCACTTGCCAGCGTTGATGATATAATTCGACATTTTCCGCCACTTGACTCGCCGTTTGCGGCAACCAGCGACCATTCACCAAATTGACCACCGCGCAAAAGTTACAAAAGAAAGGACAACCGTAAGAGGAATGATAGCCGAGTGTGCGCGACCCCAAAAATGTGGCGCGCACATATCGTGTCATGGGCAAGCGGTCAAAGTTAAAGGCAGGCAATTGCGCGGGCTGCGGAATAGGCGCAAGGGGATTGCTGACGGGTTGACCTGGCGCGTCTTTATAGGCCAAGCCCATCATGCGGCTAAGTTGACTTTGAGAAGGTTGGGGTAATGTTGCCAATAATTCCACAAAAACCAACTCGCCATGCCCGCGTATGACGTAATCCACGTAATCCACCTTAAGGCAAACATCCCAATGTTGCGTGGGAAAATAGCCACCCCAAACAATAATGAGATTCGGGTAACGTTGCTTAAGTTCCCGACATATCGGCACGGCTTGATTGAGTTGCGGGCCAGGCATCACCGTGACGGCGAGGATGGTTTGCGCGCCATGTTCTTTGATGAGGTGGTCAAGCCGCGTTAAGGGGTCTAACTCTAAATTACCGTCTACAATGCAATACTCATGCTGCCCCTCTAACACTGCGCCAACGGCGAGGAGGGAAAAGGGTAATAACGGTTTGCGGCTGCTGTTCGATTGGGGGTGGTATAAAATTATCATTAAGGTTTTTTTCAAATGGAGTCCAAATCTTTAGATTTGGCGGTCAAATCTGAAGATTTGGACTCCATTGCGTTAACTCAACCAATAAATCAACCGCACGGTCAATATCATCGCCAAAATAAAGTTGGTAAGCCTGGCTTAATAAATTATCAATATAACGGTCATATTCAGGAAACTCCATTTCATTGCCCGCCGCACCCGCCAACCACAGGGGTTTGGCGGTAGCTAAATCTAGCCGTTCTAGGCGACTACGTTGGGCGGGAGTGCGTTGCACTAAAACAACTGGCCCCGCTTCGGCAATGGTGGCCGTCTTGGAGTCGGGCAGCGTGACCTCCAATTTTAATTCGCCATTCGTTTGTAATATGGGCTGATAGGGCTGGAGTTCGGGGAATAAATTCTTAGCATCGGGTAATAAATGAAATGACCAGGGCAGGCCGCGCCAGGTTGCAGTTGTAATATTTAGCCATGTAACCTCCTCCGCCAAAGCCTGAAATTGACCATGCCGCGTGGCCGAGTATGCCAACGTAGTTTTGCCGCCGCCACTCGCGGCGCGTAGCAAGATAGCCCGTCCATTTCTAACAATCGCCGCCGCATGCACCCCTAACCAGCCGCGTGGTGGTAACATGAGGAAACAAGCTAACTCTAAAAAGTGCCAGCGAAAATAGGCGGGGTTGGCGAGAATGGTGGGCGAGAAATAGCCAAAGGCCAGGCCGCGTGCCGTATCCACCACCAATGTCGAGTCGCTGCCTGTGGTTTGATAAACCAATGACCCCTCGCGCCGAAAAATCGGCGGGTTCAGTTGACCGTCATCTATCTTATGTGCAAAGAGGCGAAAGTGCCAATCAGCGTTGGCGGACTGCGGGGGGGCGCCAAATTTGCCAAAGGAGGTCTCGGCGGCGGCGATAATGGCGAGGCTGTTTGTTTCTAATTGTAAGGTGAAGCCGAAGGGATAAAACCAACGTTCATGGGGCATGGGGTAAGTATAACTCTATTTCTCTTACCGCCCAAATTTGCTCAATTGAGCAAATCAACGTTTAATACATTTGGAGTCCAAAGCCGTAGGCTTTGAGCAGTGGGGCAAAGCCTACGGCTTTGGACTCCAAATGTATTAACCATTTTATTAATCATTATCACCAAAAGGAGCAAACACACAATGGAACCAATGACCTTTATCATGGCCGCGATTGCGGCGGGGGCATTAGCAGGCACGGAGGAAGTGGCGGGTGATGCCATTAAAGATGCGTACAGTAGCTTTAAGGAGTTTATTGGGCGGAAATTTGCGGGGCAGAAAAAACTTGCTAACGCGTTGATGAGTTTGGAAGAAGACCCCAAAGATGAAGATTTGCAGAATGTATTACAAAAACAATTAAGCCAAGCGGGGGCGGATAAAGACCCTGAAGTGGTGGCGGAGGCCAAGAAGGTGGCGGATTTGGTGGCGGAAAAGTCGCCGCAAAGTTTTGGGGATATTAACATTGAGGTTGAGAAAATTAAGGCGCATAGCCATGTGGTGGTGGAGGCAGTGGCGCGGGGCAATGCGACGCTTAAAAGTAAAGAGATAACTTCGGAGCAGGGCGAAGTAAATCTTTCGTTTGATACCACAAAAAAAGTGTAGCCCCCGATAGAGGGTCGGGGGGAATGGGAAATGAGATGAGGGTGGGTAAAATTGATGCAGGTGGGGCTGTTTCTATTTCTCAACAAACGCTTGTTTTGCCGCTTCCCCCTGACCACCCCGCCCAGCTTACTAAATATCTCTATCATTTAATTGGGGCGTGTCAAAATTTGACGTTAGGTGGCTTAACGCCTGATGAGCGAGAACGGGAAAACATGGAACTGCAAGGGGTTTTTATCGGTTTAGATGGTGATAAGCCGATTCGCCACCCCAAAGGAGAAATTCATGCGGCCTTAGCGCAAGTGGTCACGCAACCTCGTTTGGTTATTTTAGGTGACCCTGGTTCAGGTAAATCTACTTTATTACGATTTGTAGCTTTCGCTTTAGCGCGGGCTTGGTTAGAGCCAACGGGCGCATGGTTAAATTTGCTGAAATGGACAGTGCAGCCACTTGAAAAAGAATCGCCTCGCCGACCAAGCGACAAGAAAGATGAGCCGCTGATTGAACTTAAATGGGCGCATCCGCTTTATATCCCCATTATGGTAACTTTGCGTGATTTTGCGGCCACCGATTTTAACCCTGACTCTAAAACCGCGTTATGGGAATTTATTAAAAGCCAAATTCAAGCAGTTGAATTAACCTCAACCATAGATGCGTTGTTAGATAAACTTCAACAAGGCCAAGCCATTTTATTATTAGATGGTGTAGATGAAGTGCCAGCGGCTCGCCGCGCCCTCGTGTGGCAAGCCATTGGGCAATTACATGCCCTCTTTCCGCAATGCCCCTGGGTCACGACCTGTCGGATTCTTTCTTATAATGACATAGAAGCTGCTACAGCTAAAGTTGGGGCAAAATTGACGCTTGCCCCATTTACGCCAACACAAATTGAAGCCTTTGTGACTCATTGGTATGATACGTTAGCGCAAGTGGGTGAAATACCGTCTCTCCTCCAAGCGAAACAAGATGCGCGCCATTTAATCAGCTTGGTTAAAGAGGGTAAGTTATATGAACTGGCTAAAAACCCCATGTTACTGACTATTATTGCGTTAGTGCATAGCTTTTATGGCACGTTGCCTGACCAGGAAGCCAAACTGTATCAAATTTGTATTAATGCGTTGGTGGTGCGGTGGCAAAATAAAAAAGAGGCTAAAAAACAGGGACGGTCAGCGTTGCCCTCTTCGTTGGCTGAGTTGGGCTTGAGTGAGGCTGATTTACACGCGATCTTACAAGAAATTGGCTGGGTGGCTCATCAAGCTCAACCTGAACGAACCGATTTAGCCGATATTAGTCAGGCGGAAGTGCAGCGTATTGCTCGTAAGGTGTTGAAAGATAGTGTTAAAGCGGCACAGTTTATTCAATACACTGAACAGCGCGCCCATTTGCTGATTGCCAAAGGCGGACAGCATGATGATGACTTACGGTATACTTTTCCCCACCGTACCTTTCAAGAATATTTAGCGGGGCGTTATCTCTCGGCGCAACCTGATTTTGGCTGGCTGGCGCGTCCTTTGGCCGAAGCTGGCAGTGATTGGCGTAAGGTTTTGTTACTAGCGGCGGGAAATTTAGTTTATAACAATCAACCAGGGGTGGGAAATATCCCTTTGTTATTGGCCTTACGAGATATTTTGCCTCAAGACAAGCCTACGCCCCAAGATAATGCGGGGTGGCAAGCCGTTTGGCGAGCCAGTGAAATGTTAGCCATTTTAGGAATGAAAGATGCTCTAGCTCATCCTTTGGGACAAAAACTCCTCCCCCGCGCCCGTGAATACCTAACGGCTTTAGTAACGGGGGAACAATTAACCCCCTACGAGCGCGCCCAAGCAGGCCAAACCCTGGCCCACCTGGGCGATGAACGGCCTGGCATTGGCCTAAAAAATGGCCTACCCGACATTACATGGTGTGACATTGCGGCGGGTACATTTACGATGGGGCGGGATGATAGTGATGAGGACGAGAAACCTGCCCACAAAGTGACCTTACCGCAGTACCAGATTAGCCAATATCCCGTAACTCAGTTACAATACAAAGCCTTCGTAGATGATGGTGGCTATACCAACGAAAAACATTGGGACGCGGCCATGAGCCAAAATTATTGGACGAAAGATGGCTTTAAGGCATGGCAAGATGATGAACCCCGTACCGCGCCGTATCGTTATGGTAATCCCTTTGATTTGCCTAATCACCCTGTCGTCGGCGTGACATGGTATGAAGCGGTGGCCTTTTGTGTCTGGTTCAGCGAAAAATCAGGTCGCTTTGTGCGCTTGCCTACGGAAGCCGAATGGGAACGGGCCGCGCGGGGGTTGGATGGGCGGTTGTATCCGTGGGAGTCAACCCTCACCCCCAGCCCCTCTCCCTCTGGGAGAGGGGAGCAAAAGACAAGACTCCCTCTCCCAGAGGGAGAGGGCAGGGGTGAGGGTGTAGTTGGGAGTGAGGGTATCCAGGCCAACTGCAAAGAAAGCCGCATTAACAGCACTTGTGCCGTTGGTCTCTTTCCAAGTGGTAAAAGTCCCGAAGTGGTCTATGACCTCAGCGGGCAGGTGTGGGAGTGGTGTAGTACCTTATGGCAAGAAAAATATACGGTGCCGCGACCACCTAATGAAAATGAGTGGCATGGGACTTACTTGAATCAAGATAAAACCCGCGTATTACGTGGAGGGGCTTATTACGTAAGTATTGATAACTGTTACGGGTCGACGCGTAACAGGTACGGCCCGGACGACAGGCTCGACTTCGGGTTTCGCTTAGTACGTTTCTCCAATAAGTAGTTGGAGAATCTGGCCTCTGTTTTCTCTGGCCTCTGACCGCCCCTTTAGGGGCCGCGCCGAAAAAACGCAATGTATTACGCAATATATCTAATGACATGGAGTCCAAAGCCGTAGGCTTTGTGGGTGCTACAACGAATGGCGAAAGCAACGAATGGGGGTAGAGACAGGGCATGCCCTGTCTCTACAGGATAATAGCACGGATTCGCGGGACAAGCGGATAGGAGTCCAAATCTTTAGATTTATTTTAGGTCAAAGCCTACGGCTTTGGACTCCGTAAGCGTAAACAATGACCATACATCTTTATTCACAATTAACGAGTTGGGAAAATTTACGCTTGGCTTATCAAAAAGCGGCCAAAGGCAAACGCGGCACAGAGGCGGTGGCGCGCTTTGAGTATCGTTTGGAAGATAATTTAATCCAACTGCAAGCGGAATTAGTGACGCAAAGTTATCGGCCTGGGCGATATGGCAGTTTTTATATCCATGAACCCAAGCGGCGACTCATTTCTGCCGCGCCTTTTCGTGACCGTGTAGTGCATCATGCCTTGTGTAATTTGATTGAGCCAATATTTGAACGAAGTTTCATTAATGACAGTTACGCTAATCGGGTCGGCAAAGGGACACACCGCGCCCTAGCCAAATGTCAGGCCTTGGCGCGTCAATATCGTTATGTGCTGCCCTGCGATTTAGAGCAATATTTCCCTAGCATTGACCATGCCATCTTGCAACAAACTTTAGCCAAAAAAATCAGCTGCCCCGATACGTTGGCCTTAATCAGCCAAATTTTAGCGAGTGGTGATGGCGTATTACGAGATGTCTACGCCATGAAATGGTTTAAGGGGGACGATTTATGGGCCGCCAATCGCCCACGCGGGCTACCGATTGGTAATTTAACCTCCCAATTATGGGCCAATTGTTATTTGAATCCCTTTGACCATTTTATTAAACGTACCTTACGCTGTGGCGGTTATGTGCGTTATGTAGATGATTTTCTATTGTTTGCTAATGATAAAGCGACTTTATGGCACTGGCGACAGGCCATGTTTGATTATTTAGCCAAGTTACGTTTAACGGTACATCTGAACTCTGCCCAAGTCAAACCCGTCACGGTAGGCACGCCCTTTTTAGGTTTTGTGGTTTATCCCGATAAGCTGCGCGTGAAAGGGCGCAAAGTGGTTCATTTTCGCCGCAAATTTCGCCAGGCGGTGCAAGCCTATCAAGCGAAACAGATTAGCCTGAAGCAATTGACCGCCACGGTGCAGGGGTGGGTGGCGCATGTGCGGCATGGGCGCAGTCGAGGGATACGCCAGGCAATTTTAGGCCAACGGATTGCGGCAGTCTAAAGCGGAGTCCAAAGCCGTAGGCTTTGACTCACTGCTCAAAGCCTACGGCTTTGGACTCCAATGGTTTGCACAATGGCTGAAATGGTTATCTTTACCCGCACCTTTGATTTGCTCAGTTGGCTTATTCCCCGTTTAGATAGTTTTCCTCGTCAGCAACGGTTTGGCGTAACTAAACGGTTACAAGATGCGGCCTTAAATTTTTATGAAACCATTACCGCCGCCAATACTCAACGTGGGGCTGAACGGCAAGGGTTACTATTGCAAGCGGATAATTACCTTGACCAACTCCGTTTTTATCTACGTTTAGTCACGCGTTGGGCGTGGCTGAACGAGGGACAATATCAACATGCCGCCCAAATGGTGGCTGAAATTGGCCGTTTATTAGGCGGCTGGCGTAAACAACCTTAAGGTTGTGGGGCAAGGCCACAGGTCGACGCGTAACAGGAACAACCCGAACAACAGGAACAACAACAACGGGTTTCGCTTAGTACGTTTCTACAATTTTCGACGTTTCTCTGAATAATTGGCAATGGGACATAGTTATGGCTATTTCCCCGAAATTATTGAAAATTGGCGGGCCTTCGTCCCGCCTGTATTCTAACCTCAGAATCGGGCAAATCATCCTCATCACCGCTACCTTAGCAAATGCTTGGTAGCGGTTTTTTGTTATTCAAAAGGAGTCCAAATCTTGTTAGTGTCTTTAAGTTTTCGCCAAAAAAGCAGCCAGAATAAATTCTGGAGTCCAGCTAGGCGATGGACTCCAGAATTTATTCTGGCCAGACCTAACGAACAAAAGTGGCGAAAAACGAATGACACTAACAAATCTTTAGATTTGTTGGGCAAATCTAAAGATTTGGACTCCTTAAGCCGCACTTCCTACTATCCCCCAAACTCAATCCCCTGCGCCAACGGCAAACTGCTTGACCAGTTAATCGTGTTCGTTTGGCGACGCATGTAGGCTCGCCACGCATCAGAGCCAGATTCACGTCCGCCGCCAGTTTCTTTCTCTCCCCCAAACGCCCCGCCAATTTCCGCCCCACTTGTGCCGATATTCACATTGGCAATGCCACAATCCGACCCCGTCGCGGCCAAAAATTCCTCCGCCTTAAGCAGATTCGTGGTGAAAATCGCGCTCGATAAGCCCTGTGGCACCGCATTATGCAGGGCAATCGCTTCATCTAAGGTGTCATATTCCATGAGGTATAAAATCGGCGCAAACGTTTCATCACACACCAACGGCGTTTGTTGCGGCATCTTAACAATGGTCGGTTGCACAAAATGCGGCCCCTGCTCAGGCAACGGCTGCCCACCCACCAATATTTCACCACCTTGCGCTTTCGCCGTCTCCAGCGCGGCCATCATCTGCGTGACCGCGCCCGCATTGACCAACGGCCCCATGAGTGTTCCCGTTTGTAACGGGTCGCCAATCGGCACTTGCTGATAAGCCTTGACCAGCCGCGCCGTCAACTCCGCCGCAATATTTCGTTGCATAATGATTCGCCGCGTCGAGGTACAGCGTTGCCCCGCCGTCCCCACCGCCCCAAAAAGAATGGCACGCACCGCCAAATCTAAATTTGCATCCTCCG
>JAIFLK010000339.1 GCA_020049115.1 Chloroflexota bacterium | reverse complement strand
GCCATTGCTCAATCCTGCGGCAACGGTGTTACTGTTTATGTCTAACCAAGATTTGGTGGGGCAAAATAGTCAACAGGTGCAACAAATTTTTAGTTATAATTTAGCCGCTAAAACTACGGCTCAAGTGACGAATTTAACGGAGGCGGGGCTGGAAGCCATGTCCATGAACAGTGACGGCTCACGGATTGCCTTCATTTATAAGCACCAACTTCATCTGACTGAGCTTAGACCTCACAGGTTTTTACTTGTCCCCGAATGGGGAAAACCTGTGAGGTCTGAGTACGTTGACCGCATCCTCACCCCCGATACGGAAACGGCCTCCTTGCCCGCCATGAGCGCGGACGGTAGCCGCATTGCCTTTACCTCTGACCGTGATGGCAACCCTGAATTGTATATTTACGAAATTACGGCAGATTTATATTTACAAGTAACGAATTTGCCCGCCGAGTTGAGCCGCGTCAGTAATCAAGCCTCCATGAGTGCTGACGGGACAACGGTGGCTTTTGCTTCGGGGCAACAGGGCAACCGCGAAATTTATTTGGCCTATTGCCCCATTGCCGATTTATCGGTGCAAAAAGAGGCCGCGACTAGTGTTTTAGCGGGTAATACTTTGAACTATACCTTTACGGTGAGAAATAATAGCCCTGACATGATGGCTTTAGCGGTGGTGGTCAGTGATACGCTGCCGAGTGGGGTGGCCTTTGTGAGTGGGGCAAATTGTAGTAATGTGGAACAATTGGTGCGCTGTCAAGTGGGTAATTTGAATCCGCAAAGTCAAACTACGTTATCCTTGCAAACACGCGTGCAGCCAGGCAGTCGCGGCACATTGCTTAATCTAGCCGAAGTGAAGAGTGGCTCTACTGACCGTAATTTAGTTAATAATCAAGCGAGTGCGACCACTATTATTGAGCCTTCCGCCAAGTTAGTCATTAGCGGTTTGTGGCCAGGGCTAGTTCTTAGTACGGAGCAAATTAGCTACAATATTACAATCAGCAATGAAGGGCCGTCCACCGCGAATAATGTTCATTTTATGGATACGTTGCCGTTGAATGGGCAGTTGGTGGGTTTCAATTTGTTTAATTGCCCCACTGCGAGTGGCACTGTTATTAGTTGTAATTTAACTCAATTTACGCCAGGCCAAACAGCTACGTTTACCCTGTTGACTGACCCGATTCCAGTGGGTACTTCGGGCTTGATTACGAATGTTGTTACGTTAAGTAGTGATGAGGCGATAGTTACAGCGAATGAAGCCACTGAGGTCTTAGATGTAACATCGGGCTTGCATGTTTTCATTTCTGACGACCAGCCCGACCCTGTGGCTTATCAAGACCAATTGCGTTATACCATTTCGATTTTGAATGCCTCGAATGAAGCGGCCACTGATGTAATCTTAATAAATACATTGTCACCTGACGTGACCTTTTTAGCGGCGAATAACTGTGGGCGGAGTGATATTACTTTTGATAACACGACCCATACCTGGCAAATTGGCACATTGGCCCCGCGTGAACGGCTTTATTGTTTACTCTATGTTAAGGTGACAACGGCTGCCGTTACGAGCATGTATCAGCATGAAGCGGAGATTCGGGGTTTTATTGGCAATAGTTTTTCTAATAATGTGGATAGTGAACAGACGCAATTGGCCTCTGACCGTGATTTGACGGTGCAACAAACCAATTATGTGAGCGCGGTTTACCCTGAACAGCAATTGACTTACGTGTTAACGTTGACCAATTTGGGCGCGGTTACGGTGAATAATGTTGTTTTGCGAGATTCACTACCTGCGGCGACTCATTTTGTTTTCGCAACGGGTGCGCCCACGCAACAGGGCAATGATTTGGTGTGGAGTTTGCCGACTGTGCCACCTTACGCGGTGTTAAATTATACCGTTGTGTTGACGGTTTCTAAATTGCCCACCTTGCCGACCACTTTACCCGCAACCATTACTAATTTAGTCAAGGTTTCCGCTACAGGCGACCCCAATCCAACGAATAATAACGCGACGGATATTGACGCGATTGCGGGCATGGTCAGTGGTTTGGCGTGGCATGATCTTGATGGTGACGGCAACCATGACGGCAATGAAACGCAAGTGGCAACAGGTTTGATGACGGTGACATTACAGGATTTGGCGAGTGATAGAAGTTATCTCATTACAACGACTAACGGGGTTTATACCTTTACCGATTTGTTAGCGGGGCAATATCAACTCAGTTTTAGTAAGCCTCCGTCAGGTTATGACCAATTTGGGGCGCAAGTTACGAATACGCTGACGTTATATCCTGGCACAGTTTTAACGGGGCAAGATGTGGGGGCATATCGTTATGCTTCGTTAGGCGATGTGGTGTGGCATGATTTGAATGGTGACGGCGTGCAGCAAGTGGGCGAAGCGGGATTATCTGATGTGACGGTGGAGGTGTATCAGGATAGCACGAACCAACTCATAGGCAGTGCGACTACGGCGGCGGGGGGGCTGTTCAAAATAGGCCAGCTTGCACCAGGGAATTATTATTTACGCTTCCTTAAGCCGATAGGTTACGATGCCTTTAGTTTATATGGCAATAGCGTTGATGACACGAAAGATAGCGATTATAACGCGGCGATTTTACGCACCGCTAAAATTGGTTTGACTTCGGGCATGAATGATACGACTTGGGACGCGGGGGTATATAAATATATTACAATTGGCGATTTTGTCTGGAATGATGTGGATAATGACGGGATTCAAGACCCTGCTGAAACGGGGCGTAGTAATGTTGATGTGGAGTTGAATGGCCGACTTTACGGTAGTAGTACGATTAATTACATCAACACCGCCAGCACCAATGCCAATGGGTTTTATTTGTTTCAGAATTTAACGCCTGGTCATTATTATGTTCATTTTAGCCGTCCCGCAGGTCATCTGCTCAGTCCGAGTGGGCAGGCGAGTTCGCCTGATTCTGTTACGGGAAATACCATAGAATTTGCCACTGTTTCAGGGCAAAATTATTTAAGTTCAGATGCGGGGGTCTATCAATCCACCAATGCCACAGTGGGCGATTTTGTTTGGCTTGATGCCAATGCCAACGGGGTGCAAGATGCGGGTGAGCCTGGCTTAGATAATATTACGGTACAATTGTTAGATGATAGTAATGAGCCTATTTTTTCTACCGTGACCGCGAATGGGGGCTTGTATAGCTTTGCCGATTTATTTCCTAATAGTTACGCTATTCAGGTGATTAATCCTGACCCGTTCCAATATCAATTTACCTTACAAGGTCAAGGCACAACCGCAACGGATAGTAATGTTGACCCGCAAACAGGCCAAACCTCCGCCATTATTTTGACACAAGGGCAAATTGATACCCGTTGGGATGCGGGTTTTACGGTGATTACAACCCCCGTGACCACCAATTCCATAGCGGGGCGGGTGTGGTATGATGTAAATTACAATGGCTTAAGAGATACGGGTGAATTGCCCTTAGCCGATGTGAGTGTTTCTTTAGTGAATGTAAATGCCACTTTCTTTAGTGTGATTAGCTCAACCCGAACGGATAATAACGGAATTTATCTTTTTTCACCCTTGCCCGCCGCAGGCAATTACATGGTGATATTTTCTTCCAATGTTTATGATGGGGTTGGGCCGAAAGATGTGGGTGGTGATGATACGAAAGATAACGATACCGCGCCTGGCACAAAGATGTGGGTGGTGATGATACGAAAGATAACGATACCGCGCCTGGCACGTATCAAGCGCAAACCGATGTGTTTGTGGTGGGTGGGGCGGCCACTCAGTTTAATTACGATGCGGGTTTATATGCTTTAGCCACCATTGGCGATTTGGTGTGGGACGATTTTAGTGCCAATGGGCTGCAAACCAGCGGCGAACCAGGCATTCCTAATACCACCGTGCGTTTATATGATGCAAGTACAAATAGCGTTATCGCCACCGATATTACAGATGCCAATGGCATTTACTCCTTTAAGGTGAAGCCAGGCACTTATTATGTCGAGTGTACCGTTGCTTTGAGCTTTCAATTTGTCGCGAAAAATGTCAGTGGCGGCTTTTTGAGTTTCTTTTTTGATAGTGACGTTTATCCCAATGGGCCGAATTACGGTAAAACTGACCCCTTCACGATAGATGAAGGCCAAACTCGCAATGACTTAGATTGTGGGATGCAGCTTATCCCGCCCGCGTAATTAACCATGTCAAAATTCAGTGAATCACCTCCAACCTATCGGCATGGCTTTATATGTTTAATTACAGTGGCATTATTGGCCTGTCAAATGCCGACCATGCCCCAAAATCTGCGCGCCCAATTATATCCTTCGCCCACTGCCATCTTAATTCAAATTCAAGGCGGCGTGAGCCAAGCCGACAAAACCTCCACGCCCACCGTCACCCCGTCACCCACCCCAACCATCACCCCCACGCCAACGGATACGCCGACAGCAACGGATACTCCTAAACCGAAACCGCGCGTCCATCTGACGCGTCCGCGTGAAACCCCTACCGCGACGCCAGGCGCGTCTTTGGCCGACCAACAATATACGCAATGGTTGCTAAGTATTTCAATTGAATTAGGCTCGGCTCTATCCGATATTGAGCAACTCATGCGCGAGGGGCGGCTCAGTGACCAAAATTGGGTGACGCGGATGACGCGGCAAATTGCTTTTGTGCGCCAACGGAGTGCGGAGTTAGTCGCGTTAACGGCGAGTGGCTCTAATCAAGCGGCAAATGACAAGTTACTTACAGCGACCACCGCTTGCTCTGAGGCCATGTTGAAGTTAGACAATGGCGTAACGAAACGTGATACCCGCGTGATGAATGAAGCCAGCCCCTTATTGGTTGCATGTGGTGAGGGCGTGGCGCAAACGGTCAAATTGGTCACGAATGATACCCAAACCTTAAGCAATGTTTTGCCCCCAACGGTGGCTGCCGATAATAGTAACAGCAAAACGGTTCGCATTATTTATCCGCCGATGGATGAAATTGTGACGGGACAAGTTTTCGTCACGGGAACGTTAGGCGTGGCCTTACCTACGGACAGCGAATATCCTTATTACAAATTTGAATATCGGCCTGATGGTTCAACCCAGTGGAATTATCTGTATCGCCCCGCCAAGCAATTTGAGTCGCTTGATAATGGGTCACTCATGATGTGGGATACGACTACCGTTGCGCCAGGCGTTTATTGGTTACAATTAGTTGTGGTTGACCCGACGGGCAATTATCAAGCAGACCAAGTGCGCGTTGTCGTGGCGAACATGCAACGGCTGCCCACGCCCACGCCCAAGATTTTGCAATATAAAGACTTATGCTCGGAGCGCAACCGTAGCATGTCGGCGGAGGATTGGGCAGCGTTGGTGAATAAAGAGTTCAAGGGGCAAATTATTGACGGTTGGTGGAGTGGCATTGTGGCGAAATTGCACCCTAAACCATTGTTAACCGAGTTTCAATTGTGGCTTTATGTAAACCGTTTGGCTGACCCCGCGATGGTGCCACCTGATATTAAATTTGATTTAACCGAGATACCGACCTCGCCCAACGTGACCGTGCCTTACATTTTGGCGTGGGCAATGTGATTGAATTTACGGGTAAAATTAAAGATGCCACCAGTATTCCTGATGCTTGTACGATTACGTTAGAATCGGTGAGTTTGCGGTGATTTGAGGATTGCAAAAGTTAGGGTTAAGGTTTATAATATCAATCCATTTAGTAAACCTTCAATGAGGAGTAGTTTATGACAATTAATGTTACAAAAACTCAATTCAAAGTCAGTGATTTCATTTCTTGGCAACGTTCTGGTACATTACAGCTTAATCCTGATTTTCAAAGACGGCCTGTTTGGGAGAAACCAACTAAATCTTTTTTTATTGATACCATTGTAAATGGTTTTCCTGTCCCCATCATTTTTTTGCGTGATAAATTTGACTTAGACAATTTTCAACAAATTAGGGAAGTGATTGATGGTCAACAAAGATTACGAACTATTTTAGCTTATGTTGGAGGGAAGAAACTATTGCCTGATTATAACGCTGAAACTGATGATTTTACCGTCCAATCCCCTCATCAAAAAGAATTAGTGGGTAAGCTATTTAATGAACTGACTAAACAACAACAAACCCAAATTCTAGAGTATGAGTTTAGTGTCCATGTATTACCTTCGTCTGTTGAGGATACGGGGGTTTTACAAATTTTTCGCCGCATGAATTCAACGAGTAATTATCACCTTGAGGCGCAGGAACTACGAAATTCTAGCTATTTTGGTGAATTTAAAACCTCAGTCTATCAGTTGGCAGCGGAACGGTTAATAAATTGGCGTGAATGGGCTGTTTTTACAGAGCAGGAAATTGCACGGATGCAGGAAGTAGAATTAACGAGTCGGATTTGTGCTATTATGTTAAATCCTGAACAAATTCGTTCTTTTGTCTCAGTTGACTCAGACTATTTAGATAAGGTTTATCATGAATTTGATAATTATTACCCTAAACGTCGAGAAATTGAACGGCGGTTTAGGACGGTTATGGATACCATTGATAAAAAATTTGACTTAGAAACTATTCAATTGATATTAGGGGAATCAAAGGATAGTTTTTATATTTTTTTCTTTTTCCTTTATGAACTATTATTTGGTTTTGGTTATCCCATGGATAATGCCTCAGAAAATAAAACAGCGCGTGAAATAGCGAATGAAAAAGCTGAAAAAGCCTTAGAAGAAATCAATCACTTCAAAAACCGATTAAATGATGACCAAGTTCTCCAAACATTGGATAAAATCAAACAAAGTATTTCAGGTGATATAGCTAGTGGTATACGCTTATTACAAAGTACAATAGAACTTCGCAATGGTTATCTTACTGATGATGCCCTAGAAAATGAAAAAACATCGGATAAAATTAAGCAAAATATTTCGAACGACATAACTAATGGTGTGGATCTATTACGAGGTGAAATAGAACTTGGTAACACCAACAACTGACCTGGCTAAAGAATTTTTTGCAAAATTAGATAGTTTAGAACTTACTCGTTCTAAGATGGAGAAGTTACGCACTAAGAATGAAATTGAATTGAGTGATGTTGAACGGGTTTATAGTGGTTTATTTTTGGAAGCTTTTATTGCTTTTGAAGGTTTGTTAGAGGATTTGTTTTTTGGGCTTTTGGAGGGGAATTTGCAACATAATTCAAACGATGTAAAACCTGTGACTATTGAGCCAAAATCAGCAATTCGTGGGATTTTATTTGAAGGGGAAAAGAAAAGATATTTAGAATGGATGCCTTATAATATTACTGAAGATAGGGCAAATTTGTTTTTTGAAGAAGGGAAACCCTTTACTCAATTAGATAATGGCTTGAAGAGTAATTTGCAGCAGTTACATCGTATTCGTAATGCTATAGCTCATCAAAGTGAAGATGCTATTAAGCAATTTAACGAAAAAGTGATTGGGTCAAATATTCTGGCCCCAGAAGAACAAACACCTTTGGGGTATTTGATAGGTAAGTACAATGTTAATCGTACAGGAAATTTGACCCGATATGGACATTATATGAAACAATTGAGGACAATAGTTACTAATCTTGCTAGTTGATTGTTGTGAGGAAACCATGACCATACGCTGCCCCTGGGTTGGTTCAGACCCGCTTTATATTGCATATCATGACGAACAGTGGGGCGTGCCTGTGCATGATGACCGCCAATTGTTTGCCAAATTGATTTTGGACGGGGCGCAGGCGGGCTTGAGTTGGCTGACGATTTTGAAGAAACAGGCCAATTATTGGCAAGCCTTTGATGAGTTTGATGCTCATAAAATTGCCGTATATGACGAGGCCAAAATTGCTGAACTCATGGCGAATCCTGGCATTATTCGTAATCGGTTGAAAATTCAAGCGGCGATTCGCAACGCACAAGGTTATCTAAAAATTCAGGCCGAGTTTGGTTCGTTTGACCGTTATATTTGGCAATTTGTTAATGGGCAGACCATTGAACATCATTGGCGTACCTTAGCCGATTTTCCCGCCAAAACTGCCGAATCGGAGGCCATGAGCAAGGATTTACGTAAGCGGGGCTTTAACTTTGTCGGGCCAACGATTTGTTACGCTTACATGCAAGCGGTGGGCATGGTCAATGACCACACGGTGGATTGTTTTCGCCATGAGGAAGTGAAGCGGTTATAACTTGAGTTTAGGCGAAGAAAATGGGACGCGGATACACGCGGATTGACGCGGATTTTTAAAGCATAAAAGAAAAATCCGCGTCAATCCGCGTGCATCCGCGTCCTATTTTTTAGGCAGATTGACTGAGTGACGGTACAATAACGGTTATCACTTAACTGCGGAGGTAGATGATGAAATTGGGTCTTGATATTGGCACACATACGGCGCGGGCCGCTTATTTGGACGCGAATGGGCAGCCACAACTGGTGCAATTAGTCGATGGTAGCACGAGTATCCCCGCCATGGTACGGCAAAATATTCAAAGTTTAGAGGTTGGCCCTGGCGTGGCGCGGGCGTTGGCGGGCAATGCGGAGACGACGGTTTATGGTTGCACGCGGCTCATGGGCTGGGCGGGGGAAATACCGTCACAATTTTTAACGCGGCTACCCTACGCGGTGCGCCAAGTCGGGGGCGAGGCCATTTGTAATTTGTTGTATGCTGATAACGCGGCTACCCTACGCGGTGCGCCAAGTCGGGGGCGAGGCCATTTGTAATTTGTTGTATGCTGAGGTGCGCGCCACTGATATTTATGGTATTTTGGTGCGAACTTTGGTAGACATGGCCGCCAAATCATTAGGCCAGCCGATTGATGAGGTGATTTTGACCACACCTGCCAGTGCCGAAGACCGTTTTCGGATTCAGGCGCGGGCGGCGGCGGAAGGGCAAGGGTTGAAGGTGCAACGGTTGATAAATCAACCTGCGGCCGCGCTCATGGCCGCAAAATTACCTGAAACGATTAAGTTAATGGCGGTGGTTAATTGTGGCGGTGGTTCAACGGAGGTTAGTATTGCGGCGCGGGAAGGCCGCGAAATTCGCATTTTGGCAACGGCGGGTGATATGATGTTGGGTGGTGATGATTTGGCTTGGGCGGTAGCGGAGGGGTTGAATCGGCGATTTCAGCAAACGGATGGCGTGGATGTTTTTTTGAATCGGCGATTTCAGCAAACGGATGGCGTGGATGTTTTTGCGGTAGATGATAGCCGTTTGGCGGCCATGGGGCTGTGGGCTACGGCTAAAGAAATGTTACTTGATTTGCGGGATAAAGCTAATACTGAGTTGGTGTTAGACCATGGCGGCGGTTTTGGGCGGGATTTATTAACTACCATTACGCAGGTCGATATTTTAACATGGTTGCAACCTCAACTGAAACGGCTGACGGAACTATGCCAGCAAGCCTTACAACAGAGCCAGCAAACGGCCGCGCAAATTGAGGCGGTGGTTCTCATTGGCGATTGGGTGGAGTTGTTGGCGGTACAGCAGACGATTGCTCAAACGTTTCAGCGTCCCATGCCCAAATTGCTTACATATCAAGCCGCGTTATTGCCCGTTTATGGCGCGGCGTTGGC
>JAIFLK010000007.1 GCA_020049115.1 Chloroflexota bacterium | reverse complement strand
ATCGGTATAATGTCTAATGGTTTGATGGTTACTTTTCTAATTATCAATTGGGAGGTCATAAATGTCAATTAATAATGGCGTGGGATTTATGTACTATCTCCGTAGTTATCATGTGACCCTCAAAGGCTTCATATTTTAAGTTAAAAGGTGTATAATCCTTAGTTACCAGGTATGCGAAAAACCTCACAGGTTTTTAAAAACCTGTGAGGTTTAAACTAGGCCATAATTTATCAATGGCAAGGATGTGAGCGTGTCTGAGCAAGATGAAAAACTAATCCCAAAAATACAAAATCCGTCACGCAAAAGTATTATCTTGATTGTAGATGATAACGAATATGGGCGTGATATTATCAAGCGGCTGCTGATAGTGAAAGGGTATCAACTGGCTTTTGCGGGTAACGGCGTGGAAGCCTTGACCAAAGCGGCCCAATTAACTCCTGATTTAATCTTGCTTGATGTCATGATGCCAGGCATGGATGGCTTTGAGGTGTGTCGGCGGTTACGGCAAGACCCTATTTTAGCCGAAGTGCCGATCATTATGCTGACGGCTTTAGATGAGCCGCAAGCGCGGATGAGGGGGATTGAAGCGGGCGCGGATGATTTTATTAGCAAACCTTTTGACCGCGATGAGTTACGGGCGCGGGTGCAAACGATTATTCGGCTCAATCGCTTTCGGCGGTTGATGTTGGAGCGAACTAAATTTGAATGGGTGGTGGAAAATGCCGATGATGCCTACCTGGTGGTAGATGATGATGATTACATTTTATATACTAACTCGCGGGCGCGCCTTTATTTAGGCTGGGATATTAAATCGGGGGATAATCAGTTATTGGCGGAAAAATTTCTGGATATTGTAAAACGGCAATATACCTGTGAACCAGAAGAATTGTGGAACAATTGGCCTAAATTGCCTGAAAATAACAGCCCGCGTTATTTATTACGACCTGAGTCGGGCCAAGCCCCCACTTTTTGGTTACAAGTAGATATTTTGAATTTAACAGAACCGCAGGTCAACCCCATTATTCGTTTGCGTGATGTAACAGACCAGATGAATTTGGAACGGGATATGCGCGGTTTTCATGAAATGGTGCGGCATAAATTACGCACCCCACTTTTGGGTATGTTGAATAATTTGGAACTTTTAGCCAAACATGGCTCTAAAATGCCAGGGGAAGAGGTGACTCGATTTGCCCAAATTGCCTTTCAAAGTGCCAGCCGCTTAAAAGAACAAATTAACGATGTATTACAATATCTCCATGCCCCCAATTTAGTAAATACCGAAGAGCGGTTTCCCTTCGCGCTATTTGTCATAAATATTAAGAACATGGCGGAGACATTAGGCATAAAACAGCTAGAAATTTTGGGGCAAGACGGGTTAGGCAATGTCCAATTTTTAGTCTCGCCTCGCACCCTAGAGGTGATTATTTCCGAAATTTTAGAGAACGCTAAAAAGTTTCATCCCCAAAAAGAGCCTACAGTCACAGTTTATGTGGCCCGTGCGGGGGTTAATAAATTGAATGTGCAGATTTGTGACGATGGCATTTATCTTTCGCCTGAGCAACTCGCCAAAGCCTGGACACCCTATTATCAAGGTGAAAAGTATTTCACGGGTGAAGTCAGCGGCATGGGGTTAGGGCTGTCATTGGTGGCCTTGTTGGTGCGTGAGGCGGGCGGCATGTATGCCATTGCCAATCGCCAAGATAGAGTCGGCGTGATTGTGGAGTTTACGCTGCCGATTGAGGAACGGACGGAGCTAGAGCGTTTGAACCGCTTGACGGGCTAATGGGGAGTGCATGAAAAAGAGGCTACTCGTATGGAGTGGCCTCTTTTTTGTTTTAGAGAGAATATTATGGCTCTTTGTAGCCCTGCGGGCGGGCTAGGCGGGGCAGCAGGGTCGAGGCTAGAGAGTAGCCCCGTCGTATCAACCACACTTAAGGAACTGTCATCAAACCAGTCATAAATGGACAGACCCGCATCGCTATCGCCCCAATAATTATTTTTGGCGTTCAAATCAGTGGTGTTGGCTGATTTAAGGTTGGCGTTATATAACTCGTACCGTAAAGAGATTCCCTGACACCCCCGTTACCCAAACACCTCCGCCATAGACGGCACTATTTTCCTCAATTAAATTATTACTAATTTTGCCGCGTTGCGTCGTGGCATAAATTCCGCCCCCTTGAGACGAAGCAATATTACGGGTAATCGTATTATCGCTAATGGTTGCCACCGCATCCTTAAGATAAATTCAGCCCCCATAGGCCGCCGTTTTGTTATCGCTAATGGTATTGTAACTAATGATAACCGAGCCACTCCCCTCCACATAAATGCCACTCCCATGATCACTCGGCCCTGCTTCATTTTTAGTAATGAGGTTATTCGTCAGGCGCGGCGAGCCATTATTAACCACCTTAATGCCGTTATCACTGTTATTTTGAATGGTACAATGGTCAATAAAAGGGGCCGCGCTATCGAGCCGAATTGTGCCATCTACCCCGTCAGCACCGCCGCTATATTCTACCGTGACATATTGCAAGATTGACCCTGCAATGTAATTACCGCCCGCATCAAATGTGGCATCATTACTTAGATTGTTAAAAAGTAAATAGCCCCATTTGCCTGCAATGGGGCCATCTTGCGCTGTCATGAGAATCGGTTTGGCGGCTGTCCCTTGAGCAATCAGCGTGCCATTGACCACCATTGCTAAATCAGATTTGAACTTAACCGTAACGCCAGGTTCAATCGTCAAGACCGCGCCCGTGTCTATCAAAATGCTGTTGACCACGAGATAAGGGCTATTCGCCGCACTCCAAGTGCTGTTGGTGCTGATATGTCCGCCGACTTGGGTGCCACTGCCAGGCATGGGCGTGGCCGTTGCGGTAGGGGCGCGGGTGGGTGTAGCCGTTGGTTGCGTATTGCCGATCATTTTGACCACCCCCGCACTATACCAACTGCTCTCGCCATCGTTATCATATGCCAGTATGGTGAAATAATAGTTTATATTCGCGGCCAGGCCATTGATGGTGGTCTGAGTCACCTTGCCGACATTTAGCCCCGCATTGCCTTGCGTCGCGCCCGTTCCATCGTAGGGATATTTGCCGTCCAAATCGTAATAAACTTTATATCCCGCAATGTCACTTTCACTATTCGCGTTCCAACTGAGGTTAAAATCATTGCCATTGACCGTAACCTGCAAGCCCGTTGGTGGCACAGGGGGCGCAGTCGTATTGGGGCTGAGAAGATAGCCGCTATAATCGGCCAGTCCTAATGAAGCGTTATCCAAGAAATCATAAATGCCTTGCCCAATCATGGTCACATCACTGCTGCCCCACCAATTACTTTTCACATTCAAATCAGTTGAGGCTTGGGCATTGGCGTTGTAAACCTCATAACTTTGTCCCACATAAAAGTTATTATTGTTAATAGCGGGTAAACTGCCTTTCGTTACATAAAGGCCGCCACTACTTTGTCCGCCACTTTGCCCCACAACGGTGTTAAAAATGAACGATTTATTACCCGCAATGACAATCCCCTGCCCCAAATTGGCCGTATTCGCCACGAAGCTATTGCGAGATACGTCACTATTATTAACGTATATGCCTCCCGCACTATCAGCACTCGAATTATTAACCACCGTATTATGATTAACGGTACTCGAACTGGCATAAATTCCGCCACCAGAGGCACCACTTCCCGTTACCAAGTTGTCGAATATCAGATTATTGCTGACAATACTGGAAGTGGCATAAATTCCACCGCCAGATGTCGCAGTGTTCCCTGAAATGGTATTATCACTAATTGTTGCAGAGGAGGCATAAATACCACCACCAAGCCCGTATGTAGGCGTTTTATTATTCGTAATCATATTATGGTCAATAAAGAGGATAGGATTACTCAACCCATCAGCGTAGATACCGCCTCCAATGTATCCACCTGTATTACCATCAATTACATTACTAGTAATTCTACCACCAGCACTTGTGATATAAATGCCACCACCATAACTACTCGCTGCATTGTTATTGTTGATAGTATTACCACTAATCGTTACAGTAGCATACCGAACATAAATCCCACCACCATTAGAGGCTTTATTTTCAGAAATAGTGTTATCGCTGATGATGACGGAATTTTGGCTATTGACGCTAATTCCGCCTGCGTTACGAGCAATCGTATTATTACTCATTGTAGCTGTTGCGCCTGTCACAGAAATGCCTATTCCTGTATTATCCGTGACCGTGTTACCCGTAATATTCAGCGCGCCCGTGCTTTGGACGGAGATGCCCGTTTCTTGATTGTTCGTAATAATATTGTTGGTTAGGCGCGGGAATAAGCCCGTATTGGCGACCTTAATGCCGTCGTCACCGTTATATTGAATCGTGGCATGGTCAATGAAGGGCGCGGCATTTTCCGCCCGAATGGTGCCATCTACGGTAGTGCCGCCGCCGTAAGTCACCGTTACATATTGCAAAATTGAGCCACTGGTGTAGTTGCCATTGCCATCAAACGTGGCATCTATGCTACTGTCGCCAAAGAGAATATAGCCCCAAAAGCTAGGGGCTAACGCGCCATCCGCCGTAAAAACAATCGGCTTACTGGCGTTGCCTTGAGCAATCAACGTGCCATTAACGGACAAGACCAGATTTGAGCCAAATTTGACCGTGACCCCTGGCTCAATGGTGAGGGTGACACCTTGTTGCACCAAAACACTACTGGTGACGAGATAGGGACTGTTAGCGGCTGTCCAGGTGGTATTAACGGTTATTGCGCCGCCGACATTGGTCGCGGCGTGGGCCGTGGCCTGGGGGTTGAAGAATAGCATTAGCCCTAAAATGAGGAAATTAAACCAGAATTTAGCGTTATACATAGCGATGAAAACTCCTTTTGAGTGATAGTTGTTAATGGGCATATTATAGACCAGTTCGCTAGGTTGTCAATCGTAATGAACTATTGCCATAACTGTTATGAATATTAAGTTATGTAATAATTGTGGCTGTAATAAAAACCCGTCTCAACTCGTAAGGGGTTGGGGCGGGTTTTGGTTTTGACATGAGGTAATGATTGAGCTAAAATTAACCTGTCTTAATACAAAGAGGAGGCAATATGTTAGAACGTATCAGTTATGACCCCATCCGTAGACCGATTATCAAGGGCAGTGGTATGTCAGTGCAGACGGTGTTGTAATTTTTATTACAAGAGATGACCATTAGCGATATTGTGAGACGTTACCCACGATTAACGCGGGAAGATGTTTTGGCGGCGATTCATTTTGCCATAAAAAACATCTCGGCTCAAAAAACCAACTTCCTCCCCATTGAACCTATTCCCACCGCGATTTTACCTCATGAATTATTACGAATTGGGCAGCAATGTGCCGCGTTACCGCTGTTCGATACGCGTTCGGCAGAGGATATTCTTGGTTACAATGACATCGGAGTTCCTACCTAATGGTTATTGACTCATCCGTATTGATAGCTATTTTGAATAATGAGCCAGAATCGCAACGGTTTAATGAAACGAATAGAGTAAAACAAACCGTCCCGACTCAACTGAGTCGGGACGGTTTTGGTTTGGGGCATGGCAATGGTAAAATAAAGGTCACTATTTTTTGTAATAACCCTTATTTTTCAGGTAGCCAAACCATTATGATGAACCCATTTTGGCGTGGCTGCTCATCTGATGATGGACATAGACTTAAAAACGGTTATGAGTATTGTGACTGATTATTTAGTCCACGCGTTATTTAGTTTGCTAACGATGGCGTTGTGTGCGTTAGGCTTTTTGGCGGTGAGCATCTTTATGTTTGACAATATATTGTTCCATATTGTGGCTGTCATCATGGGTTTAACCATTGGCGGTCTCTTTGCGAGTGTGGCGTTTCCTTTGTTAGAGTTATTTTTTCTAGCGCAAGAGCCGCCGAGTGAGCCAACGGAAGGGAGTAAGAAATATTTCGAGTTGTAGTCAGCTAGTCATCGGATGACTATTACTCATTAGAACGTTTCCGCCGATTCCCGCAAGATGTTCATGACGGGGTCGTTCTCCTGGCAGGTTAAGCAAAGTGACCGTTGCTCGGCCACTAGAATGGCGCGGTCGGCACTCCAAAAGATGTTGTCGGCCCCACCAAATTCTTCATAAAGATGGCTGCGCTCCAACATGCGTTGGACGGCGGGCTGTAAGGCACATAACATTAAAATTTTGCCTTCTTTTTTGAACTGCTCATGCAGCGTGCCTAAGGCTTCTACGCCTGATAAATCCATCATCGGTACAGCGCGCATGGAAAGTATCAGGATGTTAGTGGTTTTGAGATTACTAAAGGTTTCATTAAAATAACCCGTTGCCGCAAAAAATAGCGGGCCGCTTAAATAAGCCACGCGCATGTGTTCACACGTTCCTTTCACATCTAAACCCCGTTGGCGCATTTTCTCGACATCAATCTCTCGAATCGTAATGTCCATGTTGGCGACTTGGTTCATGAAAATTGCGGCCGAAATGACCACGCCAATCAAGATGGCTTGGGTTAAATCTAGCGTAATAGTGGCAATCATGGTGGCTAAGAAGGCAGTGATGCCTGACTTAAAGCGGTTTTTGAACATGAAGCGGATGGCGTGCCACTCATTCATGCGATACGCGGTGATAATGAGTACCCCTGCTAAGGCCGCTAACGGAATGAGGCCAATAATGGGCGCGAGTAATAATGCGGAAGCTAATAAAACGACAGAATGGATAATGGAGACGAGGCGGGTTTGGCCGCCAGATTTGATGCCCACTGAGGTACGGGCAATGGCGGCGGTGGCGGGAACGCCACCAAAAAAGGGAATTAACACATTGCCGATGCCTTGAGCAATTAACTCTTGGTTGGCATGGAGGCGGATGCCCGTCATTTTGCTGGCAACCGCGCCACATAATAGCGATTCAACCGCCCCTAGTGCGGCAATCGAAATGGCGGGGGCTATCAAATGGCTTACGTCATTCCAGGGAATATCGGTTAATAGGAGACGATGCTCTAAAATAATACTACGGGGAATTGAGCCGATGATGGCAATTTGCCAGCCCGTTATTTGGCTGAGAATGGTGGCGAAGATGATACCTGCCAGCGAGCCAGGGAGATATTTGCCCCACTGAGACGGCCAGAAAATCATGGTAATCATGACCAATACTGCTATTGTCACTGTTGGTACATTGGGGGTGTAACCACCTTGAAAATATTGCAGTAGCTTAAGGGCAGATGAATCGGCGGCGGCGGTTTTTACGCCCAGAAAATTATCAATTTGCCCGACGGCAATAATGATGGCGATACCAGAGGTAAAGCCCGTAATGACGGGGGCGGGAATGAAGGCGATGAAGCGGCCTAAACGCAGTAAGCCAATGACGAAAATGATGAGGCCCGCGATGACCCCTGTGACCCACGCGCCTTCAATGCCGTATTTATTGGCAATAACGATTAAGATGGCACTCATGGCTCCCGTGGGGCCAGAGATTTGATAGGGCGCACCCGATAGGCTGCCAATGATAATACCGCTTAAGATGGCGGTGACTAGCCCGGCGGCGGCGGTGGCACCAGAGGCCACGCCAAAGGCTAGGGCTAAAGGTAAGGCGACGGCGGCCACGGTTAGCCCTGCTAATAAATCTTGGCGAAATTTATCGCCATTGTAACCTGTAAATTCACGTTGTAAAAGCTCAATTAAAGAAAGGTGTTCCATATTTAGGTAAAGATTAAGATACTCTAACGGGCAGGGCGGGTGGGTTTTGGGCAAATCCACCTGCCTTGTAGGATGAAGAGTAGAGGCTGAGTTATTAAATTTGCCAAAAACAAAACCGAGCGCAATGTCGCGCTCGGCTTTGGTGCGGCTTTATCAAGTTGTGATTCTATACCCAATTGAGATTATACGCAATAATAATGGGCTTTAGATAAAGGGCGCGGAGTCCAAATCTTCAGATTTGGACTCCTTGTGCAGTAAATCTTACAATAATTGTGCCAGGCGGCCTGTCACGGCGCGCACTTCGGCAAAGACCATGCCCAAATTGACCCCTTTCGCGGTCAGGGCGATAAAGAGCGTTTCGGCGTTTAAGCCTGCGACAATAATATTGCCATCGTCCCCTTGAATGAGGGTTTGATGAAAGGTGCCGCGTTTGAGTTGTTGGCTGCTGCGGCGGCTTAAACCGAGAATGGCGGCGGAGGTTGCGCCCACCATGTTTTCATCTAGGGCGCGTTGCGGCACATTGGCCGAGTAAACTAGCCCATCTGTGCCGACAATGGCGGCCCCGTCAATGTCGGAAGATTCTTGTAAGAGTTGCTCTAATGCTTCAGCTAATAATTCACTTTTTTTCTTGGCCATAATAGGTCTCCTAACGGTTTGGTTTATTTAGGTGTACTGCTCAATAAGGTTTTTGATAACGGCTAACTCAGTTTCAGTGACGCTTAACCATTGACTGATGCTTAACCTTTCTAACACTTCTACCCCTTTTGGCGTACTATTCATCAGCAATAGGAGTTGTTCCAATTGACTTTTATGTTGACTTTGGCGCGGGTTTAACTGTAAGTTGTGAAAAGCAACTTGCTGGGTGGAGCGATAGAACGGTTGGAGCATTTCTCGGCTGGTGGCTGAAAGGCTGTTATAGGTATCTTGGTAGACAAAGGCAAAATCAGTCTCACCCTTAATAAGACTATTAACAACGGCTAACCATGAATCTTTGTTAATAAGTTCACCAGGGTGAATAGCTTGCTGATGGAGTAGTTGCAAGGCCACTTTTGTAAGTAACATGTTCGTTACAGTGGCAATGCGTTGACCTGCTAACATGGCTAAAGTGGGTTGGTTAACAGATTCACTGGCAACAAAGACCACTTCATCATATAAATTAGCAGGTCTTACTAAGGGAATGAAATGGTGTTGATGCCGTAACTCCAAACTATCTTGAGGATTGGCGTAGACCAAATCAGCGTCAGCCATCCGTTCATGAAACTCAGAAAATTGGAGGCTTTGCTCAAATTCAACATGCATCCCTAATTGTTGGGATAAATATTGAGTTAAAAAGTACCAACGCTCAGGATTTTGGGCGGTATCGTGGGGGCAAATCATTAAGATAAGTTTAGTCATAAGGTAAAAAGTGCTGAGGGTTGAGTGAGGAGTCAACTCCTCACGCCTCACTCAACACTGTTTTAAGGTGGCTCGTTATATCCCGTATTTCCGCGAAGGCCATGCCTAAATTGACGGAGGAATGGGTTAAACCCACTAACAAGGTGTCAGCATTTAAGCCCGTTACAATCACGTAACCATCTTGACCTTGAATCAGAATTTGCTTAAAATTGCCCCGTTTGAGTTGGGTTACACTTCGTTTCGCCAAGCCATAGACCGCCGCCGAAATAGCCCCCACTAGGGTTTCATCTAGGCCATGTTGCTCAGGCAGAATGGCCGCGTAGATGATGCCATCGGTGCCAACCACCGCCGCGCCTTGCACATCTGCTGATTGGCTCATGGCCTCTGTTAAGGTTTCGTGCAACTGGCTAGGGGCTTCGTCAGGCGAGAACTCTAAATCAGTCAACTCTTGGTTACTTTCATCTAACTGACGGGCGGCCTCAAGGAGTAAACTAGACCAACTACGGGTAATATTTTGGTCAGGTGGCTCAACATTTAGTTCTAAACTGAAACTACCCTCATGCCAACTAATAATTTGATAGATGACCGCTTCCCCTTCAAACTCATCCATCGTAGCGTAGACCACATTCCCTTCCTTAAAAAAGAGCGCGGCCATTTTGTCATCTTGCGTGACCTCTAGTTGGGCGGTTTTTCGGTCTTGGCAATTATGTTGAATGAGGGTCGCGACATCCATATCGCGCAGACTACCTTGCATTGCCATGTGGTTTGTTACAGAACATAAAGTCGTAAAATGAACTCATTTTACCAGCCCATGTTCTGGGGTTAAATTAGACCGCCGCTTCTTGAGTTAGTAAGCGACGAGCCAGACGTTCATTACCAACCATTTCGGCTAAATGTTTTAATTGCGAGTCCTCATATGATTGATTGAAGATGGCAATGTCTAGGGCTAACAATTTGCTAAAGGCATTTTGTGCCTCTTCATTGCCCGCCGTAATTTTATGCCCGTAATGTAGCATCACGTCCATCATGGCTAAAGGGTAGCGCACGGGCAAGCCAATTTGCACATGGATGCGCCCAATTTTCAGGCGGCTTTGGACGTAGGCTTGGTCGTATTGACCTGAAAATAGCTGCACAAACCATTCACTTAAGGTATGTTTCAGCCGTTCAGCTTTCCCATCCAAATATTCCGCCGTATTCGCATGTTTCAGCAACCGACCATAAAAAGTATCCATCATTTCATCGGTCACGCCTTTTGCTTGCGCTTGATAATTCACTAAAACGGCTTTTTCTGCATCACTCAATTGCATTAAAGTGATTAAATCAGCTAACACGGCTTCATCTTTGACGAGCCAACTTTTTCTATCTTCCATGAATTTTATCTCCTTGAGGTTAAGATAATTAAGTTATATAAACTGTAACGTACTACTTAATCAGCCATTATAAGGCTTTAAGCCTTATAATGGCTACTATAAAAACTAAATGAACGATGTAGTACAAATGTTATTCGGTTTTTTATTAGAGCTAACAGCAAACCCTCTCCCACAAGGCGAGGGAGCAAAATTTCCCCCCTCTCCCACTGGGAGAGGGGACGGGGGTGAGGGCTATAATTTCCACATCTTACAAATAGCGGCCACAGCCTGATTAGTCAAACGGCGATAGCTGCTTTTTCTATCGGCCACCAAAACCGCCAAAATCATATCATGCCCATTCACGCTAAAGGGGCGACAGACTAGCCGCCGCCCATCAGTGTCATAAAGTGAAATTTCATCGGTTTGCGCCATGCCGAGTTGGTCGCGCACTTGGGAAGCAGTTTTTTGTACCATCGCCACCACCGCTGATTGCGTGTCAGCATTTTGGCCTGTGTTGGCTGCCGAGGCAATGGGAAAGCCATGGCGGTCCGTGAGAACGGAGATGGGAAAACCGCCTTCCACATTCATGGCATTAAGGAGTTGGGAGATTTCCGTTGAACCTGATTTTTTCATGTTTAGGAATTATCATCATTTGTGTTGAGTCAATGAAACAGGAGTGTAGAGTTTACCTCACCCCGACCCTCTCCTAAGTAGGAGAGGGAGCAACATCTCCCTCCGATGTCGGGGGGATTAAGGGGGGTAGATAGGGCGAGGGCGTAAAATCACCCCTCTCCTAAGTGGGAGAGGGGATGGGGTGAGGTTTATTTGCCTAATTGACCCAACATAAATGATTATTTCATTTCTTTTTGTACCTGTTTGACCACACCATTGATAATCGTTTTGAGCGTTTCAAATACGCCCTGCCCCTGCATGGCCGTAGCCTCAAACGTGGGTTGCCCGTTGAGTCGTAGGACATTTTTCAAGGTAGTAATGGCGGTGGCGTTGGGTAAATCGCGTTTGTTAAATTGCACCACCATGGGAATATCGGTGAAGGAAATTTCTAGCGAGGCCAAATGGGTTTTGAGATTTTGCCACGACTCTAAATTGGCGCGGAGGCGATTGGGGGTGGAGTCGGCCACAAAGACCACGCCATCGGCCCCGCGTAACACTAACTTACGGCTGGCTTCATAATAACTTTGTCCTGGCACCGTGTAGAGATGGATTTTGGGGGTGAGGCCGCTAATTTTACCCAATTCGATTTGTAAGAAATCAAAATAAAGAGTGCGGTCTTCCTGTGTTTTAAGGGAGACTAATTCGCCGCGTCGTTTCGGGTCAACTTTAGCATGAATCTGCTCTAAGTTGGTGGTTTTACCACTTAAAGCTGGCCCATAATAAACCACTTTGAGGTTAAGTTCACGTAATTGCCAATTAATAAACATTTCGTTATCACTCCGACCACAGGTCATCAAGCGCGTCATCAAACAGGTCTGATAAATTTTCGCTTTCTAAAACTTGGTTGGTTTCTGCTTCCATTTTTTGGCTAAAGGCGGTGTCTTGTTTATCCAACTCTTTTTCCATGACGGCGGGTAGCTGTTTTGAGGCATCTTGAATTAACATGCGCGCCCAGCCCAATGGCACTTCCTGCGACACTTGCACCATTAAGGCAAAATAACGGCCTGCCTCTACAATAAAGGTGTGGGTGAGTTGGCCTTCCCGCAAAATCATCTGAAAATCTTCATACTCGCCCATTAAACGGGCAATTTCTTGGCTGGCTGCTAAATCCCCCGCCACCAGCGACCCCAGGGCGACGACATTAATTTTGCCCTGTTCGCCCCGCACCGAGATAATTTGACCTGTAACATCGGTTAATAATACGAACCGCGCGGGAACTTTCTGTACTAATTTCGAGAGAATATCATCAATATTGCGTTGGTGTGAGGGCAAAATGGTTAGCCCACTTCGCAAGCGATAATATTGGTTTGCTGTATTTGCCATGATTAAGTCCTATAGTTATAGGTGTTACATAAAAACCTCACCCCAACCCTCTCCTATGTAGGAGAGGGAGTAAAATTTCCCCTCGATGTCGGGGGGATTAAGGGGGGTAGACAAGGTTTTTGCTTAACTCCTATCCCGATATTAATTCCCCCATAATTTATCTAATTCATCATCAAAAGAGCTTTCCATCGTCTCACTAAACACCGCTTCGGGGCGAGTATAACTGGTATCCTGTAATGTTTTATTCAGATTAAGAGCCGCTTGCTGGGTGTAGTACCACACTGACCCTAAACGGCTACTATAAGCGGTACGGTCAATAATAATAATTAGTAACATTGTTTCGCCAATATTCAAGGCATATAAAAACTCATTTTTGCCCTCATGATAAGCCAAATTAACCGTATTTTCACTTTTATCTAACACTCGTCCCGCCGCTAAGAGGGAAACCAAACTTGCGCTCAACACGGAGGCCAAACTCTCCACCGCAATTTTACCTGTATCGCCCATGCGGGCTACCGTGTCGCCATTAGTAGTGGTTAGGAAGATACAACGGCCATTTATATCAGTTTGTAATTGTTTGAGGAGCTTATGAATCGTATCATATTGCTCATTGGAAATCATAAAGATGGAAGGGCGGTTGGTGGTGGCTTCCATCAATGCCTCAACCACCACTTGGCGGAGGGTTTTTATTTCCAATGGCTTGGCTAAATAGCGAAATACTCTTAAACGAGCAATATCTTCTTCAATGCCTTCATAACCATACGCCGTTATCATGATGATTTTGGCTTGGGGTTGTTGATAATGAATGGCTTCGACCAACTCTAAACCGTCCATGCCTTGCATGTTAAAATCAGTGATAACTAAATCAAAGGTTTTTTCCTGTAACCTATCTAACGCTATAAAACCATCGGAGGCGGTGGTAATTTGGTAGGTTGGCTCCATTTTACGAAGGGCGTTTTTTAGCACCGCCAAAATATTTTGTTCGTCATCAACAATGAGAATGTGTTTGTTTCGCATAGATAGAGTTAAGGTTTCATAGTTTTTGACCTGCAAGATTTCCAAAACCTGGTAGGTCTCCCGTAAATGAAACTTCTTAAGCTATATCATATCAGATTATCTGGGCATGGATGGTTAGCAAAAGTTGGTGAAAGTTGTAAGGAGTGATGAATTATGAGTTTGGTTTTTGTTTTTCACTAGACATTATCAGTATATCAAGATTTATACCCTCACCCCTGCCCTCTCCCAAAGGGAGAGGGTGTATCTTGTCTGAGAGGGTGTATCTTGTCTCCCCTCGCCCTGTGGGAGAGGGGCGGGGGTGAGGGGGATTTAATTATTACGCCCAAATCTTGATATACTGATTATACCGATTTACTGATTTTCGTAGGGGCAGGGTTTGTCCCTGCCCGCAATGGGGGCAAGCACAAGGCATTGCCCCTACAAAATGCCAACGATTTTTTAATCGGTATAAACTCTACTCATAATTCATCATTCCTAACTCATCACTCACTCCCCACTCCACATATAGCCTTTGTAGCGGACAGTTTTAATATAGTGAGGCGTGTTGGGGTCGGTTTCAATTTTGCGGCGGAGGTGGTGAATGTGCCATTTGATGGTTTCTTTGGCGCGAACCTCATCACAATCGTAGCCGAGGGCGCAATTGACCAATTGACGGGGGGACATGGGGTTGGGCGTGGCTTTCACTAGGCAGAGGAGTAAATCAAATTCACTGGTGGTTAAATCTAGGGTGGTTTGGTTAAGCGTGGCTTGGCGATGGTGGCAATCCAGCACCAGCGAACCCGCATAAATAAAGCGTGGCCCCAACGTGGGTGGGGTTAGTTCAGGTGAGGGTAAGTTGTCTAAATCACGAAAAGTTTCGCGGAGGTGGTTAATTTGCTGAAGGAGTTGCTTTTGTTGTAAGGTTTGTTGCCGTTGGGTTAGACCCTGGCGGACGCGTTGGCGTAAACTTTCGGGGGAGACGGGTTTAAGCAGATAATCAAACACCCCCCAACGGAGAGCCTCAATCGCACTTTCAACGGAACTGTTGGCGGTGAGGATAATAATAATTACTTCTGCATCTTGCTTCCGCGCCGCATAAAGCACCTGCAAGCCATCTACGGGCTGCATGTACAAATCTAACACAATTAAATCATAGTATGCTTGGCCTATTTTTTGGATAGCTTCTGCCCCATGCGCGGCGGTTTCCAAAACATAGCCTTCATGTTTGAGGGCATGTTCTAATATTAAGCGAACATTGGGTTCATCGTCAACGATGAGAATATGGAATGGGTTCATGGGGCGAGAATCGTTTTTTCAAAAACCTCACAGGTTTTTAAAACCTGTGAGGTTTAGCGGGAGTTTAATGGTAAAAATAGTCAGGTTATCAGCTTGGCGGAAGCTCACCTCACCATGATAATTACTAATAATATCATAGCTTAAAGATAAACCTAACCCCAAGTCACTACTACTTTGCAAGGCATTTTTTTTGAAGAGGTTTGTCCAATCGCCTTCATTAAAGATAGCGACATTGGTGGCAAAATCAACCCAAATAGCTTCGGTGGTGCTATATGAACGCACCTCTAATTTACCCCGTGACACTTTGTTAATGGCTTGTCCCATGTTAAGGAGAGTATTTAGAAAAACTAATTGTAATTGATGGGCAATAGCCATGATACGGGGCAATTGCGGGGCTAATTTTAATTCTAGGCTGACATGTTGGTGATTAAGTTCTTTATACGCAATGGAACTGGCCTCGGTTAATAAGCGATTAATATCTACTTTTTCAGCCACATCGTCATGAGGGCGATAAATTTGGCGCATTTGGTTGACCAATTGCACGATTCGTTCTGATTCAGTTAAACATAAATTAAGATAAATTTCTAGTTCGGCACGGTCATCTAAATCTTCTAAGGCCAGACTTAAGGCCCCACGAATGGCTTGCATCGGATTATTTATTTCGTGAGATAAAGTGGCGGTGAGGCGGCCCACAGTGGCTAAACGCTCCCCTTGAAGGGCATGTTGATGGAACATCTCTTTTTCTTGGTGTAATTTGACCGTTTGATGATATAACTTGGCATTTTCTATCGACACTGCCACAATTTCAACCGCAGTTGACATTAATGTGGCATCTGCTTCGTTAAAAAGGAGATTTTTTTTATTCAGTAAAATTAGAATTCCGATAGTTTTACCTTCATATACCATTGGTACGGATAATAAATTACGAATAGACACCGTAAATAATTGATTCATGGTGATGGTATAATGTGGGTCGTTGGTGGGGTCATTAATGATTAAGGCTTTTTGGTGTTGGACAACCCAAGCAGTGAAACCTTGTTCTAAATTGAGCTTGCCCGTCGTTCCCATTAAGCCATCACCCAGGGTTGCCGCGAGATAAAACCCGATTTTACGGGGTTGGTTATCAGCCAACCAAAGCAGCCCCATGTCACTTTGAGTCATTTGGGTTGTCCATTGCAGGGTACGGTCAAGTGTTACTTGTAAATCTAACCCCTGGGCGATTTCTTGGCTCATCTCATACAAGGCCTGGCGTTGTTGGCCGTCATGCCATAACGCGGCCATCATTTTAGCGTTAGAGATGGCGGAAGCCGCGAGGCCAGCGATACCCTGCATGAGGGTTATTTCGCGGTTATTAAAGGGGCGTTGCTTTTTTTGGTAAAGGGCTAACACCCCAATGATGTTTTGGTGGTGGCACAGGGGCATGGCAAGTAAGCTATAGGTCGTCAGACCCTCAATTTGGTCTAAGTCAGGCTGAAAATGGGCTTCTTGCGCGGGGGTGGTGGTGTGTAATATTTGTCCAGTTTGGGCGACTGCCCCAATTAACCCTTGCCCTTTATGTTGTGTCGCCAAATGGGGGCGGTGGAAGGAAGCACTGAGGAATGAAGCCACTTCTAGGGTTATTTCGTCCTCGGTCAGCAACCAAATTCCCCCGCCCGACGCGTCAAGCAAGGCCACAGCTTGCTCTAAGGTTAGGGATAGAATGGTATTTAGCTCCAGATTTTCATTAATCATGCGGCTGAGGAGAACCATGAACGCAGTTTGGGTGGCATGGTTTTGGGTCTCGTATTGTAGGTGATACATCTCTAAGACATATGCTAGGTCTTCCCATAGTTGCGTCATAAAACGCCATATTTGACGAGAGAGTGGCGGGGCAGTGCTATAGGCAAAGGTGAGCAAGCCAATGGGTTGCTGATTGTAATAAAATGGTAACACCCAACGGTGAGTTAACTTAACGCCTTCTGCTGCAACGTAAGGTTTGCTAATGAGTTGGGGCGGGGTGAGGTTATCTTTGATGGGGAAGAGTAAACTTTGATTGATTTCATTTTGTAAGGCAAATTCGCCCTCGGCTAATAAGGTTGGCAGATGATAACTGCCGACTAATTGGATGAGGGTTTGGTTGGGTTCAGCCAATAACAGCCAAGCGGCCTGGGCTTGGAAAATTTGGGCTAAAATTTTAAGGGGGCGATTAAATACCGTTTTGGTAGCGGTACGGAGGCGCATGATAGTAGGGTTAAGTAAATTTAAGGCTTGAAAAGTAGTGTATAAATGGCCGCTTAATTTGGTTTTTAGCTCGGTGGGGGTCAAGGGCAATAGGAAATAATCATCAAAACCTGCCTCTAGCACCCATTGGCGTTGTTCTAAATGGGCAATCACGGCTAAGGTTGGCAGATGTTTTAATTTAGGGTAATGTGCTAATTGATGACTCAGTTGGGCGAACTTTTCTGGGGTGGTAAAGCGAGTCACATCAAATATAATGAGTCCAAATAAAACCCCTTCTTTGATAGGGTGCAGTTGAGTTTCTATCTCTTTAATGCTTTTCACCCAAGTAAAAGGCATAGGGGCAACTAAATGAGTTAGTTGCTCGGCTAATTTATCTGCGGGACTCACTAAAACAATCATAGCGCATTATCTCCCAACTTTAGCTCTGCCGCGATATTCAAGCCCGCCCAGCTTAATTTTTCTTTCAGTTCATTCAATTGGCTCGTTTCAACCAGCAATAAATCTGCCGATAAAATCCCTTTGATATAAGGTTTGAGGTGGCGACTTTTGGTGATGGCTTTGAACAGTTCAACGTTAGGGCAATGAATAATCGTAATATTTGACACCGTAACTTCCAATTTTTTGCCGCCCCAGGCCTGTAAAGTTTGCTCTAAAAAAGCAGGCAAGCGGGAGACTAACAGCCGTTCATCAAGCAGATTAAATAACTCATTAATCCGACTTTTCGCGGCAATGGCTTGATTGATGCTGGCCTGGGTGAGTTGCCACATGTGGTCGGTGCGTGGTTCAGCCCATTTGCTCAATTGAATATTAAGCAATAAATCGCTATTAACCCGTTTAATTTTGATTAAGCCATCTTCATTAATCGCTAAACAGCGTGGCAAGGGCTTACGATAATCAATGTGAGATTCTTGCCAATGGTCGAGCGGTTGCTCTAACAAAAAGAAACAATCGCCGACAGCTTTGCCCTTAAGATGAACCGTCAGTAAATCGCGCTCAGTTTTATCATTATATTGAATGATGCTCCCATTGTAATGCAGCGTCATTTGGTTGCGTAGCTGGCCCCACTCTTGCAAATCCATGACAATATTTTGCGGCAACGGCACGGTTGCACCTGTTTGCAACTGCTCAATGAAGGCTTCAATTTCGCTGCCTTTCTCTAACCCCAGATAAACTGAGTTTTTGCTGAGTTGATATTGGGCGATATGTTGTTGCACTTGTTTACGTTCTGCATAGCGTTCCAAAAAAATAAGCTGCTCAGGCGAGGCTTTTTCTAAATAAACCACAATATCATAATTTGGCTGAACTATCCAGGCGGGTTCGGTAAAACCCGATTTGACGGCGGGCATCTCCCCAGCCAATTCGGGGTGAAGCACGGCGCGCCCTAAATTCGTTAAGCGCAACCCCACCACATGGTTTTCCGTCACTTGCAACTCCACCATGCCGAGATAATAAAGCCATGTGGTCAAGGCTTTTTCTAGCCAGGGGCGTTCTAATTTGAGCCAGTTTTCTCGTAATTTAGCGATACGTTCAAGCTCTTTTTTCTGGACTTCAGCTTTCTCTTCGCGAAAATAATAGGGGCGGTTGGTTAAATGACCTAAGCTGAAATGTTCACCCACGCGGTTAAACCAGGCATGTTCAAACTCACCGAAACTAAAAAAGCCCGTTTGGTCAAGCGGTAACGCGGCCAACATTACTAATAAGCCCAAACGGGCGGCACGATAGCTTTCGCCATCTCTGCTGAAACTCACCGCGTTTTCTAACCAATCGGCTTGATTAATGAAACCATACAGCAAAATTTTAACTTGCTCAACGGCGGTATGGGTGGCAAATTGGGCCGTTGATTCTGCCAAGGTGAGTTGCTCTGGCATGACTTTAAATAATGAACTATATTGTAATGCAGCGAATAAAGCGGTGGGGGCGGCATTAAAAATGAAACCATCTAGCTCTAGGTCATCTTTTTTCCAGCCTAAAATGTTTTTAAATTGGCGGAAGGCATTGGCTTTAACTCGGCCCGCTTTGGTTAATTCAATTTTCCCCATCGTTTCGACAGCTTGTAACAACGTGATAATGTCTAGGGTCACATTGGAGGGGCGGCGATAGGTGGCGGGGGCGGCGATAGTGGCGGGCTGAATGGCTAACGGAATGTAAACGGGCTGCTTGACTTGGGCTAAAATGCGTTCATCGGTGATGAGTTCAGCCGCACCATATTGATAACTATTGGAATAGTAGCCAGTAGCCGATTTGTAGATGAATAAGCCATGATTTAATAAATCTTGCATAATGGTTTGGCGGTCATTAAACCGTTTGGCTAATTCACGCGTTATTACGCCAGAGCTATGTAAGGCGACTATTATCATGGTGTTCGTGACTTGCTGGTTATTAAAAGGTTTAGCAAAGGCTAAGGCGTTATATTCATACGGCACTAACTGCTCTAACATGGTTTTAACTCGGTTGGGTATCCCTAAACCAATCCGAATCGTATCAATCGCCTCTTGTTTGCGTTGTTTGCCATCACCGCCCCATAAATGAGCGATTTTTTTTAATTGGTCGGCATTAAGATTAACTAATATGTCATCAACATGTAACTGATTCATCGTTATTTTAACTCCTAGTGATGTACTACGCGTGGCAAATGATTTTGTTTACGGAGGCGGGTGAGAAAAACCTCCACATGTTGCGGCCAGATAACCGCAACGGTATCTGACAAACGATTAAGAATATATTGCCCCGTTGTCGGGTCAGCTATCAAAGTGTCAAGAATATATTTCTCGGTCACTTCGATAAGGGGTAAGTTTTCATGTAAGGTCGCGTTATTGTTCATCGGTTGGTTCAGACCAAACAGGAGTGCAAACCTTTAGGTTTGCTCGTTGGTAGTGGGGCAAACCTAAAGGTTTGCACTCCTGTTAACTTAATGGCTCTATTGGTTGCTCCGTTGGGAGAATATCGGCTTCGTATAATATTTCGTAACGATAACCCTGCTCAGTTAAAAAGCGTTGCCGATTAACCGCAAACATTTGGTCTACGGTGTCGCGGGTGACAATGGTATAAAAATGGGCAATGGAGCCATCGGTTTTGGGGCGCAAAATGCGGCCTAAGCGTTGCGCCTCTTCTTGACGGCTGCCAAACGTTCCCGAAATTTCAATGGCGACATTGGCATCAGGCAGGTCAACGCTAAAGTTCGCCACTTTAGAAACCACCAGACATTTACTTTTACCTGAGCGAAAATCCTCATATAATTTCTCGCGCATCCGCACGGCGGTTTTGCCCGTGATGAGCGGCAAATTTAGCATGATGGCGATTTGTTGCAATTGCTCCAAATATGTGCCGATAACCAGAACATGGGCATCTTGATGGCGAGTTAGGAGTTGCTGTAAAATGGGCATTTTGGCGGGATTTTGGGCCGCAAAAGCCGCTTTTTGACGTTGCCCTGTCGTGGCATATTCCATTCGTAGCTCCATGGGCAACGGAATACGAATTTCATGGCATTCGGCGGGCGCAATCCAACCTTGTCGCTCCAAATCTTTCCACGGAACGTCATATTTTTTCGGCCCAATCAACGAGAAAACATCGCCTTCCATGCCGTCTTCCCGCACCAACGTCGCGGTCAGCCCCAAACGGCGGCGGGCTTGCAACTCGGCGGTGATGCGAAAAATGGGCGCGGGCAATAAATGCACTTCATCATAAATAATCAAGCCCCAATCGCGCAGATTAAATAACTCAAAGTGCGGAAAATCATCCGTATCAATCACGCCACTTTTTTGCGTGCCACGTTTGCGATACGTAATCACTTGATAGGTGCTGATGGTGATGGGGCGAATCTCTTTCCGTAAGCCTGAATATTCGCCAATATCCTCTTCACTAATGCCCGTTTTATCCAACAATTCGTGTATCCATTGGCGGACGGCGATGGTATTTGGCGTTAAAATCAAGGTGGAACATTGCAATTGGTGCATGGCCGCAATGCCCACCATCGTTTTGCCTGCGCCACAGGGCAACACAATCGTGCCGCTGCCCCCATGCAGCGCGCCGCCCGCATGGAAGACTTCGCCCGCTTCAATTTGATAATGGCGCAATTGAAAAGGTTGGTTATTATGACGCATGTGGCTACGAAGGTTGATGACTAAAGGCGCGCCGTCCACATAACCCGCTAAATCCTCGGCGGGGTAGCCGATATGGAGCAAGGCTTGTTTGATATGTCCCCGTAAGGCGGGAGTCACTTGGAGCTTGAGTGGGCTGGTTTTAGCAATGATATAAAGTTGCATCTTTTTATGATAAGCAATTTCCGCGACGAGGGCTTCATCATCACCAATAAGAAATAAACCGTCATCTTCGCGCACAAGTTTTAGCTTGCCATAGCGTCCCATGTAATCCTTAATGTCGTGGGAGACATTGCCTGGCAAGTCATATTTGGAATAATGGGTCAAGACAGTCAAAATTTCATCAGCCTTAAGACCTGCCGCCGCCGCATTCCAGAGCGATAAGGGGGTTAAACGGTAGGTGTGAATATGTTCAGGTGATTTTTCCAATTCGGCAAAGGGTGCGAGGGCATCGCGCGCTAAATCGTAATGGGGGCTATCAACTTCTAGCAAAATGGATTTATCACTTTGCACAATCAAGGGGTTTTCAGGGTTAATCATGGGCTACCTCAATAAAAGTAAAATATCAGCCTTACATTCTATGCCAAGTGAGGTTTAGGGTCAAACATGGGGCATGGTTTGGGGATTAAAGGATAAAAAGATGACCATGATTTTTTATCATGGTCATCTTTTTAAAGCAGTCCAGAAAAGTGTTTTCTGCTATAGAAATTCGATGTCTTTAAGACATCGGATTTCTTGCCCCAATCTGAGGTGAAAATTCCTCGTCCATGATCGGCCAGAGGAAGCCGACCACGCCCAAACCAAAGATAACACCCGTAAATAATCTTAATACCGAATTAAGTGAGCCAAACATGTCGCCATGATAAAAATTATCACTAAACATGTGCATTGTCAACATGGCCGCCCAGTCGTTGGTATCACGAAAAGTTAAGCGGAACAGGTCATTTATCAAGTGACTCGTGCCATCTAAACCCATTGGTACGAGTGCCAGCAAAAACCAGGCCCAATGAATCGGTTGCATCTTAAAACCTGCTTGCCGCAAAAGTGCATATATCAGCCCAAAGATGAAAATTGAGCCGTACATGGCAACCATGCGGTCAGACCAGGCCACTTTCCAGCCAATTTCGGGTGTGCCGATAAATTGGCGGCGGACAATTTCATTGCTTATTGCCTCTAAGGGGCGGCCCCAGGCGGTGGCAATTTCAACTTTCGTATAGCTAAATTGTGGCCCAAATAAAAACCAGGAGCGTTCTGGCAGTTGATGACAGAAGAAATTGTAGATGAAATATAAAATGCGCCCAGGTATCGTTAGCCCTAAAGTCATACATAACGGCGCGATAAAGGGCAAGGTGACAAAAAGCCCCCATGAACTATTAAAAACGGCTAACCAATGGTGTTCAAAAAGATAGGTAATTTTATCGGCTAATGTGCGGGCGGTGACGGTGGGGGGTAACGCGGAACTTTCACGATTAAGGCTCATGGGAAGATTTTATCTAGGGTAGTCATCAGATGACTATTAGTCATCTGATGACTAAATCCTATTTAGCTTTTGTGATGTTGCGACAACTCATCGAAGTCGGCCTGAACCATCATTTCAATTAATTCTTTGAAACTCACTTCGGGTTGCCAACCAAGTTGGGTTTTAGCTTTATTGGCATCGCCAATGAGTAAATCCACTTCCGCGGGGCGATAGAATTTTTCATCAACCACCACATGTTTTTCCCAATCTAAGCCTAAATAATTAAAGGCCACTTGGCATAATTCACGGACAGAGTGGGTTTCACCCGTAGAAATGACGTAATCATCTGGCCCATCTTGTTGCAGCATGAGCCACATGGCGCGCACATAATCCTTCGCATAGCCCCAATCACGACGGGCATCTAAGTTACCTAAATGTAATTCATGCTGTAAGCCTAATTTAATGCGAGCCACGGCATGGGTCACTTTGTGGGTCACAAACTCTAGCCCCCGACGCGGCGATTCATGGTTAAAGAGAATCCCTGAGCAGGCAAAAAGGTTATAACTTTCACGGTAATTTATCGTAATCCAATGACCATACACTTTCGCCACCCCATAAGGACTGCGCGGATAAAATGGGGTATCTTCATTTTGCGGTACAGCCTGAACCTTACCAAACATTTCGCTACTAGAGGCTTGATAGAAGCGAATTTCAGGGTCAACAATCCGCACCGCATCTAACATGCGGGTTACGCCGAGCGCGGTGAACTCACCCGTTAGGACGGGCTGTCGCCATGAGGTTGGCACAAAAGATTGCGCCGCTAAATTATAGACTTCTTGTGGGCGGGAGTCTCGCAGAATATCCACTAACGACATCTGGTCAAGTAAATCGCCTTGCACTAACTCTAAGGCTTCCATTTCTTGCAAGTGAGCAATACGGTCAAAGTTAACGGTGCTGCTACGGCGCACCATGCCGACCACTTTATAGCCTTGCTCTAGTAAAAATTCGGCCAAATATGACCCATCTTGGCCTGTAATCCCTGTTATCAGGGCAACTTTTTGACTCATCTTAAAAACTTCTCCAAATAAAATTTAACATCAAGGGACGCTGATAAAAACTGATTCGCGCGGATTTTAAAAACTAAAAGAAAAATCCGCGTAAATCTGTATCTATCCGCGTCCTAATCTTTCGAGTTTTTCGTTACGACTTCACGCCAATAATTTAACACTTGAAGCAAACTTTCTTCAAAGGTATATTGCGGAGTCCAACCCGTTTGGGCTTTTAATTTTCCATTATCAGCGTAAGTTATCGCCACATCTGAGGGGCGCATGCGGTTGGGGTCTTGCTTAATTTCAATCTCACAGTGACTATATTTCAGTAATACTTCAAGCAGATAGTGAATGGAATACGCCTGACCTGACCCAACATTATAAGCCTCGCCCGCCTCGCCCTGCCGCACCAACAAACTATATGCCTGCGCCACGTCCGCCGCATTGGTAAAATCCCGTTGCGCCTCCAGATTACCGACGTAAATCACGGGGTCAGCTTGCTTGGCCTCAATTTGGGCGATTTGTTTCGCAAAATTAGCACTCACAAAAAAAGGGCTTTGGCGCGGCCCAATGTGATTAAACGTTCTCGCCCGAATGACATTCAGCCGATGACTGAGATAATATTGCAACCCTAACATATCCTGCGCCACCTTGCTAACCCCATATGGATTATTGGGGCGCAACGGGGTCTCTTCATTAATAGGCAATTTATCTGGGGGAACTGCGCCATAAATTTGGTCAGAGGCAATTGCTAATAAGCGCGCCGATGAGCCTTGCTTGACCATTGCTTGCAAAATATTAAGCTGTGGGCGGAGATTGTTTTCTAAGGTCGCCCAGGGGTCTGACCAGGCTTTTGGCACAAAGGCTTGCCCCGCAAGGTGATAAATGGCCTCTGGTTGCACCCGCGCTAAAATAGCCTCCACCACCTCAAATTGCTGTAAATCGGCGGCGATAAGCTCAATGGACGTGTTGAGATGTTTCAGGTTCGCGCCACTGCTTCGCGCCACCCCAAAAATCTCATCCCCTTGTTTTGTTAATCGCTCTGCTAGGTGTCCCCCCGCAAAACCAGTAATTCCCGTTACGAGTACGCGCACTCAGCCACTCCTTCATTCATAATGAGCCATTATAACCTACTTTACGCACAGTCGCAAAGTAAATGGGCGTGAGGGAGTGGGGAGGTGAGAGGTGAGAAGTAAAAACATGAGATACACCCTAAACTGAGTAGGACTTACGCAGAACCCTCACCCCGACCCTCTCCCACAGGGCGAGGGAGTAAAACTTCCCTCCCTTTGGGGGGGACTGAGGGGGGGGGGATTTTGCCTTTTGGCGTAAGTCCTACTGAGGTTGAAATAAAAACCTCGCCCTAACGCATATCGTTAGGACGGGGTTTCGTGTTGGCTGTTTGGCTCAACTCATTCAGCCAACGCCGCGCGGGTTAAATCCAACCCCGTCGTATGATTCAACTCGGTGAACATGGTCAGGGCGAGGGTTAATTCAGCCCGCCCCGATTTTATTTTACCAATAGGACTTACGCAAAAATCGCGGAGTTAGCACGCCCTCGTGCTAACAGAAAATCGCGGAGTTAGCACGCCCTCGTGCTAACAGTGACACACGAGGGCGTGTGTCACTCCTCAAAATGAACAGTTTTGCGTAAGTCCTAACCAATAACCTCAGTTCGGGATAAGGTCACAAATAGGGAATAGGACGCTGATTTTTAAAAAACTAATGACCTTAGTTCGGAATAAGGCCAAAAATAAAGGAAAGTTACCTTAATTTGCATCCATTTTTTCTTTTGTTTTTAAAAATCCGCGCGAATCCGCGTGTATCCGCGTCCTAATTTTTTATCCCGAACTCAGGTTTCTACACTTCGCTAATCTATACTCAGTATTTCAAGATTTGTCACCCTCACCCCAGCCCTCTCCCAATGGGAGAGGGAGTATCTTGTCTCCCCTCGCCCTTTGGGAGAGGGGCGGGGGTGAGGGGAATTTAGTAGTTGCACTCAAATCTTGATATACTGATACTGCGCGAGGGCATAAACTGGAGTGTCAAAATTTAATTTTGACAGGCGAAAGTAAAACTTTCGCACTCCTGAAAAGTTTAATTCATGCCCTCGCGTGGTATAACATTGTCAAAGTAAAACACAATTAGATAAGTCTGAAAGATAAAGAGATAAAAATATTAGTTGTTTTTTGAAATTGACATGAATTACTTTTTAAAAGCTAATAGTTACAAATACTTTAATTAAAATGACGTCTACCCCTTAATTGCTACGGAGTTCAAATCTGTAGCCCGCAAAAAAGCCGTTGGTCTCCACATAAGGCCAATGGCTTTTTGTTTTGAGGTTGAATGGGGTAGGTGTATAATAGACATTTAAGTTAATTTTAAAGTGCAAACCTAAAGGTTCGCACTCCGTATTTCTTACTCATTATTCATTACTCATTGACCCATGACTCCAACTAAAATTACTGAACTGATTGACCGATTTGCCATGCATTTGGAAAGCTACGCCCAAGCCGATTATAAGGAGGCGCGGGTGCGGGCGGAATTTATTGACCCTATGTTTCAGGAATTGGGCTGGGATGTGACCAATCAACATGGTTACGCTGAGGCGTATAAGGAGGTGGTGCATGAAGATGCCCTTAAGGTGGGGCGGGCTACGAAGGCTCCTGATTACAGTTTTCGTATCGGCGGGCAGCGCAAATTTTTTGTGGAGGCCAAAAAGCCGTCGGTAAATATTAAGCAAGATGGCGATGCGGCTTATCAATTGCGCCGTTATGCTTGGAGTGCCAAGTTATCGCTGAGTATTTTAACCAACTTTCAAGAATTTGCAGTGTATGATTGCCGTATTAAGCCAAATAAAAATGACTCGGCGGCGACGGCGCGGGTGATGTATTTAACTTACGAGGAATATGCTCACCGTTGGCCTGAAATTGCGGCGATTTTTGCGAAGGAGGCGATTCTTAAGGGGGCGTTTGATAAAT
>JAIFLK010000105.1 GCA_020049115.1 Chloroflexota bacterium | reverse complement strand
GTATTATTGTGTTGGTATTGTGGCAACGGTACAGTGATGTGATTTCCCGTTGGGAGACCGACCATGCCATTCAAGTCACCGCCATAGCCCAGCAGCAAATGACCGCGACGGCGCAATTTAAGGTGGTCATGGCAACGGGAACAGTGGAGGCCAAAGCTGCGGCGGCTACGGCAACGGCGGCGGCGCAAAAGCTAACGAATTTAGCCGAACAGAAACAGGATACTGAGCAACAATACCAGCATACTGAGCAAAAGTATCAAGAAACGCTGGCGCAAAAGTTGGGTGCGGAGGCGGCGTTGCGGCTGAATGATGAACCCGACCCGACACTAGGCACGTTATTGGCGGCGGAGTCGGTGCGGCGTTATCAGGCGGTGGAGGGTGATGTGGCGTTGCGGCGGGGGATTGAGTTGTTGTCTTGGAAGCGGATTTTTACAGCCCCTCATGGAGGTAGTGGGATAGGTTTTAATGCAAACGGTGAGAGATTAGTAACTATTCAGAATAATTGTCGCATGTGCCAAAATTTGAATATGAAAACATGGGATGTAAATACGGGGCAAACTCTACCTACCTTTAGTGAAAGCATTAGCCCTGGTAACTGGTCATCACGCCTAAGCCCCGATGGGCGTTTGTTTGCGATAGATAAATGGAATAATATTGAGGTGATGGTAGTCGCTACGGGTCAAATAATTTTTACGCAAACTTTACGCATCGAAGGTGATATTGCTTTTAGTTCTGATGGTCAACAATTAGCAGTGGTGAGTGGTGAGAAAGCGGTAACACTGCATAATGTGGCTACAGGCAAAATCCTGCGCGAATTTAAGCATGACCAACCCGTACAGTATGTTGATTTTAGTTCTCAAGGCCAGTGGTTGTTGACCTCTAATATTAGTGGCACAGCCTGGGTGTGGGATACTAAAACGGGGCAACCAATGCCATTGACTATTCCCGCCAAAACTTACGAATGGTTTCGATTTAGTCATGATGAGCAACGTTTATTTGCCATTCATCAGCAAACTCGTTTATTGTATAGTTGGCAAATCACTTCGGGGCAAGTATTAACTCCAGTTTTGCAAATAGATTCAAAATTAACTAGCAGTGATAGGTATATCATTAGCCCTGACGACCAATGGGTGGCAATCGCTAATCAACCTAATACCTCAGATGTTTCTGAAGTTAGTATACAAGTAAAAAATTTAACAACTGGCCTAGAAGTGGCGCGTTTAGTTTCCACGAATAGTTATCAATTATACGGTATAATGTTTAGTCCTGATGGGCATTGGTTAGTGGTAGCAGATGATGAGGCTGTTCATTTTTGGGAAGTGGGTTCATGGCGAGAAGTGGCTCGGCTCATGGTAGGTGGGGTGCGGCAGATGGCATTTTCAGCCAATAGTCAACGCTTTGCTTTAACAAGTAATACGATAACCGAAATTGTGGAACACCTTCAAAAAAGTAGTCCTGCCAAATTTCCTACCAATAATGTTTTATATCCTAGCCTAACATTTAGCCCTGATGAGCGATATTTGACCGTAACATACAGATATAGTGATACTCATTATGGTGAAAAAACATGGGATATTACGACAGGGCAGGAGGTTATGCTTGATAAACCAAAGGCGGAAAATAAAGGAGGTGAGGAGGCTGTTCAATATACAATGTTTAGTCCTGATAAAAAATTAGGGATACTATATGACGGTTTTAATATCACGATTTTGTCAATGGCTAATGAGCAAGTTATTACAACGCTTCTTCACATGGCGGGGTATAATTCACAAATGGTATTTAGCCCTGATAGCCAATATTTAGCCGTTGCAAATGGTAATGAGGGCTTTTTATGGCAAACTACTTCTCCTTATACCATAACTCATTTGATTCAAGATAGTGCTTTTCGAGTTGCTTTTAGCCCTAATGGACAACTTCTTTCAATGGCCTCAAGTTCTGGAGTACTCCATGTGTGGGATATGACTACCAAAAAAGAAGTGAAACAACTTTCTAACCCTTATGAACCCTCAGCTTTAAAGTTTAGCCCCGATGGGCAATGGTTAGCCGTGACAAGTTTTAAGGGAACATGGGATTGGAAAATCTTACATAATCTCCAAATTTGGGAGACTGCTACGTGGCGAAGTTTTACTTTGCCCGCCAATCAAATTTCTAGCTATAGTTTCCAATTTAGCCCTAATAGTCAATGGTTGATAACAGGTAATGGACGAGTGTGGGAAGTGGCAACAGGTCGCGCGGTAGCTCAAATGCCAGATTACACTAATTCTGCTATGTTTAGCCCTAGTGGTCGTTATATTGTTACGTCTAATGATAAGGAAGTTATGGTGTGGCCCTGGCAAGCAGCCGACATGGTGGCGGTGGCGTGTCAGCGGCTGTCCCGCAATTTGACCGAAACGGAATGGCAACAATATTTGGGTGATGAGCCATATCGTAAGACATGCCCGAATTTAGAGGAGAAATAACGGGGTCTGACCCAAAGGGCTAAAACCCACCCTTTGGGTCAGATAGAACTTAAACGGGTTGATGAGGCTGATGAATCTTCACTTCCTCAAGTTCACCCGTCATAATGTAAATAACTCGTTCCGCCACGTTAGTACAAAGGTCAGCAATCCGTTCAAGAGATTGCGCTACTCGTAATGTTTCGTAACGAGCTTCCACTTTTTCCAAATGTTTCGTTTTTGCCATGCGCTCCATCGCCCGTTGGAAAATGAGGCTAAATAGCTCATCCACTTTATCATCTTGCCCAATGATTTGTTGCGCCATGTTAATATCTTGATTGCTGTAGGCGGTTAAAACCTCCGTCAGCATGACCATCACCAAGCCACTCATTTCTTTCAATTCTGGCGGGGCCGCCCACTCATGCGCGGGGCGTTTATGAAACACCGCATCGCCAATTTCTTTGGCATGGTCGCCCATGCGCTCTAAATCTACGATAATGTTCATCACCGACACCAGGGCGCGCAAATCATGCGCCACGGGTTGTTGCGTCCCAATAATCGCCACGCATTTTGAATCAAGCGCAAAACGGGCTTTATTGATTTTTTTGTCTGAGACAAAAACGGTTTCTGCTAAACCATTATCCAATTTTTCGAGCGCGTCTAGGGCTAATTGGAGTTGCTCCTTAACCATATTGCCCATCGTAATAACGTCTTGTCGTACTTCTTCCAGCTGTCTATCAAATCTTTCTCGCGTTGACATGGTACATTCTCCATAAAATTGAATTTCTTTGCACCCTAGTACCACGCGGCGTAAGTAAGTGCGTAGTGCGTTCAGCGATTAGAGTTTATACCGATTAAAAAATCGTTGACAAGGGGCAATGCCTTGTGCTTGCCCCCATTGTGGGCAGGGACAAGCCCTGCCCCTACGAAAATCATTAAATCGGTATAATGTCTATTATAAGGTTTAGAACCTTATAATGGCTTGCACCTTATTTAAGCCGCGCTGTACTAGGGTACAACAGTTTAATTTAGGCCCTCGCGCCGTATAACGCGGCTGGGCCGATGGCTTGGACAGTTTGCGCCGCTAATATAACGGCTTGTTGCGCCGCCTCAACGGGGCTTAACCCTTGCACCAAAGCCGCTAACGTTGCCCCACAAAAAGTGTCGCCCGCGCCTGTGGGGTCAACTTCAGTGGTGGCAATGGCAGGGACATGGGTCACTTGGTCGCCTTCAATGACCAGCGCGCCCTCCGCCCCTAGCGTGACGAAAAGTAAAGATTCAGGATGAGTTTTAGCCTGTTCAACTGAGCCAAAAAACCCTTTGGCCTCATTTTCATTCATAAAGAAAATGTTGGCTAAATCGAATAACTGTTGCACTCGTTCGCGTTGGTCATAGACTAACAAACCGTAAGTACCCACTGAAAGAATCGTCTCCTCGCTATCGGCATGATTCAGTAACGCTAATAAAAAATCAAGCTGACGTTGGGCAGAACTTAAAGCCGCAATATGAACAATAGTTGCGCTGGCAACTTCGCTAGGAATGTCATCAGGCAGAAACTCTGGCTCTGCGCCCCATGAGGCGGAGAGTAATTTGGCTTGTCCACCACCATAATGGGCAATCTCTAGCCGCGCCACCTCATCGGGCGAAATGGTGGGGCCGAGCCAATTGAGTTGACTCGCAATCAGTTGTAATGGAACGGGCATGGGGTCAGGGTGTGGGGCAAATAAACCAACCTCCGCCCCTGCGTGTTGTGCGGCTAACGCCGTATAAAGACCCGCGCCCCCCACTGACTGCACGGTTTGACTCGGCAAATGAAGCGTATCTAATGAAGCAGTACCAATCACAAAAATATCGTAGGACATAAATATAACTCACATTGTCAGGAGTACAATGGCCTATAGGCCATTGTACTCCCGACAAAAGTGAATTATACTCACAAAAAAATTTGTGCCTAATATCCCACCCTAAAAGGTTGCAATTAATAGTAAAATATGCTAGTCTATCTACCTACAGAACTGATTTATTTTTCCTACCTTGTCATTTATTGATGACCTACTATATCAATAAATAACAATAACGATGCCCTATGACACACGTCCTTTGGTCAGATTTACGCCCTCGTTTGGCCCGTTATCTTCCACCCAGTTTATTTAACCGCCTACGCAACTTACCCCATGAGTTAGAGCAACTTCCACCCGCAGAGTTACACGAAGCCAGTGATTTACTGCTTGAGGTGACGCGTACGCTCAATCCATTGCATCGAGTTTTAGTGGATTATATGCCGCGTTATCTACTGGAACTTGACCCGACCCCCAACCAACCGCATGGCGAAATGTTGGAAGGGACGTTTATCTTTGCGGATGTGAGTGGCTTTACGGCCTTAACTGAAATGTTAGCGCGCCAAGGCGATGCGAAAGGCCGCGAGGTCATGAATCAAATTATGAACCGCCTCTTTAGTAGCGTCCTTGACCCGATAACCGCGTCGGGGGGCGATATGCTCATTTTTGTGGGTGATGCGGCCATGGTGTATTTTCCAAAAGATGCCCATAATAATGATGTGTCGCAAGCCATTCGCGCCGCGTTACGGATGCAGCGCGCCATTGTCCCCTTCAAACACATGGAGACTGAGTTTGGCCCATGTAGCCTGACCATGAGCATTGGGGTGGAGCGCGGGGTGGCGTATGCGGCGGTGGTGGGGACAACGCAACGCATGGAATTACTAATCAGTGGGCCAGGCACCTATCGGGCGATGCAGGCGGAAGTCATTGCGGAGTCGGGGCAGGTGTTATTGGGTGAGGAAGCAGCAAAAATTGCCGAAGCTCATTTCACGCTTGAAGGGGCTTTGGTGGTTGATGATTGGGGCAATAGATTAGGTGATTACGAAATCATTACGCCCACCCGCCGTCGAGGTAGCTCGACCCATTTTGGGTTAGCCTTAGGGGAAATTTTAGAAACCTTACAGACCAATTTGGCGCGGATTGAACGGCTCGCGCCCTTTTTGCCAGAGGATATGTTGGCGTTATTGGTCAATACCGACCGTCGGCGCAAACTTCAATCAGAATTTCGGCCCGTAGCGGTGCAATTTATTAATGTGATTGGCGTGGAAGAGTTAGCCCTTAGCCATGGCCCCAAAGTAGCCACGCAGGTTTTCCAAAGCTATTTTAATAAAGCCAAAACCATTATTGAGCAAAATGAAGGGATTATCAGCCAAATTGATGCTTATATTTCGGGCTTCTTTTTCTTGAACACCTTTGGCGTGCCAAAATCCCATGAAGGCACCACCCGTTATGCAGTGGCGGCAGCTTTGCAATTGTCGCAAGCATTAGAACATATTAATCAACAATATCAATTAAACCCGCCGTTGCGACAACGGGGCGGGATTACTTATGGCCTGACCTTTAATGGGGAAATTGGTTCTAATTATCGGCGGGAGTCGGTCATTGCGGGGCATCGGGCGGCGCGCCTGATGAGCAAGGCGGAAGCGGGTCAAATTATTTTAGATTCCGAAATTTGGGAAAATACCCGTAATGCCTTTGTGGGCGAGGAGTTGCCTGCCGTTCATCTTAAGGGCATTGATGGCCCCGTGGTCATTGTTAATGTGCGTGACATTCGTTTAGGGACACGCCTTGAGCCGCTGAAACGCCCCTTGTTAGAGCGCATGACGGAAAAAGTGCAACTCGAAAAAGCATTACGGGCGGTGAAAAGCAAGCGGCAAAGTAGTGCTTGGATGGGCAAAGTAGTGCTTGGATGATTGATGGTCATACGGGTATCGGTAAAACGTCACTTTTAGCAAGTTTGGCGGAAACGGCCAAGCGGCAAGGAGTGACGCTGTTGGTGGGCTATTGCCAACCGCATGGCAAACATGCCCCACTATTCGCTTGGCGAGATTTGCTGGTGGGGTGGTTAGAGCTAGATTTTCGCCACACCGCTGATGAGCAAATCAGCCAAATGAAGCATAAACTCGGCGCGTTGGGATTAGCCGCTTTCGCCAAAGATATTGCTGACCTGTTCTCTTTGCCTGACCTGGAGAGCGAAAGTAGTGAGTTAAATTTAACGGGGCCGCATTTAATTTTAGCATTATTACAACAACTAGCAACTCAACAACCAACATTGGTGGTGTTAGAGGATACACACTGGTTAGACAGCGAATCGTACAATGTATTAGGACAATTGCTGGCTAAATTAGCCGAGTGGCCGTTGATGATGGTGCTAACGGGGCATGACCTGTTGCCCCATGACGGATTAACCCATTTAACCTTGCCCCCGCTATCGGAATCGGCTTTGGTTGAAGTGGCGCAACGGGCGTTGGGGGCGGATACGCTGGATAAAAGTTTGGCCGATTGGGTCTGTCAACATGGGGCGGGCAATCCGCTGTATGTCGAAGAATTATGCCGCGCCTTACAACAATCGCAGGCGATTATTTTGGATAAAGCCACGGGTGAAACTCATTGGACGGGCATTATTCCCTCGTTGCCCCTGTCATTACATGAGTTATTATTATCAAGGCTTGATGGTTTGCCCCTCGCGCCACAAGAACTCCTGAAACGTGGCTCTATTTTGGGCTTTTCATTTGAGGCCGCGTTGATTTTGAAGTTGATCGAGTCTCATTTAACCCCAACCGAAATTGATGAAGCGTTAGACGCGGTCATTACCGCTTCTTTCTTAACTGAGTTAGCTGACGCAACGTATCGTTTTAGCCACCCGCTAATGCAGGAAGCAATTTATGCCACGTTGTCCTTCCAACAACGTCAAGATTGGCATAAAAAAGTGGCCGATGGGTTAGCCCATAGTGAAGCTACTTCCGCCGTGCAATTAGAAAAAATTGTTTATCATTACAGCCGTAGCTCTGATGTGGCGCAGGCCGCTAAATTTGGCTTGTTAGCGGGTGATAAAGCCCGTGAGCAACAGTCTTTTGCAGGCGCGCTGGATTACTATCGTCAGGTGTACAGTTTAATTGGCGCGTCGGTGGAGTCCCGTATGAAGGCCGCCGAGAATCAGGGCGATGTTTTGGCCTTACAACGGGATTATCTGGCGGCAGCTTCCATTTATCCGCAAGCGGCGGAGTTAGGCAGCCCCACCGCCCTAGCGAAACAGGCCATTTTAGCGGGTGATTTAGGGTTATTGACCCACGTTGTGGCAACAGCTCAACTGCAACCCTGGGTAGACGGGGCGCGGGCGTGGTTACTAGCGGCAACGGGCGAGCATGAAATGGCTCTGAAGATGGCCCAAACCGCATTGGCTCAGGCGGACGGTGCGGCTCATTCGGCCTTAAGCACGGTGGTGCAAAATTTGGAAAATCAGCGCGCCTTGGAAGATTACGATGGCTGGCGGCAACGCTTTATTAATGCCGTGATACAATTGGGCATGTCCACGATTGATTTGTTGGACATGTCGCCTGACCATGCCTTGGTGGTGAATCGCTTAACCCGTAATCGCAGCATGAAACTGGCGGATATTGTGGCGGAGTTACAAAAACCAATAGAACACGTCCAAACTATCTTGAATGAATTGACCGAAAAAGGCCATGTTAAAGTGGTGACGATTAATCAAGAAATTTGGTATAAAGCTCAGTTTGCGCGCAAGGCTAAAAAGAAATTATCCAGTGATGTCTGGTCGGCGTTAGATTTTTAACTACAAACCCTCACCCCCGTCCCCTCTCCCAAAGGGTGAGGAGTGATATTTTGCTCCCTCTCCCTTTGGGAGAGGGCTGGGGTGAGGGAAAAACGCTAAACATGAAATATAACGGTGAGTGAATGAGCGAAAGTGTGAAAATAAATCAATTGTATTATGGCGATAATCTTGAAATTTTGAGAAAATATATTCCCACTGAAACGGTTGATTTATGTTACATTGACCCACCGTTTAACTCTCAACATGATTATCACCAAATATACAGTAATATTGGTCAAGAAGATAAAGCCCAAGCGCAAGCCTTCGTAGATACATGGACGTGGGATGACCGAGCCATCATGGGTTTTGAGACCATTACGAGTAATGCTGACGGCCTTTCGACCAAACAAAGTATCGAACTGATTATTGGCTTATCTAAAGTGTTAGGTAAAGGAAGTTTACTGGCCTATTTGGTGAGCATGACCCAACGTATCGCGGAAATTCATCGAGTGTTGAAGCCAACGGGCAGTTTTTATCTCCATTGTGACCCCACTGCCAGCCATCATCTTAAGTTAGTGTTAGATGCCGTTTTCTGTATTCAGGGCGGACAGTTTCAAAATGAACTTATTTGGGCTTATTCAGGCGGCGGTAGACCGCAAGATGGCTTTGCCCGTAAGCATGACGTTATTTTTCGTTATTCAAAAAGTGATAATTTCACTTTTAATGCCGATGCTATCAGAGTGCCTTACAATTTAGATACAGAGAAGTATACCTCACCTAAAGCGTGGGGCAGTCATAAAGGCTCTAGTAAAAGTTATGCGCCCAACGAGTTGGGTAAAATTCCTGAAGATTGGTGGGTTATTTCAACCATCAATTCACAATCGAAAGAACGACTCGGCTATCCCACGCAAAAACCCGAAGCCCTCTTGGAGCGTATTATTAAGGCCAGCAGTAATGAAGGGGATATAATTCTTGATGCTTATTGCGGTTGCGGCACCACCGTAGCCGTCGCCCAACGCCTCAACCGCCACTGGATCGGGATTGATATTACGTATCAAAGCGTTAGCTTAATTTTACGCCGCTTAGAGCAAACCTTTGGGGCCGAGATATTAGAAACAATTGCTATCAGTGGCGTGCCTAAAGATATGGCCGCAGCCCGCGCGTTGGCTCATAAAAAAGATGACCGTTTGCGAAAAGAGTTTGAAAAATGGGCGGTGCTAACGTACTCGAATCATCGGGCGGTGATAAATGAGAAAAAAGGGGCGGATAAGGGGATTGATGGTATTGCCTACATTCAAGATAGTATGACTGATTATAAACAGGTGATATTTTCGGTCAAATCAGGGCAAAATTTAGGGGTGGGCATGGTGCGAGATTTAGGCCATGTCGTCACCCGCGAAGAGGCCGCCATGGGTATTTTAATTACCCTTGAAGAACCCACGAAACCCATGAGACAAGAGGCTAAACAAGCAGGCAGCTACCAAAATCAATTAACGGGGCAGCCATTTGACCGTTTACAATTAGTAACCATTCAAGAAATATTACAGGGCGCGAAATTAAGCCTGCCCTTGACGCATGAAGTGTTGAAAAAAGCCAAAGGGCAAAGCAATATCGCGCAAGAGGCATTTATCTGACAAATATCCTAATTCCCTTGTTTAATTTCTGTGGTATAATCTAGCGTTATTAAAATAAAGTAGTTCGTTAACTCACTCAATTTTTTGGAGAATACCCAATGGAATCAAAAATCATTTCCATTCACTCTTTTCGTGGCGGCACAGGTAAATCAAATACCACGGCTAATTTAGCCGCGATTATGGTAGCGCAGGGCTTAAAAGTAGGAGTCATTGACACCGACATTCAATCCCCAGGCATTCATGTATTGT
>JAIFLK010000248.1 GCA_020049115.1 Chloroflexota bacterium | reverse complement strand
ATCATTTTGCCATTGCAAAGCAAGGTTGAAATGATGAGCCGTTTGGCCTGGCGTTAATTTATACCCTGTAAGATTGAGTTGATTACCAAAGCTGAGGGGTGATGGCATGGGCGCAAATTCTAACAGCGCGCCGATTTGAATTAACCCTAACGGGGTCGGCGTGGCAGGCCATAAACGGCCATGCTCGTCATAAACGGGTAGCCAAAGCGAGTCACGAAAATCCACCGCTTGCCAACCGAGTTTCAAAACATAAACTCCCTCGGTCAGCGGCTCAGGGGCGGTCAATGGGTGGTGGTCAATGGTCAAGTGGTGCGGCGACCAAAAGGCGGGGTTATCGGTGGTATCCTCCCGTTTCTCGGCCACCACCCGATTATGGCTGTCTACCAATTGCAGCCAGATAATGTAATCTGCCCAGACATGGCGGTCAAGTTGCAGAAATAAAGCGACATCAACCGTGTCAGGCTTCGTTAGGTTGACTTCGTACCCCTGTAATTGCAGCGACTCGCCAAATTGTAATTTTAAGGGCTGAGTGGGCGCGGCATGCAGGGCTAATTGTGGGCGCGGCAGGGTGAGAATGTTGGCTAGGGGTTGGCCGTCTCTATTGTGAATAGTTTCTGTGTCAGGGGCATTGGCTTGGGCTTGAATGAATTGTTCCAACTCCGCCATGCGGTCAGGCGACCATTGCCCGATGGTCTCAATGTAACCTTGCCCATTGGTGGCACTTGGCGAAAGGAGAATGAAACTTGGCACGGTTGCCCCAAACCAACGTTGCCAATCCGTCGGCCAAAATAGGGCGATGGAGTCAGTTGGGGCGGGGTTGGCGGGTGGCGTGGGGCTGAAATTTTCCTGTAATAAAAAGCGCACCGTTGGCACGCCATAAACGGCTTGCGGCAGTAGCACACTCCGTTTTTCCACTAACACCAGTTCGCGGATACGATTGGCGGCAATGGTGAACACTTCATCTAGGGGCGTGGGCAGGGGCGGCTGGCCTATCCAACGGCTCGGTTGAAAGGTATCTGGCAGGGCGAGGGTGCTGCTGAGGAGGGCAATGAGAACAACCCTCACCCCAACCCTCTCCCAGGGGGAGAGGGAGTCGTTTTTATCTCCCCTCCTTTTTTGGGAGAGGGAGTCATTTTTATCTCCCCTCTCCTTTTGGGAGAGGGGCTGGGGGTGAGGGCGTTTTAGTGTGAATGGGCTGAACACGCCCAATGCCAATATAATGTAAGTCGTGGGCATGGCGAGAATGACGCGCATGGTGGTGGGTAGGCCAATAAAAATGGGCAGCAGGCCAATAGCGAAACTAAGAGTAATGATAGCGTAATTGGCATGGCGGCGAGCGTGAATGAGTAGGGTGGCGAGACCCATGAACCAACAAAGATAAATCAGGGGCATGGGGAGTCCTGGTTGGCTCATTTCTATGAACCAACGGAGATTATCTAGCCAGGTCGTGAATAAATATTGCGTGAACGTTTGACCCGTGTGAGCATGGAATAACTCGTAATTGGCGCGCAGGCTGACCCCGCGACTGCGGTAGAGGAAGGCGGCGGGATGGGTGAGGAAATAATAGCCAAGTGGGGCAAAAATGAGTATGGCGGTGGCGGCGGTGGTCAATAGCCCTAGCCAAATCGTTTTGAGGCGGGCGCGGTCATAGAGGCTGAGGGCGATTGCCATAAGGATGAAGGCGAAGGGCAGGGTGCGGCTGGCGGTGTAGGTGTGGAGAGTTAGCCCTAAAAAGAGGCCGCTGAGGGCGAAATATTTTGAGCTTTTAGCTCTTATAAAGTTTGAAACCTTATAAGAGCTTAAATAGCCACGCCAAAAAAAATAGTATGCGGCAATCATGCAAGGCACAAGTAAAATTCCTCGTAATCCGAGCCGACTCAAATTGAGCATCCAGGGGGACATGGCTAACCAACCTGTGGCTAATAACGCGACTCCGCTTTGCGTGGGCAGGAGTTCGCGTGTCCAACGGTAGGTCAGGGGGAGGAGGAGCAGGCTTAACATGGTGGGCAGCAGGCGTAAGGCCCACGGGGTTGCGCCAAAAAGATAAAGGGGGATGAGTAATAAATAGTGATACAGGGCTTCGCGGCCCGCGTTGGCGGGGGCAAAGATGCGGAGTTCGGGTTCGGCTAATAAATGGAGTCCTTCTAAGCCATTTTTGGCTTCATCGCCAGAGATGGCGGGGGGAAACTCTGACAATTGCCATACGTGGAGGAAGGTGGCAAGGAGGATAATTGTTAGTAAGACAAGTTGGTTGAACCAGTGAGTTTTCATGGCACAATGGCCTTTAATTTTTCCATCAGGCTGAGGTTGCACGTGGCGGTGAAGGCAAAATCGGCTTGCATGGGCTGGAGATGACCCAATGAGCCGACCCAACCGCGCCCATTGGGGTAGTAATCAATGGGCGTGTCGGAGTAGCCGCGTGCGGTCAGGCCATTTTCGGGCGTGGAGGTGGGGGAGGATAGAAAGAAGAAGTAAATTTGGCCGTTAGAGTGGGCAATCGGTGGAAAGGTGAAACGGTGGCGTTGATAATCGGTGACGTTATTGCCGTCAAAAGTCTCTTGATATAAAATTTGTTGTCCTGTGAAGTCAGTGGCGAGGTAAAAGGTGACGGGTTGACGGGATCTATCATTAAAAATGCCCATGATGAGGTCAATTTGATGGAAATTGTCACAATTCATGCGGAACGTTTGCCCTAAAATGAGTTCACCTGCCAACACTGGGCCGAGATAATGGGCAATGGTTTGGCTGACATCGGTGGCGCGGGCCTGGGCTTGATCACCTGCCAACACTGGGCCGAGATAATGGGCAATGGTTTGGCTGACATCGGTGGCGCGGGCCTGGGCTTGAGTCCAGATGTGGGCAGATATGACATAGAGTATAAGTAAGATTGTTAAAGAGAAGCGATAAGGAGTCACAAAGTTTACTTTGTCTGCACAAAGCAAGCTTTGTGACTCCGTTTTTGTTTCGGGTTGCCACCAACCGAGGGCGATAAAGAGGAGGATGAATAAATTGAGGCCATGAATGAAGGGTAATAAAATTAACATTATTAGTAAGACTAATATAAAACGGCGCGGTTGCTCTTTAGCCCAGATGGGCGCGGCGGCCATGAGTGCGGCGGCTTCAAGCACCATGAAGGGTAAAAAGGGCAGGCGGAAGCGGAGTTGAATGAAAAAGAGAATCGTAAATAGACTAAAGATAGCGTAACTCAGCCATAAAAAGGTGAGGCGGGGCCAGGCGCGCGGGCGGACAAGCAAAATACTAAGCCAGGCAGCGACGGCAAGGGCTTGCCATGTTAAGGGTAGATTACTGAGGGTGCGGCTTTGGCTGACAAGGAGGGGGAAAAAGGGCGATACTAATGGCAAATCGGCCTCGCCAAACCAGAGCCATAATTTGCGAAGATTGAGGGCGAGAGCATCGGCGGGTTGTTGACGGTAATAATTGAGAACTTCGCTGGCGTAGCTAGTCTCGCCGCGTTGGATACGCCGCAACGTGAGACGAAAACGTAATACGGCGGGCTGCGAGGGAATGTGGGCGAGGGTATCTAGCCCTTGAGCATCGGGGTTGTTGCCCGTAAAGAGATTGACCCCAAAGACATCTGTAATTAAAATGAAACGTCCACTGGTGCGGTAATTGTGCCAGGTGATGGGGGCAATGGCGATAATAATGGGTAATATCATGAAACGTCCACTGGTGCGGTAATTGTGCCAGGTGATGGGGGCAATGGCGATAATAATGGGTAATATCAGCCACATGGTATCCTTAATAACAGGCCAGAACATGGCTTTTAATGTGGCAAACCTAAAGGTTTGCACGCCTTTTTGCTGACTCCAAAATAGGCTTAATATAAAGACAGGTAATAGGATTAAGATGGTGGGGCGGCTGAGAATGGCGATAGCAAGAGTAATACCTGTAATAAAAAGTAGTAATTTGCTCCCACCCTCATTCCCCCCCAAAGGGAGGGAGGTCATGGCTAGTGGCCTTTTTACTGACTTCATTTTGAAGGCATATTGCATGAATAAACAAAGGGAGAGTGTTAAGAAAGGGGTGGTGAGTAAGGTTTGGTCAAAGCAGGGGGTGTAATAAATGTAATAATTGTAAGTGGCTAATCCGAGGGCGGCTAGATTGCCCGCGAGGGGGGAAAAGGTCAGTTTTCCCAAACGATATATTGCGGCAATGCCTAATAATTGAAAGATGGCTTGGATATAAATGGGAACAAAGAGCGATTCGCCGACGAGCGCACGTAAGGTGGCGAGATAAAGGGGATAGAGGGGAATGAAATCAAATGGCTCTTGGCCTGGTTTTGTGCCATTGAGTAGGCCAATGGCACGTTCCACATGGGCTTCAGCGTCCACGCCGCAAAAGGGGGCATGGACGAATTGGTCGGGGAAAAGGATATGTAATTCGTGTAGATAAGCTAATTGTAAGGCTAAAGCTAGGAGAATGAGTAGATAAGGTGTGAGACGTGACATAAAGTAATGAGTTATGAATGATGAGTGATAAATGGAAGACCAATATACATCATCTTGTGATTCAGGCCAAACTTAGGAACAATGAAAGACATAAAGCAGGATAAGAAGTAGGAAAAAATGAGACAATATGGTTGGAGAATTGAATTATTTTTGAGTGCAAAAATTTGTTTTATGTGGTAAATATGTGATTTTTTAACTTGACAACTCCTCTTTTTTGTGGTATAAATAAGTGCAGTAAAAGCTAATTGCTAATAAGGAGACAATTATGAGTGAAAATACATCATCTGATAAACGATTGAGCATTACCTTGTCGTCAAAAATAGGGCAAAAAGTGTTCGATTTGCAGGAAAAATTGGGGCAAAAATCCCCCGCGAAGGCCATTGAAATTATTGCTGATTTATATTTGGCGGGGAAATTAGTGCCTGGGGATGGACAGGCTTTGGAAATGGTGGAGATGAGGGCTAAACAAGAAGCCTTGAAACCCATTGCTCAATATTTAGCGTTGGTTTTTGGGCGGGCGGGGTTGCAATTTGAGGTGGCAATGATTGAGGCGGCTCTTGGCTCGGCGGCGGGGGTGACGGCGGCGACGCAGGCTCATTTTGATTTGCCCATGGATTTGATGTTACAATTACATAAAATGAATGAAACCGCCCGTCAAGATAGCTTAACAAATCGAGCGCAGTTGTTTGAATATTTAGCCGAGATGGCCAAAACGCTCAAAATTATTGCGATTAGCACCGAAATTACGCGGGGTTTAACCCAAGAGGTGAGTGGTTAATGAATTTGCACTGTGCCTAATACAAGGCTGTCACCAGGCGATTGTTGCGTTTTATTATCCCAAATGGGTAGGCGCGTTTGGCTGGTGGGGTCATATAAACCTAGCACTAATTGATATTCGCCGTAGGGCATGGCGGGGTTTAGGGTGAGGCGAAATTCGCGGGTGGAGGTTTGCCCGACACGCATTTCGGTGGTGAGCAGGCGGCAAGCAGGGTCGTCGTCTTGTTGCGCCCATTTATGCCCGGTGCTATCAATCAGATGTAAGAAAGCGCGATAACGGGTGGGCATGGGGACTAGGGCTTGCCAAAAAACGGTGACGCGGGCGGTATCACGGTTTGATAAAAGTGGTGTAGGCAAATTATAACCATAAAGCTGTAATTTATCACCAAAATTGAGGTCAGTTTGCTTTTGAATGACTTCACCTTGGGCGAAGCGATTAGGCGTAGCAAGTAAGTCGAAGGCATGGCGATAATCCTCCATGTTGATTGTTTCGGGTTGAGTGATGGTGGTATGTTTCTGATATAAATGTAACTTTGGTTCATTATCAACCAAGACGACACGGGTTAAAGTGTAGCCTTGCGTGATAATTTTCTGCTCTTCATCGGGCCAGCCTTTCCAATCGCGTTGTACCCAATAATTTTCAGGGTCGTCATAACAGGAACGGGGCGTTTCAAAGGTGTACCAAATTGGGACGGCATAGGACTCATTCACACTACGAAAGTCGTGTTGGAGGAGTCCTTTTTCGTATAGATAGCCTGCCGCTTTCCAACCGCCTAAACGGGGATTGGAGAAGAGCTTGCGTGGGCGGGCAATGTCGCCATAAAGCCAGTTATAGATTGAATTGGGATTAGTTACGGACTCTTGCTTGGCTTGCCAATAAGTGATAACGGTGGAGTCAAAAGTGAGGTATTGGTAAAAAATTGTAATGGGCGTGACAACCAGGGCGATTAAAATCATGCTGCCATGTCCAATGAGGCGGATTAGGCTAGGCGAAACCCTCACCCCAGCCCTCTCCCACATGGCGAGGGAGTGATTTTTTGTGGGCAAATTGCAGGCCGTCCATAAATCAACGGTGGCTAAGGCGGCGAGTAAAGCCCAGGCAGTGTAGGCAATTTGCACATGATCGGCTGCATCTTGCGCGAGAAATAGTAATGCCCCTAAAGGCGCGGTCAACCAGAGATAGAGGGTTTTGATTTCAAAGCTGGCTTCGGGTAGCCAGAGCATGGTGAGGGTTAAGAGAGCGTAAGGGAAAAAGGCAAAATTGATTTGGCGGATAAACCACCATTCGGGCAGCGCGACGGTGCTGATAATGGCGAGGGCAAAACCACTAAAAATAATGAGACCCCAACGCCCGCGCCGCGCCCACATGCGGGCTAACAACCACGTTAGGAGTAGGACTAACACGGGGGCATGGTAACGGGTGCTGTAAAGTTGGTCTTGGTCAAAGAGATTGTGAACGCGGTTATAAAAGAGGCTCTCGCCGATGCGGTCACTGGCGAAATATTGGTAAACGAGGCCAATTTGCGGGTCGGTCAGGTAGGGTAGGTAAAACGAGGCGGTGATAATTGTAAATAATAACCCCGCGCCGAGTAGCCATGATAAACCTTTGGAGTCCACGATGATTCGTGGAATCGCCGCAAAGAATTGCGGACTCCATTTTGGATAGCTGGAGTCCGCAATTCTTTGCGGCTTTTGTTTTAGAGCTGACATGAGCAACATGTAGCCAAAAACGGGCAAATATAACAAAACGTCAGGGTGGGCGATGAGGCCAATGGCGAGGGCGAAGGCGATATAAAAAAGAAATGGACGGTGCGCGGCGGGGTTTTGATAATACCGATACGCCCACCACATGGTCAGCGCGCCCCAAAAAACAATGAGGCTTTGATTCTCGACATGGCGCGCATACGCGACAAAAAAGCCATTGAGCGTAACAAAAGTGGCGGCGATTAAACCGACAGAGTCATTGCCACCACTCATACGCCGTCCGAGCGCATACATCATGGGGATGAGCAGCAGGGCGGTGAGCAGCACGGGCAGGCGGGCTATGGTTTCATTGACCCAACCGTTAAGATACCATAATGCGGCGGGGAGTAGCCAATGAATCGGCCCTTTGCTGTCCAGAAAAGCGGCGTAGGCTTCGCCTTTGTAGGCGCGCACAATGAGCCGCATATTTTCTAGCTCATCTTCATGAAACTCGGCGTAACCCAACCGCGTGGCGCGG